>OZ255707.1:0-324190 GCA_965277075.1 Candidatus Lustribacter sp.
CAAGCGAACATCAAAGCGTCAGATCAGGCCGCCCTCTATTTCGCGAGCGTGTAAAGGTCGTCAATCATGTCTACCGCGATCGACCGGGTTCGCCGAACTTGAGGTTCGCGGAACACTCTTGCAGCTGGCCGACGCAGACTATGCAGAACATACGCCGCTCGACGGGCCGGTTGCGATATCGCTACATCATCGCGTCGACAATCTGGACGCAGTCTTTCAAGCCGCACTTACTGCCGGGGCGACTCCCGTCGCGATGCCCGCCGACGATCCGCACGCAGGTCGCCGACGACGTTTGTAGATCCGTTTGGGCATCAGTGGCTAATTGCGACGCGCGTTTCCAGGATCGATTTTCTGTAAGAAGTTATGCATACGCGTGAGAAAGAGCCGCCATACGTGTAGGACTCGGTCTGTGCTGCGCCGCTTCGCGCTAGCGCTTCCGCAGGTTGAAGAACTCGTTCATATGGGTGTGCCGTCATTTCGCGTCAACGGCAGAATTTTTGCGCAGCTTGCTGAGGACGAGAAGGTTGCTTTCCTCAAGCTCGCGCTCGACGAGCAGGATGCGCTGCTCTGCTCGTATCCTGGGACAGCCTCATTGTCTCGTGCCCAAGATCTTGGCCGCCGTAGCGGCTCCGTCACCGCTCACGACGAGCGCACGGGGAACATAGATCAGGCCGAAGGGGCCAACAATGATCTCCGAGAGGGAGATCGCCCCGGCGATCCGCGCGGCCTTGACGGTCGGGTGCATGCCATAATCTCCCTGTGTCGGTGACGCGTGCTGCGGCTCTCACGGTCGCACCCAAGTGCTCCGACCGTCGCGCGGCAGCGTAGCGCCTCGGCGTCACGCCGAGTGCACGGGTGAACGCGCGATGGAAATGATGGGGCAAAAGCTCTGCGATCGCGGCGAGCTGAGCGAGCGTTGGAATCTCGACGGAGTCATCGATGTGTGCGCATACTCGGGCAATTGCGCCGCGCATTCGCTCACGATCATCCTGTCCGCGTGGCCGACACCGCTTGCAAGCCCGAAAGCCCGCAGACTCCGCTTCTTCGGGCGTCCGGTGGAACGTCACATTGTCGCGCTTCGCCAACCTCGCCGCACAGTTTGGCCGACAGTAAACGCCCGTTGTCGCGACGGCGTAGTAGAATACCCCGTCGGCGCGCGAATCACGACGGCGCACGGCCTCGTATCGATCGTCGTCCGAGGTTATTTCGAGCGACGGTAGGGCGACGTTTTGCATTTCCATGACTTCGGAGACGATTCTACCGTCGACGCCTCTCTCGTGCACTCGTTTCCTTGCGGTCAAATTCGACTTGCGTTCAGTCGAAGTCCTCAACGGCGGACGGGTCCTTCACCGCCGGCAAGATATGCTGCAGTCTCTTTCCCGCTCAGGGCCCCCTCCATTGGATCGCGCGTTGGCGGTCGCGTGAGGGCCGCGATTAGCCTCCCATCGATCGCCGCGAGTCCAACGAAGATCAGTGCCATACCGACAAAGCTCGTCCATGCAAGGTGTTCGTCGAGCACAAATGTTCCAAGCAGTAGCGCGCTGACCGGAATTAAAAAGGTTACCAAAAGCAAATTTGTTGCGCCGGCCGCGGCGAGGATCCGAAAATAGATGATGTACGCTACCGCCGTGCTGAGAACAGCAAGCCCGATCCAAGCGCCGAGCGTTCCCGCTGCGGGAAGGCCAAGCGCCCAAGGGCGATCGGCAAAAGCCGCTAGCGGCACCAAGATGATCGTCGAGCCACAAACCTGCCCGGTTGCGGTGACGATCGGGTCGACGCCCATTTGGCGAAATCGTCGGCCATAGATTCCCGCGCAGCCATAGACAAAGGCAGCACCAAGGCATGCAAGCTGAGCGACGTTTATAAGGCTCAAGCCCTGGACGGCACTGGGACCGATGAGCACGGCTACGCCGACAATCCCGATCAAGACTCCGGCCGCTTTCCCCCGCGTTAATCGTTCATCGGTCAGAAAGTGCGCTAATAGGACGGTAAAGAGTGGTGTAGTGGCATTAAAAATCGACGCGAGTCCACTCGTAATTTGCGTCTCACCAAAAACGATGAGGGTAAATGGGACGGCGTTGTTGAGCAATCCCATGAGGAGAAAGGCAAGCCATACGGTCGGCGAGGTCGGCATCCGTCGACCACTCAGATAGACGAAAGCTAACAGCGCGATCGCTGCCATCCCGACGCGTCCAAGAACAATCGTGAGCGTAGGGAGATGCGCGTCGACGAGAACCTTGAAGAAAAAGAACGACCCTCCCCATAGAACGGAGAGAACTATAAGCAGCGCCCATTCCGATGGGCCCATTTGCATCCGCTTCATAGTTCTAACATGCTACGAGTCGCGCTCGGTTCGCATCCGTAATCTTGCTGGCAAATTCAGGCCGACCTCCATCTTAAGCGGCTGCCCTCATACACCACGGCCTGGGACACGATCTTAGGCCAAGAACGGCCCCGTAAAGAACGACGATGGGTCGCAGTGTCCCGTACTGACCGATGAGGGACGTTGGATACGGGATGAACGACACGACGAGAAGGAGCGCAAGATTGAGCACGATGACGCCGCGGTCGACCCGCTTCAGAATGTGAAATAAGTTATGGTGATTGAGCCAGAGAACACCGATGACGACGAAGCTCGTCACAAAGCTCAAAAGCGGGCGCCGTTGACCAAGCAGCGCCGCGACGGCTTCGCGATTCGAAGCATTGTCGAGATTCGGCATCTTTAAAGTCTAGAACGAGCAGGTAACCGCGATTGCGACCACACCGTCGCTAAAAGCCTCGAAGCGACTCATGCTCATCTGCGCAAGGCCGTCGTTCCGCACGTTTCCCATAATCGTTCTTTACGCTTGACGAATCAGCATCAGCTACGTGCGGCAGCGAATATGGCGCTGTATTTCGAGTGCGCACTAATGTCACTGCGGCGGCGGCGGGGCGACGAACTACTGCGACACGGTGAGCGCCGGCTCAAACGCGTGATCGCGCTCGTCGAGATGACGCTCGCTAAGCGACGGTCGCGAAGCGCTAGCCGGCATGCTCAGCCAAAAACTTGTGCACAAACGTGACCGCCATTGCGCCCTCACCAACGGCCGAGGCGACGCGCTTGACCGAGTTGTGGCGTACGTCGCCGGCGGCAAACGAGCCGGGCACATTCGTCTCTAAGTAAAAGGGCGGTCGATCGAGCGGCCAGGCCTGCGGATAGTGGCCGTCGGCAAGCAAATCGGGGCCTGTGACGAGATAACCGGAGACATCGCGGACGATTGGCGTCTCTTGGGCCCACTCGGTGTGCGGAGCGCCGCCGATGCAGATGAAGATCCGGCGCGTCGTCATCCACGTGCGCTCATCGCTCGTCGTGTCGCGCAATTGCACGCGTTCGAGAGCGCCATCGCCGTCGAGCGCGCTGACCTCCGCGTCGTATAGCACCTCGACGTTCGGAGCGACGAGCACCCGCTCCGCCAGATACGATGACAGCGACGCGGCTAGTTCGGAGCCACAGACCATGCGTTCGGCACCTGCGCTAGATTCATGCAGCGGACGATTGATGGCCTCCCGGGATGTGAAATCCGAGGAGCTGGCCCTTTCCTGCCGGCACCGCCGGAGGGTTTGAGATAACGGCGTTTCGTGCAACTAGGCCTCTCCCACGAGCGGCATTCGGAAACGCCGCATCGCATCGCGCGGCACGGGTTTTCAGGCGTTTGAATGGGCGCAATTCGCGAAATCCTCAGTGAGCTTATGAGGAGGCAAGAATGGTCGTCATAGATCGAGAGTCGAAGGTCGTTACGCAGATCAACGTTCTGACCGTGTTGCCCGAACATCAATCCGAGTTGGCTCGGCGCATGGACGTGCAAGTGCTGGACGTCATGAGCAAACAGCCGGGCTTCATCTCGTCGACGATACATTGTAGTCGCGACGGATCGCGCGTCATCAACTACGTACAGTGGGCGACTGAAGCAGAACTCGACGCCGCCCACGAGGCGCCCGACTTCAAGGCGCACTACGCGACGTATCGACAGCTGGTCGAAGACGCAGGACCGCGAATCTACGTCATCGCGTCGTCCTCCGCTCGACCATCGAACACTTCGCTGCCGTAACGTTCGCTGCGCTTAGCGGTGCACTGACTCATTATCGGATTGCCGAACGTACTTTTCGACGATAGAAACGGCCGAGCGAGGTTCAGCCGAAGATCGTAAAATGTCGGCTATGTCGCAATCATTGCGAAGTTCGAGCAATGGTCCGCCGCCAGCCGTCACGGTCGTCCTGTTGCTCGTTTCCACGCTGACCGTGATGGCCGGCGCGACCATATCTCCGGCTTTGCCCAAGATTCAGGCGCATTTCACTAGCGCCCCCAACGCGAAATTGTTGGTCGAGTTGCTCCTGACGATCCCCGGCGCGGCGATCGCCCTGACGGCGCCGCTCTTGGGCTGGCTTTCCGACCGTATCGGGCGACGGTCGTTGATCACCGCGGCCATCGTTCTCTATGCTGGCGCCGGAACGTCGGGCCTTTGGCTCGACGCCTTGCCGACTCTCTTGATGGGTCGGGTTTTCTTAGGCGTCGCGGTCGGAGCCGTTCTCGCAACAGCAACAGCCTTGATCGGCGACTATTTCGAGGGGGCCGAGCGTGAGAAGGTATTTGGCTGGCAGGCCGCCGCGACTGGTTTCGGCGGCGTCATCTTTCTTCTCGCCGGCGGCGTTCTAGCCGACGCCGGCTGGCGCGGTCCCTTTGCTGTCTACGGTCTGGCGGCTCTGCTCGCGCCGTTGGCGTTTGCTTTCTTGAACGCACGACCGCGGTCGAGCGCACGTGGCAACGAATCGAACAACGGAGGCCCTCACGCGGCGCTTCTCGTCGTCGGGCTCGCTGCGACTGTCGGCTTGGCGGGTGCTGCATTCTATCTGGTTCCCACCCAATTGCCTTTTCGACTGTTTGAAATCGGTGCGAAAAGCGGTATCGCTTCCGGCGTCGCCGTCGGCGTGGCCGTGCTCGCGAGCGCACTCGCTTCGCTTACAGCTGATCGTCTCGCCTCATTCATCAAACGGCAATATATCATCGCTCTTGCGCTGTTGCTGCTTGGAATCGGACTTCTCGGCATCGGCGTCTTCAGATCGTACGTGGCAATTCTTGCAGCGCTGATCGTCGTCGGCACCGGCACCGGCATCCTTCAACCGACGCTCAACGTCATGGCGCTCAATGCGACGTCTGATGCTGTCCGCGGTCGTGTGGCTGGAGCAATGACATCGCTGATGTTTCTGGGGCAGTTTTGCTCGCCGTTCTTGAGTTTTCCGATCGAAGCGCGCAGCGATTTGGCGACGGCGTATCGGCTGATCGGCGTCGTCTGCAGCGCCCTCGGATTGTCCTTCGGCGCCGGAGCTTGGTTTGTCGAGCGGCGGAGACTCGACGGGGCGACGAGTACGGCCGTTTCATGAGCACCCTACAACGCACGTCTTGCCAAAGAGGCTTTGCTCTCATGCGTTCGATTCTCGTTGCATCGCTCGTGCTCGTCAGTCTAAGCGCCACGCCGAGCTTTGGTGCCGATTCGACGGGCGACTGGCCCAGCTACAACCGTTCGCCCGACAGTAACCGTTTCGCGCCACAAAAGGAGATCAAGCCGGCGAACGTGGCGGGCGTTCGAGAGGTCTGTTCGTACGACACCGGACTTACGACGTCGTTCCTTACCGGCCCGATTGTCGTAGCGGGAGTCATGTATTTCACTTCGGAAATGGAGACGTTTGCGATTGACGCGGCCACGTGCCGACAGATCTGGCGATCTGATCTCCACTATACGACGGACAATCCGCTGCACGCCAATCGCGGTCTTGCCTATCTCGATGGACGGCTCTTCCGGGGACAGCAGGATGGCGCCCTCGTCGCGCTCGATGCCAAGAGCGGTAGACTGCTCTGGAAACGGTCAGTCGGCATTGCTTCGAAGGGTGAGTCGCTCGTCGCTGCTCCCGTCGCTTACGGCAACCGGGTCTTCATTGGTGTTGCCGGAGGCGACCACGTTGATGTGAAGGGGCGCGTCTACGCTTTCGATGCGGCAACCGGTGAGCCGGTATGGGAAACGTTCGTCGTCCCGCACCGCGACTCGCTTTCCGGAGCCAGCGAGTCAATCGTGAAGGCACCGATCGTCAACGATGCAACGACCGGATTGAACGATAGTTGGAGGAATCGCGGCGACGCACCCATCACGGGCGGCGGTTCGTGGACGTCGCTCTCGCTGGATCCGCAGGCGGGACTGCTGTACGTTCCGGTCGGCAACGCCGCACCGGACTTCATCAAAGCCGACCGCCCGGGAGACAATCTCCTCGCGAATTCGGTGGTCGTCCTCAACATGGCCACGGGAAAGTACGTCCGTCACTGGCAGACCGCACCGGGCGACTTTCATGACTGGGATGTCTCATCCGCGCCCGCGCTCCTTCGATCGCGCGCAGGTCATCGCATCATCGCCGCGGGCACGAAGGACGGTTACCTTTACGGCTTCACGGCCGGCGCTGAGCAGCCACTGTATCGTACCGCGGTCACGAGCGTCAGCAATGCCGGCACGCCCCTGAGCCCGGCCGGCACGTACTTCTGTCCAGGAGCGCTTGGCGGCGTTCAGTGGAACGGACCGGCTTATTCGCCCCAGACGAACTTCCTTTACGTCAATTCCGTCGATTGGTGCACCACCGTCAAAGTGAAGGACGCGGCCGCGGTCAACAACGTCTCGCTGGGCCAAGACTGGAGCGGTTCCAAGGACGAGAAGGCGGTCTTCGGCACGCAGGATCCCAAAGAAATGGGACGGGGCTGGCTCAACGCCGTTGATGCTGATACCGGGCGCGTCGCGTGGTCCTGGAAAGGCCCGGCGCCGATGCTTGCGGGCGTCACGGTCACGGCTGGAAGCGTCGTGTTTACCGGGGATTTGCTCGGCCGAGTCGAGGCGTTCGACGCGCTGTCGGGAAAAACGCTTGCCTCTTGGGCGGTCGGCGGCCCAATCGCCGGCGGGGTCATTTCCTATGAGGTGGACGGCCGGCAAATGATCGCCGTCGCAGCCGGGACAACGTCGCCCGTCTGGCCGCATTGGCAAGGTGGTCCAGCCCGCATCGTCGTTCTCGCCTTACCGACCGCGACACGTTAGACGTGCTTGCCGCTTCAAGAAAACGACGCTGGCCGGGCATTCTTCTTTTCATCGGAATGACCGCATGGTCAAGAGCTGGGTTGGCCCAGCCGCTCCCTCCGCAACCTGCGTCGCCCGGTATGGGAACGACGCCCACTGCGTCGGATACAGCCTCGCCGATGCCCCTGCCGAGCCTCTCCGCCCCTGGAGCAGCCGGGCAAGTGGGTTCACGTCCGGGATACGATGTGCTGCGGCAAGATGAGAATTGGTCGTCGTTCGCGGATCCGAAGAAGCGTACCGACCCGCTCGATGCTTTGAAGTTCATTCCGCTCGATTCGTCCGGCAGCGTCTTTCTTACGACGGCGATCGACAGTTACGTCTCGTACCGGTCATTTCGAAACGAACTCAACGGCACGATCCCGTCGGACGCGACGCTCGATACGCGGCTCGACGTCGACCTTTCACTGACGATACATGATCGAGTTCGCCTGTACGGCTCGCTCAAACACGCCGACGCGTTCAACGGAAATGGTCCCGCGTCGCCGATCAACCGCAAGGGACTCGACCTGCACCAGGCGTTCGTCGAGGTCCGGTTCGGCGATCTGCTTGGAATGGCTCCCGACGATCTGCTCGTGCGGATCGGGCGGCAGGAGATCAACTACGGCAGCGGGGGCCCTCATCTCGGCGCGACTCGGACCGAACGCCCGCAGTGATTTCGACGGCGTGCTGGCTCGCCTGCGCAGCGGGCGCGTCATCGCGGATGCCTTCGCCTATCGCGGTGTCGTCGACCGGACCGGCGTCTTCGATAACGGCGCTGACCCGGCCAACGTCATCTGGGGTGCATACGGAACGCTCATCGGGCGCGCTGCGAACCTTGACGTTTTCTACATTGGCCAGCGGCACGAAAACGCCGTCTACGTCACGCTTGCCGCACCCGGAACCGAAAACCGGCAAAGCGTTGGCGCGCGGATTTGGAGCAATGGCTCCTCTCTAGCCGGTTGGTCGCTCACCGCCGAGGGCGAGTTTCAATTTGGTTCGGTCGCATCTGCAATCGTGCCGCTCGAACGGATACGCGCGTACAACGTGAACGCCGTCATCAGCCATCCCCTCTCCGCCCGGCCTCTGGCGACGACGGCCGGTTTCGAGGGCGGGCTCAACTCGGGCGACCGCAACGCCGGCGATGACATACTTGAAACATTCCGAGCCCCGGAACCACCGGGCCGCTACTTTGGCGAAGCGAACGCGTTCGGCCCAGGCAACATCGCCGGCGTCCGCTTCTACCTTGAATTTCATCCGACGACGAAGTTGCGCCTCAAGCCGAAGGTCACGCTTTTTTGGCGGAACGACCTTGCCGACGGCACCTATACATTGGCGCCTTCGATCCTTCGCGGCGCCAATGGCTCGTCGTCGTATCTTGGCTACGAGCCGGCACTCGAAGTCGGTTACGCGTTCGATCCCCACACGACATTTACGGGATTCTTGTCGCACTTTCACGGCAGCGGCTACTTCACCGCCAATCCTCCGAGCGGTAATACCACCTACATCGAGACGACGATCGCGTTCCGCTTGTGAGACGATACACATGAAAACTCTCGACGACCGGGTCGCGAACTTGCTGGCGTTACTTGGCGGAAGCCGGCCGTTGTTCATCGACTTCAGGCAATCGCCGCATGTCGCTGACTATGCGTTCACGTTACGGACGACCGACGGAAAGTACAGCGTCGGTATCGGTCAGTCGAAGTCGACCAATTGGGACCGCGACGTCATGCAGACGGCTTCGGTCTTTTCTTTTCCCGCGCTCGTCGACCGCAGCCGTACCGGCAGCATCTGGATCGTCGAGCGCTGGACGATGGACGCGGGCGTCGACATCGCCGCGTTGGTCGAAATCGCGCATGCCAAGGCACTCCTCGTATCGAGTCGTGTCGATGGCGTCATCCGCGAGCAATTCCGCCGCTCCGTCGACGGGCGATGTCTCGTCAACGTCGCCTTGATTCGTGATGCTTCGGTGATCGATGAAATCGCCGCCGTGCTCGGCGACGGCAAGCCCTATTGGGACGGGCTCGCCGTTTCCGATCTCTTCGTCACGATGCTTGCAGATTGACTCTTCCTCAATGAGCCCGCATCTAAGAAAGGTCGCCATGTCCAACATCGATCTACGAACCAACTTTCCCCGGGGACCGCGAGCGACGCTCGACGGTATCAAGATTCTGCCTCGCGCCATCGATAAGGCGCGCGCGCAGCTTGCCGGTACACTGGGCGATTACGTCTACTTCAACTGCGGGATCAATCGCATGCTTTTTGGCACTCTCGAGGTAACAGACGACGAATTTCTCGAGCACGTGCGACGACCGAGCGACGCGGGCGCCGACGATGAGGAGATCGATCGTCAAGTGGTCAGCTGGATCCGAAACGACTTGCGCGTTCCTCCTGAGCGGCTGGCGGCGATGAACGCGTTGATCGAGACCGTCGAGCCGCAATCCGCCGAGGAGAAGCAATGGCTGCACGATTCGGTCGTCGCGATCGATCCTACGCGCGGCAACATCACTCGCTTCGCCGATCTCCTCGACCTCGAGGAAGGACGCGCGGTCGCTTGAGCGACGCCGACGATAAATTGGCAATCGTCGAAGTTTCCGCAAAGTTCGAGCGGGCTTTCGACATCGGCGATCTCGACATGCATATGAGCACGTGGACGGCCGACCCCATCGCGTTCCTCAGCCCGTACATGGGTAATTTCCACGACCGCGCGGCGTACCGCGCCGGTCTCGAGACGTTCTACGAAAAACTCAACGGCGACGGTACGCGCCACGTCATCACGAACCATCAAATACTTCTCGCGGGCGACCGCGCGACGATGACGTGTTACCTGGTCATCTTCAACCGCAAGACGTTCGCCGTCATCGCAGCGGCCGAGTTCGACGATGTTCTCGTACGAGAGAACGGCAACTGGCTTTTCAACTCTCGGACGCAAATCGCGTGACGAACAAGCAAATGGGTGAGGAAAAAAGCAAGACGAGCCGATCGCTTCTTCGCCAACTGCAATGGACGGGCATCGACCTGACCTCTGAAAGTTATGCGGCGATGCGCAGTCTCTTCGCGGACGTCTTCGCACTGCCGGCGCTCGTCGACAGCCCTGAACTCAGCGTTTTTGTCTTGCCGAATTACTCGATGGTCGAGCTCTACGGCCCCAAAGCGCCGCAAACGCCGTGGCGCAGATTTGGCGTCGCCGTCGGGTTCGATTGTTCCGATATCGATGCGACGGTCGCCGAACTTACGGCGGCTGGCTTCACCTTGATCGAATCGTTCGATGGGATGGACGACTATGCAAAGCTCGGGATCACGGGGACGAAGGGCATCTTGACGACGCCAGATGCCGGAAAAGGTGGCGGCGATTACCGCTTTGCCTTCTTCAAAGCGCCGGACGGGCGCGTGTATTCCATCGCTCAGAGCACGCCAAAATAACACTTCTACAAACCGACGGAGAGCAATGTGAACCAACCAGCGGGAATTCTCTCACTCGTGCGCGGCATATTGTTTGCATCGGCTCTGACACTGGCATCTTCAGCCGCCGTCATGCCGGCGGCAGCGCAATCGGAATCGCAGAGAACGAATCCGTACCTGGAAAACTTGACCGCCGATAACACCGTATTCATCGCCGTCGACTTCTTAACGGGATTCCAGCCGGCAATCCGGACGATGGATCGCGACCTCTATCAGAACAACCTCACCGGGCTTGCGAAGACAGTCCGCATCTTCAACCTTCCGACCATCGTACTGGGCGACGAGGGTCCGCCGCGCGGAACGTTCATGCCGCAGATCGCGCAGTATTTCGGCAGCGGCACGCGGGTTGCGCGCGGCACGCCGAGCGCCTGGCGCGAGAAAGCTTTCGTCGACGCGATTGCCCGAACGGGTCGGCGAAAACTCGTCTTCGCGGGGATATCCATCGACAATTGCACCATGCTGACCGCGATCGACGCCATGCGCGCGGGATATCGCGTCTACGTCGTAAGCGATGTGTCGGGTGCGGAATCGGAGTTGATCCAATCCACCGCGATGCAACGACTTGTCCAGGCCGGAGCAACGCCGCTGACGTGGGTGTCCTTTGGGTCCGAGCTCCTCGTTTCGAAGGGCGGCTGGGCGACTCCCGAGGGCAAGGCCCTGAGCGACGTCTATACCCGGCACACGTTGTATTTCCAGCAGTGAGGCTGCCTGCCGGCCCAGCGTACGGTGCCCGACGATGAGGTGAGATTCGCCCGAGGGCTGGGTACCTCGCGCGGGTGAACGGTTCGATTGAGTCTGAGAGCAGGCTCGAAAGCGCGAAGGAGCTTTCTATTCGGAACCCTGCGCGGTGGCGCACGAATGAGCGGGGCCGGGCATCCGATCTTGCCGGTGATGTCGCGGCGGTTCGTATGCGCGCCTCGCCGGGCGAGATTTGGGGTGCCGCAAGCTCGTGTCAGGTGCTCGGGTACGTCGTCAAAGGGGAACGACAGCATTATCACTGGCGCGATGACCGTTTGGTTTTACAAGGCATGCTTCCGACCGGTTCGCTCAACTTCGTGCCCGTCGGCGTCACCCCACGGGCGGTCGTCACGCAGGGCATCGAAATGGTGCTGCTCTTTCTGCCTCATCTGGATCTCGTTCTGCGCGCGCGCGAGCACGAGTTCACGCGTAGCGCAGGGTTGGAATTGCGCGATCTGAGTGGGGCATCACCAGACTTTGCGATCGTCAATCTGATGCAGGCGCTTGGAGAGGCGCTTATCGATGGTTCGGTATGCGAGCGGCTTTGGCTCGACAGTCTGGTCAACGCGGTTTGCGTGAGGTTGCTCCACAAATGGTCGAATACCGTGCAGCGGCCTACCCGTACAGCGGCGCGAGGTTTGACGGCGGCTCAGGTTCGTTGCGTCTGCGAAGCGATGACGTCGATCCTCGACGGCGGGTGCGGCAAAGATGTCACTCTGCGGCACCTCGCTCACCTCGTGGATCTCAGCCCGAATCATTTCTGTCGGGCGTTCACGCAAGCCGTCGGCGTGGCGCCCAACGCGTGGTTTGCAACGTATCGGATGGAGCGTGCCAAGGCGCTCATGCGCAACCCAACGATGAGTCTTTCGGACATCGCGTTTCTTGTCGGGTATGAAAACCAGAGTTCATTTGGACGGGCTTTCCAGCGCGTCGTCGGAACGGCTCCCGCACTGTGGCGAAGCCGACACGCATGCCAAGTGAAGGTTGCCGCGGGCGATTGAATTCACAGCCGTCCGTCGGCGACAGATATTGTTCCACGTTCTCATGCAAAGATAGGGCGAAACCAATAGGTCGAATACAGATGCGCTACTATTTTCGGAGTGCGCACGCGCAACAACCGAACCGAATGCCGGTTCCATCGCACCAGAGGAAGAAGATTTCGGGACGACATCAGCGCATGAAGAAGTGAGAGCCGCCATCGCCGACATGAACAACGCACTCGTAGCAGCGAACGCGAATCGACTCGAGAACATCTTTGCGTCAGACTACATTTTCACGACGCCGGTCGGAACCACGCTGAACAAGGCGCAGCGAATTGCTTCGGTCGTCTCACGCGAACGCAACGTGTCTTCGATCGAGTTCCCTCACTTGGAAATACCCGTCTACGGCGACGCTGCGGTCGGCGTCAGCGAATATCGTGAGATGGTCGAGCCGCAGCACAAAAAGCAATCCGGCCGCATCACCAACGTGTTCGTGCGCATGGACGGACATTGGAAAATGGTGGCCGGGCAAAGTTGGAGTGCCGATGTCAGCCAGAGCGCTCATTCTTGACTGACGAGACGGTCGATCGCGTCGCCATTGCTGAGCTCGTCGTCGGGTTCGACGACGCCGTGAATCGCCGCGATCCGGTCGAGTTTGCGCGGTTCTGGACAACGGATGCAATTTGGGAAATCGGCGATCCATTGCCCTTGCGAGCCGACGGTGTTGACACCATCGTCGTCACCTGGCAGCGGATGGTCGACGCTACGAAGTGGTTGTTCGTGGAAGTTTCGCCGGTCACGATCGTCTGCTATCTCACGCGCCGGGGGTGACGAGATGCGGTCGATCCCCACGTCGACGCGCCGGCGGCATACATCGCGCGCGCTCTCGCGTAGACCGGGCCCTGGGTATCCCCGGATCGAGAAGTCGAGCTTAGCGTCGTTCCAGAAGGCCCACTGATCGACGGCTTCAGCAACGAACTCGGTGCCGTTGTCACACCTGATGCATGCCGGTGTACCGCGTTGCTTGCATGCGTGCGAGAGCACTCGCACGACGTCAGGCGATCGAAACGACCGATCGACATTGAGTGCTACACATTCCCGAGAATATAGATCAACGATCGTCAGCAACCGGACTTTGCTGCCGTCGGCGAGGCGATCGTGCATGAAATCCATCGCCCAGATTTGATTTGGCTCTGCGGCAACGATTCGTTCTGCACGTGGAACCGCGGCACGCTTCCGGTACGGCATCTTCGAGCGAAGATTCAGTCGCTGTAAGGCATAGAGCCGATAGACGCGCTTACGATTCACCTGGAAGCCTTCGCGCCGTAAAAGCACATGGATTCTTGGATATCCATATCTTACCCGAACCGTAGCAATCTCTTTGATGCGAGCCGTGAGGGCGATGTTGAGCTCGCTCGTGGTTGATTTGTAATAGTAGGTCGATTTGTTTATTTTGAGAAGTCGGCACGCGCGTCGTGCGCTGATTTTGAACGTCGCTGTGAGGAAGCCGGCGCGATCGCGCTGCTGCGCCGGCTTTACAGTTTTTTTGTGACGATCTCCTGAAGCATTTGGCGATCGAGGCTCAGGTCCGCGACGAGCTTCTTGAGCTTCATATTTTCCTCGCGCAGCTGCCGCAGCTCGCGTATCTCCGGTGTCCCAAGGCCGCCGTATTTCTTTTTCCAGAGATAGAACGTGTTTTCGTGGACGCCGAGTTTACGGATGATATCCGCGATCGGCGTGCCGGCTTCAGCCTGACGAAGGGCTTGTGCGATCTGTTCTGCCGTGTGGCGCTTTCGCATGGGCACGTCACACTGAACTGCGCCCTGCGGCTGAGAGTGCGGGGCGCCTGCGCTTGACAGATGATCATAACGGTGTTATGATCATCGTAACAACGTTATGGAAATTCAATGATGACAATTAGTCAGGGCATGACCTACGGTCTCACAGCCGCGCTGGTGGCCTTGTCGGCCCGTGCGGCATTAGCGCCGCGAGGCGCCGCTCTGGCATATGGGGTCCCGATCCCAGAAGGGACCGTGCCAACCCCATACCTCAAGGTGAAAGCGAACCGCGATTTCGTTCTTGCCGGGTTGCTCGTCGTGACTTCGTCCGCGCCCCCTTCAATTCTCGCTTCCGCACTTTTCGTTGGAGCGATTGCCCCAGCCGCTGACGCATGGATTGTCTCGCGCCACGGAAAGATTTCAGGAACCGCCGTTCATCTCGGAACGGTAGCATTTATGATCGTAGCGGGTGCCCTCGCCGCCTCGGGGCACTGACATGTTTTTTGCAACCGTCCTCGTATGCCACGTGCTTACCGCCATCGGCGTCGGTCCGATCTTCACGCTACCGTTTCTCGGTAACACACACGCTGCATTGCGTGCTGTGCTCGTCTTGCTTCGCTTCGGCGCCGGCGCGACGCTTTTATCCGGGATACTATTCTGGGTCGCGCTCAAACCGCTTCACCCCCTCTGGCTTTGCCGAGTTGGTCGTGACAGCAGTCGCTGAGTCAAAACAAAAAGCGCGCGGAACGTCGCGCAACCACATCATCGATGTGAGCCGGGCTATCATCGAGGACGAAGGTGTCGAGCAGCTAACGATCCGGCGAATCGCCGAAACAATAAATCGGACTCAACCGGCAGTGTACCAGCACTTTGAAAGTAAAGACGCGATACTCGCGGCCGTGGTTGTGGAAGGGTTCACTGCACTCTTCGAGCGTCTAAAGCGCGCTGCACGAGGAAAAAACGCGTCGCTTATTGCTCTCGCAAACGCATATGTTCGTTTTGGTGTGGAACGGCCTAAGCTCTACGAGGTCATGTTTGTTGGACCGCCGGCAATCACGTTTGCTGATCCCGTTGCAACACCGATGCCGGCACAAACCGCTTTTCAAATCCTTGCAACTGCGGTTGGAGAGTCGGGCGTTGAACCAGCTCAGGTCGAGACCGCTACTGAAGTGGTGTGGGCGGCTCTCCACGGCCTTGTCATGCTCTCGATCACGAAGCGCCTGCGGCCGAGTCGAGTTTCGCAGCGCATGCGTCTTGAAACACTTACAGCGGGAATCGTCGCGATGATCGCGTCCACGTGAACCTGGCGTTGCTGATCGTCATCGGATTCGCCGTGACCTGAACGCCGCAATGAATTAAGAAAGGCAGAAATATCATGAAGGTACTTGTCATCGGGGCGGCCGGTAAATCGGGCAGAGCTGTCGTCGAAGCAGCGCTTTCCGCCGGTCATCAGGTCACGGCGCTCGTTCACACGATCGGAGAATATCAACCCGCAAACATCACCGTGATCGAAGGGGACGCAACTGACGCGGGAGATATGGAGAAGGCAATAGCCGGGCAGGATGCTGTCATCGACACAATCGGCGGCAAGGCGGCGCCTTGGAAGACAACGAGTCTCGAAAGAACGGCCGCTGCGGCTATTATTTTGGCCATGCAGAAGCACGGGGTGCGCCGTCTTGTCGTAATATCTATGATTGGAGAGGGTGATAGCATAGCGAACGTACCGATATATGAGCGTTTCCTACTCCCGACATTTTTGCGTGGAGAGGGGAAAGACAAAGAGGCGATGGAGTCTACCGTCCGGGCGAGCGGGCTAGACTGGATTATCGTTCGGCCGCCCTTCCTCACCGACGGTTCGGCCACGGGTCACATTCAAATCTTCGATGCGAGCACTGATGAAAAGGCCCATACGATCACGCGCGCTGACCTTGCAGCGTTTATGGTCGCGCAGATGTCCAATGACGAGCACCTTCACCGTGCAGTGACGATCGGTAACTCCTAAGAGGCCCCTAAAAGATACGGTGTTGTCTGTCAAGCCGTTGCATAGGCCGGATCGAAGGCACGGCCGGACTTGAGAAACCCGTAAGCGAGGGTTAGAAGTTTCCGCATGACGGCGGCGATGATGGTCATTTTGATTTACCGTGCTGACGAAGACGGGCCGCGAATTGGCAGAGTGGCGGAGTAAAGCGAACGCCGTGATCGCGGGAAAGTAAAGCGTTTGCCGGAGATGAGCGGATTCTGGCAGACAAGACGTTGCAGGGCAAGGATCTCCAGGGCGGGCGGGATCCACGGGGCAGGCGAGTGCATTCGGCAGAAGCGTGCGATCAGTGCGGCATCCACTGCATCGGTTTTCGTGCGCAGCAGTTCGCTCTGCGCGCTCTTCGCTGCCCACTTCTGGTTTTGAAGAAGCACAGCGTGCAAATCGTTCTTGCCGACATCAATTCCGAGAATATCCAATGCGAACCTCATGAGGTAAGGCCATCTCTTTGGATCATCCTGATACATACAAGCTTCGCTTACGCGGCCTACGATACGGTTCGATCTCGTGAGACGGCAGGATGCGGGCTGGTCATCGATCTTTCGAACGAGCTCGAAGCTCAAGGGATCCTCGGAAGTCCTAGTCCGCGGCGCGCTTCCGGTCGGTGAGCCGTTCGACACGGCTCTCGTCGATCATATCAGGGGTCCATTGCTGGACGCCGATCGGCAGAAGGCGAATGGGTTGGCCGCTCGTTCGGCGACAAGGTCCCTGCGACGAGCACGCCTCCTTCATCGATCAGGCGGTCCCTACTCGGAGGTTGGCGTAAGCCGTGAAAATTCGTAGGCTTCCGTTCCGGCCTGTAGCGGTCTTGAATATCGTGCCGCTGGTCGGATGAGCGTGGCTCCCGTCGGTGAGCGTGATCGGCGCGTTCGATCGAGTAGCTCGCTTCGAAGATAGCGATGCGACGAGACCGATGAGTTTGCACCTGGACGGAAGTCGTAAGGGTAAACTCACATCCATTCAGAGGTACAAGCATGAACTCCATCAAGACCCCCCGGTCAACCGGATCTCGCTCGTTTGCGTGCCGACGCTCGAACAGGACCAGGCCATTGCGTTCTACGAGTCGCTCGGCTTCGAGAAGCGGACCGACATCGCGTTCGGGCCCGGCTATCGCTGGGTCGAAGTCTATCCGCCACAGGGAACGACCGGCATCGCCATCGCGCCGCCGCCCGGCAACGACCCGATTGCGCCGGTGAATACCGGCATTACGTTGACCACGAACGACATCGAAGCATCGTACGCGCAGTTCAAGGCCCTTGGCGTGGATGTAGATCACGAGGTCTCGCGCATGGGTGACCCCGTGCCGCCGATGTTTTGGTTCCGCGATCCCAGCGGGCACACGTTGCTCGTCGTGGAGCAGCCCTGAGCGACGCGGCCTCCAGCGAGCGTCCCGACTTCGCTGACGTCGTCGAACGTCACCGGGCCGAGCTCCATGCGCACTGCTATCGGATGCTGGGCTCGGTGCACGACGCCGATGATGCGCTGCAGGACACGCTCGTGCGCGCTTGGCGCGGTGCTGCCGGCTTGCGCGACGCGACTTCGGCCCGACCGTGGCTCTTCTCCATCGCGACCAATGTGTGCCTGACCGAGCTCGAACGGCGGAGTACGCGCGTGCTGCCTCACGACTTCGGTCCAGCCTCCGCGGGTCATATGCCGCCTGGCGCACCGCAGATCGAATCGACGTGGATCGAACCCTATCCAACGGAAGGGATCGGTATCACGCCGAGTCACGTGAATCCCGAAGCAAGTTACGAGCAACGCGAAGGGCTGGAACTCGCGTTCGTTGCGGCTCTGCAACATCTCGCAGCGACGCAGCGCGCAATGCTCATCCTCCGCGAGGTGATAGGCTTTAGCGCGAGTGAGGTCGCGACGATGCTGCAGACCTCAGTTCCGTCGGTCAACAGCGGTCTGCAGCGTGCGCGCGCCGCGGTGCGCGAGCGGGTCGGTCCGCGCACTCAGCAGCAGGCGTTGCGGTCGCTCGGCGACGACGACTTGCATCGAATCGTCAATCGGTACGTCGAAGCGTGGGAGGGTAACGACGTCGATGCTTTCACTTCGCTGCTCGTCGAAGACGCGACGTTCGCGATGCCGCCGCTCGCGACGTGGTACGCACCGCGCGCAGCGATTGCAAAATGGGCGCGAGAGTTCTCGCTCTCGGGCGCGTGGCGCTGGAAGACGGTGCTCACCGAGGCGAACGCGCAGCCGGCGCTCGGTTTTTACTCATGGAACGAGCCGGCTCAGGCATATTTACCGTTCGCGCTCAACGTGTTGAGCCTACGCCATGGTCTGGTTAGCGACGTCACGGCATTCATTGTGCGCGCGATCGACGCACCGGAACCCGAAGCGTACCAACGCTTCCCAGAGCAACCGATGGATGCGCGGCAGGTGAACATGACATTCGAGCGATTCGGTCTGCCGGATTGTGTGAGTCCATCAAGCGCCGAGAACCGGGGTCGCATTTAACAAAACATCTACGAGTGGCACCGGCCGCCCCCCTTATCCCTCAACGGGTCGGTTTTAGGACTACGCGTAGATGGTAGCGCAGGGCCTCAATTTCGATATGAGTTGCGATTTGCCGACTTTTTAGGCGTGGGTGCGCTGACGGGTATGCTTTCGGCTTTGCCCATTACCACGGGAGCGTTCCGAGTTTTGCGTGCGTGAACGTACCCGTCGGGCCGTCCGGGCCGAGTAGCGCGACCCGCACCGCCTCGCTGGCGCCTTCCTCGAGCGTCTCCGTGCCCGCATAGTTGTTGAGGTTCGTCTTCGTGAACCCCGGAGAGACAGCGTTGACCTTGATTCCCTCCGGCTCGAGCTCGATCGCCATGGCGAGCGTCAAAGCGTTGAGAGCCGTCTTTGACGCAGGATAGACGGGGCCGAAGGTCGAGCGGTTAACGTAGCCTGGGTCCGCGTTCCTCGTCAATGATCCGACGCCGCTCGACACGTTGACGATGCGGGCTGCGGGCGCCTCGCGCAGAAGCGGCAGCATCGCCTGGTAAACGGCGAGGACGCCGAACACATTGGTGTCCCACACCGCGCGCATTTCAGTGAGGGACACATTGCTCGGGCGGACCGTCTTTGCATATTCCTGGACCGACTGGGCGGCCAGCTTACTCGTATTGGAGATGGCCGCGTTGTTGACGAGCACGTCGAGGCGGCCGAACTCTTTGCGCACGCGCTCCGCCGCGGCGGCGATCGAAGACTGATCCGTCACGTCGAGCTGCAACGCCCGCGCATCCGGCCCGATCTCCTTCGCCGCAGTCTCGCCGCGCTCGAGATTGCGGGACGCGACCAGCACGGTAAAGCCGTGTGTCACCAGATCCCTTGCGATCTGAAGGCCGATGCCTTGATTAGCGCCGGTCACCAGGGCGACGGGTTTGTCTTGCATAGCTAGCTCCTAGGCTTTGACATGGGCTTCTCGAACCGAGCACGTTGCGATGAGCGAACGAAGTTTCGCTCGACGTTTCACGCGCGAGGTGGGCTCCTCTCCCGCGCGATTCGTCGAGCGACTTCGGCTGGACGAGGCCCGCCGGCTTCTCGAGACGACCGACACGACCGTCGACGACGTTGCATCTCGCTGCGGGTTCGAAGGAGTGGAAGTGTTTCGGCGAGCGTTCCGTCGCGCATTCGCGACGGCCCCGACACAGTATCGCGAGCGGTTCGTAGCGCCGTATAAGTTCAAGCGCTGACGGCGTGGACCAACTAAGCAGCGGCATCGTAATGTGGCAGACATATCCGGTACAGGCGTATGCCGCCAAAAATGGATCCGGATTATTTGTCGCCACCGTCTCCCATGCCTCGAAAAGATGCGACTCTGAGTTTCTACTTTTTTGATACCCGTTTGCGAACGAAAGGCGATCCCGAAAACGGTCGTTTCCGGGACAGCGGCAGGTGGTATCTCGCCTTCATCCCCGACACTGGAATAAAAACAACGTAACGGGAGATGCCGTCGCGCCAAGAGCGCGGTAGAAATCGAGCGCGTGTACATCATCATTATCAACGGCGACGAACAGTTCGCGAATCCCACTTGCGTTTGCGATCTCCCGCAGTCTGGCGACGAGCTGCCGTCCAATGCCTTTTCGCCGCTCCTCGGGCCGTACGGCAATATCGTAGATGAAGAGTTCGCATGACTCCGTCTTCGTCAACGGTAGGGTGTAAGCGGTCAGTCCGCCTATGATGTTATCACCCGCAAACCCCGCGATCGCCCAAAAATCTTGTCGCACAAGAAGGCGGTCAATGTAGTCATCGCTGAGCGGTTCGGATTCTTCGTCGAAAACCGATGCGATTGTAGTAAAGAGCGCCCTCGCTAGATCGCGGTCGCCGGACTTCAATCTCGCTGTTCGCATCTAAACTCCTCATACGTCACTGCTCGAGACGTTTGCTCAAGGAAGCGATGCCGGGGCAAGTTGCATTGGCCGACTGAGAGCCAAGAGATGGCCGCCAGGCATTTCGTCTAATGGAATTCCGAGCCGGTTGCGCACGACCGCGCGCTGAAACGACGGGGGAAGAAATGATCGTCTCGTCACTGTATGAATCGCGGCTCCGCCTTGGGCCCTTCTCGCAGTGGCCAGGGTTCTGCAACGGGCCCCGATATGATTGGTGACATCCGCGACCGCACGACGCTTTGCAAACGTAACGAGTGCTGCTCGTTTCGGCGACGATGGCCGATTACAAGACTATGCGACGCCGCTCGGCGCCGGACTCAGGAACTTTTCGAGGCCGTAGGCTTCGAGGACGGAGCGTTGAATCGGCGCGACCAACTCGTTAATGTGGGTGACGGGCGAGTCGGCCGGCACGACTATACGAAGCGGACGCGTCCCGGGCTTCGCGGCGACGAGTGCGGCGATCGCCTCGGCGACTTCAATCGGCGGACGCGCGATCGAGCCCAGCCTCGCAAGCATGTCGTCGGCGGTCTTCGCGATCTCGCCGTAACTCGCGAGGCGTTCGGCGTCATCGGGTGCGATCATGTTGTTTCCGATGTTCGTCGCGTACGCTCCGGGTTCGACGATCGCGACATCGACGTCGAAGGGCCGCAATTCGTACGAGAAGGCTTCGGCGAGCGCTTCGATGGCCCACTTCGACGACGAGTAGATGCCGTTAAACGGCATGGTGAAGCGGCCGACGACGGAGCTGACGAAGACGACGAGGCCCGCGCGCCGCTCGCGCATGCCCGGCAAGAACGCACGCGCGAGGCGGAACGGCCCGACGACGTTGGTTGCGAACTGACGCTCGAGTGACGCGGGCGTATAGGCTTCCGTCGTGCCAAAGTGGGCCGTACCGGCGTTATTGACAAGTACGTCGACGCGGCCGGCCGCTTCCAAAATTTTTGCCGTGCCGCGCTCGACGGAGCCTTCGTCCGTGACATCCATGTCGACCACCGTAATACCGAGCCGTTCGAGTGCCTTCGCCGGTTCGGTGTTGCGGCCGGCGATGTCGCGCATCGTGCCGAAGACGACATTTCCCGCTTCGACGAGCAGGCGTGCGGTGTCGTGACCGAAGCCCGTGCTCGTACCGGTGACGACTGCGACTTGTGATTGAGACATGACGACCTTTCACTGAAGCTTGACTTCGCGGAGTCTACGCGCTTCACTGACGAAAAGGAAGTACTTACGAAAAGGTTAGCTTAGTATGCTCGATCCGCTTTCAGAACCCAGCGGCTGCTTTGATGCAATGTGTCCCGCGCGCGAGATTCTCACACATGTGACGGGACGCTGGGGCGTCCTGATCTTGGCGGCGCTGTATCCCGACGGCGTGCTGCGCTTTTCGGAGTTGCGCTCACGCATCGGAGGCATCTCGGAGAAAATGCTGGCGCAGCGATTGCGCGAGCTCGAGGGCGATGGGCTACTCCTGCGCGATAGCCGTCCAGTCGTGCCGCCGTACGTCGACTATCGCTTGACGAAACTCGGTGTGGGTGTCGCGGAACATCTCGCAACGCTCTTGCAGTGGATCGACACGAACGTGGGTGAAATGCGGGTTGCCGCTCGGCGGTAGGCGTCGTTCCAGCCAAGTCGGCCGGCCTCAAGGAGACGAGTTGCGAAGTGCGCTGTGTCGAGCCGACTTGTGAGTCGCCGATCGATTGAAATCCCGAGGCCGGCCCGCGGGCGGCGTAGCTGCCCCACGTCCGACCGCAGCGGCTACATCTTATCGGATGCGCTCATTTTCGGTAACTGGAGCTGCCACTGGAGACGTTTTGGAGCTTTCGCCCGAATCCAACCACGTTCCGCGAACCGAAGAGATAGACGACGTTGAACGCGATCGAGTGATCGTCTTGATGCCGGCGGCTAATGCGAGAAATACGGCAGCGACTGCGGCCACGGATTCGCGCCCGGCTCGAGCCACGTCGAGCCGTCGCCATACGTTACTTGCCGGATCGCGTAGCTGACTGCGGCGGCGCCGGAAAAAGGATTGCTAGGATCGTCTAGGTCGCCCGCTCCATCGATCACGCAGTTCGGCCGGCTCGAGTTCACATCGGGAAGCGAACCTGGACCGTTGACTTGCGCGCCCGGGGCGAACGACCCAATACGGCGTAGCGGCACGACGCGCCGCAGCAGCCCGAGTCCGTCGATCACTTGGATGTCAACGTCAAGTTCCGTGACGGCTTGCTGCGCGTTGTTTTGAAACGAAATGCACGCGAAGCCCTCGGTGCCGTCGTACCGGACGGACGAGATGCCATGCGTGAGCGCGATCTGCGAGGGGCTGGCGGCCGCGTCGAGTGTCGCGGAGCCGAACGGCAATTGGCGCCACGCCGACGACGGCGATTGCGCCGAACCGTGCGAATTCGCGGAGTCGAGGATCGAACCGAGCACGGCGCTCGGATTAAAGCCGACGCTCACCGACGAGCTCGAGCTGTTGATCGTCTGCGATCCGTCGGCGTTGTTCGTGACGGACGAGCTTGACGATTGCGCGACGGGAACGTTCACGTCCGGCAGCGCTGCGGCTGCGGCGAGGAAGCCCAAGAAGCTACGATGTGTGTGTTGTGGCGCCGGCGTGAGCGTTGGAAGCTGCGGCTCCGGCGGTAAGAAGCCGACGGTCTTCGGATACGGTGCGGACGTAATAGCGTAGTCGAGGGAGTAGTACGGAACACCGATCTGCGCGTCGGTCGCTCCCTGCGCCTGAAGCGCGCTGCGACCGTGGCCGGATAGCCAGTAAAGGAGCGCGTCGCGGTCGCCCGGTGTAAGTTCATCGATACGTGACTCAGCCGCCATGAGCGCACCAGAGTCTGCATCCGAACCAACCGTCGCGGGCTCCTGGCGCGATTGCATCCTCGCGATAAGTGCAGGAATCGGTGCGGCCCGCACCGCGCTCAGCACGGCGACAAGCTGCGGCGATGCCGGCTGAATCCCCGGAACATTCTGCGATTGTGCGATACCCGCCCCAAGCGCGACGAGCACGAAAATCATGGCCGAAACGCTTGGCCATCGTCTACCGCGAAGGCGACGTTGGTCCCGGAAAGGCGGTATAACGTCACGCATTTTCACTCGTACAATACAACTTGAACTTTTTCTTTCTCAAGAAGGTGTTGATGAGCTCGGGGGGGGGGCGGGATGCGCAACGGAGTCGAGCCGAGCGCAGGCGAAGCCATAAACGGGGAGAGTGCGTAATGAATCGTTCTGACCTAAGTTTGATATGGGACCGGCACACGGCGGACGAGTTCCAAACCCGCGACACTGAGGCGACGCTTGCGACGATGGTTGCCGACGCGTACGTCAACCACGTTCCGGTGATGACCGGTGGTAGCGGCAAAGAAGAACTGCGGCGGTTTTACGCGCACGATTTCATTCCGATGATGCCGGCCGACACCACGCTGCATTCAATCTCGCGCACGATCGGTGTCGATCAGCTCGTTGACGAGATGATCTTTTCATTCACGCATTCGGTCGAGATGCCGTGGATGCTACCCGGCATCGCACCGACGAACAAACACGTCGACATTCCGCTCGTGGTCATTGTGCGTTTCCGCGACGGCCTCCTCGCTCACGAGCATATCTATTGGGATCAGGCGTCGGTCCTTAAACAGATCGGCCTTCTTACCGATCCGGCACTGCCGGTGTTTGGAGCCGAGACCGCTGCCAAAGTGGCCGCGTTGCCGCGAGCCTCGTTTATCGCTTAGCGCTTTTCCGCGATCGTGTGATGCAGCTCGAACCAGCGCGCGGGTGATATCGAAACGTCGCCGCGGAACGGATAATCGAGTAGGACGATGAGTGCCAACAAGAGGCCGATGACTCCAGCCGTTGCGGCTGTCATGAGCAACTGCACGCGAAAGTTCTTGAGACCGAACAGATACAAGAAACCGATGATCGCCGCGGCGCCGAGCAGCAGCGCGAGTTTGATCACCGGAAGGACGATCGTTTCGTTGTCGTTGATGCGTCGCCGGCGCAGGTCGGCCATGACTTGAACTCGGTCGAGCAAGTGATTCTGGAGGTTTGCGCGGCTCCGATCGCCTGCGGGGACGTTCACAACGTCGCCCATCAACGCGATCGTTAGCCGTTGCGCCAGCCGGCTGCTTCGGCCCGATTGCATGAGCGGCCACTCATCGGTTGCAACGGCGACGGCGTACGCGTCGATATCGTTGCCGATCCGGCGCGCGTCGACCGGCGCGAGGAACCGGCTGAAGCGCCAAACGTCCGTTGCGGCATCGACCTCTTGGCGCGCCTCTCCGTCGGCCTCCGAGAAGTGCTCCCAGACCACGACGGTCGTGAATGCCAGCAGGACCGCATAGATCACGCCGACGACCGCGCAACTTCGTTATGCTCGATAAAGTCCGTCTTCGCGAATGACCGGCGGACGATCGCATGACCGCCACAAGCAAATCCGATGCAAAACGCGGTAATCAAAATTACGCTCAGCCAGCCGGGAAGCGCGTAGATGAGCTGCATCGGGAAGCATACGCCCGGAAAGCGGCTCGTTCCCGCGACCTCCGCATCAGAGCTATGCGTTACCGATCTGTAGTACGAGCTTGCCGCGTGCCTGTCCCGACTGGCTCAGCTGCGCAGCCATTTGCCAATCCTCCAGCGGGAACGTGCGGGCCACCGGTATCGAGAAGCGACCTTCAGACGCCAGCCGTGCGTATTCGCCGAGTACGTCGTTACGCCGAGCGCCGAAACCGATACGCACGCCGAGTTTGTCGGCGGCGGCGAAATCGCTGAGTGTCAACACGTGTTCTGGCGCTTTGACGGTACGCACGAGGCCCGGCAACGCATTGCTAACCGGTGCCGCGTCGAGGGCGAGGTCGACCGGTCCGCCTACAAGTGCCCTCACTCGCTCAGCCATGCCGTCGCCGTAATTCGTGACTTCAGCGCCGGTGGCGCGCAGAGCATCGGCGTACGTCTCGCCGGCGCTGGCAATGACTCGTGCCCCTTTCTGCAGCGCGATCTGCACCGCGGCGTACCCGACGGTGGTGCCGGCGCCGTTCACAAGCACGGTTGTACCGACGCGGACGCCGAGTTGATCGAGACCTCGGTAGGCCGTCTCGACCGCCATCGGCAACGCGGCGGCGTCGACCGGGTCGAGTCCCGGCGGGCGCGGGAACCAAATGTCGAGGAGAGCCAGCTCGGATGCACCGGCGGTCGGTCCGGTAAAGGGCGCTGGGCCCAATACCGGGTCGTCAATCTTGACGCCGGTCACCGCGTCACCGACCGCGTCGACCGTGCCGGACACTTCGAGCCCGATACCGCGCGGAAGCTCGCCGGCAAAGAGTCCGCCGCACAGCGCCCAGTCCGCCGGGTTAAGCCCGCACGTTTGCACACCGACCCGAATCTGACCCGGTCCAGGCTTGGGAGGTTCGGCGTCTTCGAGTCGAAGCACGGCGAGCGCTTCTCCGTACTCGTGAAAGCGAAGGGTGCGCATTCGAGTCTCCTTCGGTGACGACAGCGTGCTGCTATTCTCGCAGAATGACACGGTGGGAGAGCAATGTTCGCGCTCATCTCGAACGAGCGCGCTGCCCGGCACGAAAAGGGCGGTCAACGATCAAACGATTCGCGGACCAGTGCTTCACTTGTCGCCCACAACGCTACAGCGTTGTCGGAATTTAGAGCGTAGGCGCGGACGCCGATGCGAGAGTTCGGATTATCGACGACCTCGGCAACGTGACAGTCTTCGCAATAGCGCGCTCCGACGTCGCCTGGGGCGGCGACCACGGCCGCCCATACTCCCGTCGCCGCTCCTTGAGGGACAGTCTTCCAATCGTACGCAGCGATGGCCGCATCTCTCCCCTCACCGAGCCCTTCGATCATCTCCCGAACGGTCTCGGTCAAGACCGCGCCCGGATGGACATCTTCCGCGTTCAAGCATCGCAAGACGGAGGGACCCTCCGCATAATATACGGAGGGCTCCTCCACTTTGCAAGCTATTCTCCGGTATGCGTGGGAAGATCAAGCAACGAGTGGACGGCGGAGTAAAACAGAGCCCGTTGCCTCGCAAAACTCGCGTTGACGCTCAGCGTAATCGCGAGTCGTTGGTGGGCGCTGCTAAAGAGGTCTTCGCGAAAAATGGTGCGAGTGCAAGCTTCGAAGAGATCGCACGCCGAGCAGGCGTCGGGATCGGCACCCTCTACCGTCATTTTCCGACTCGAGACGCGATGATCGAGGGCGTTTATCGCCGTGAGCTCGAGTATTTTGCGGATGCTGCCAAGCAACTTGATGGTGCAGTCGCTCCCGGTGAGGCCCTCCACAAGTGGATGCGGCTTTTCGTTGATTACGTCGCGACGAAAAAGATTTTGGCTTCGGCGTTGTGCTCGACGATTAGCGGTGCATCGGAGCTCGCGGCATCGTCCAGATTTCAAATTTTGGAAGCAATTACGTTCCTGGTTCATCGTGCCGCCGCTAGCGGAGACGTCCGTCGCGATGTTGAGCCCGGCGATCTTTTGAGGGCTCTGGCAGGCTTCACGTACGGAGGTGATGGCCCTGAGTGGGAACGTAGCGCGAATCGACTGATCGATCTGCTGATGGATGGGCTGCGAAGCCGCTGATAAGCGTGTCCACGCGGACGGCTCTTGCGGCGGGGTGACGTGATTCAGTCCCGCAAAGGCGCTGTGGTCTTCGGTGGCCGGAAACAACTCAGGAAGACGGTTGTCCGGCCGTTGCGGTCGGCAAAACGGATGTGTTCTGCGACGCCTCGATCTTCCACGCGCCGTTTTGATTGGCGAAGACGAACGTAAATCGTGTCATGAGAAGACCGGGCGACGTCGCGACCGCCCCCGGCGGTAAGGCTCGGAACTTCGTCACGTTGACGTCGACATCGACGATCGCGGCGGCCGGTCCGATAAAGCGCACGCGCGTGACGGTCGACTGAAAGTTGCTGCCTTTGAACGGTCCGGCAAGAATCTGATTCGTCACCGACGCGACCGCTTGCGCGTTTGCAAAGACAACGCCCAAGATATTGATCAGCGAACCGTCGGGCGCGTACTCGTTGGCCCACGCGTTTCCGTCGCCGGCGTTCCACGCGACGGCGAGGCGCCCGACGGAGTCGCGTAACGGTTGATCGTTCGGCAAAGCGGTCGTTGTCAACGCACCGGCGTCCGTTTGCGATCCGCACGCGACCATCGCAAATGGAATCGACAATGCCAGAACATCTTTTCGCATCATCTTCGGTCTCCTCACGCAAAAAAACGCTACTATTATGCCGTAATGGCACAGGTGTGTCATGGAGGCATGGCGGTATACTACCGGGGTGGGGACCAGGAGTCAAGATCTACGATCCGGTCAGCAGCGACGGACGCACGCCGCGCTGTTGCAAGCCACGTCGGAGTTGTTGCGCGCCGGAAAGACGCCGTCGGTCGCCGAGGCCGCCGAGGCCGCCGACGTCTCGCGGCGTACCGCGTACCGCTATTTTCCGACGCAAGAACAACTGCTGACCGAAGCAGCACTAGAAACGCTCCGTCCTGGAATCGAATCGGCTTTTGCGCTCATCACCGACGACCCGGAGGCACGGCTCGAGGCGGCCGTGCGGGCAATGCAAGATCAGACGGCGATCAACGAGCGGCTCCTTCGTACGATGATGCGGTTGACCGTCGAGCGCGGCGCAACGCTCGATGAAGAAGGCGTCGCGCAGCCCGCCCGCGGCCGGCGACGCATCGATTGGATCGAGAGCGCGCTCGCCCCGTTGCGCTCGAAGGTGGCGAAAAGCGAGTTCTCGCGTCTCGTGTCGGCGATCTCGCTCTGCGTCGGCGCGGAGGCGCTCATCGTCTTGCGCGATATTCGTGGGCTCGACCAGCGCGCGGCACAGGAGATATCCGTCTGGTCGGCTCGTGCGCTCCTGCGCGCGACGCTCAGCGATGCGAAGCGCGGAAAGGCGAGTCCCGCTAAAAGCGTTCGTCGATGATGACGCGCTTCGTGACCCACACGAGCAGGCCGATCAGACCGAGCGCGCCCACGACGAACACCACCGAGTCGAGGATCACCAACGGCGTCGTAATGCTCCCGCCGCAGAATGCGATCACGCCCGCGATCGTCGCGAGTTCGAATCTGCGCAACGGGTTCGACGCTCCGCCGGCGATGGTATTCGCGGTCGCGATGACGTCGTCGGACGCCCAGCCGGCCGTCGGAATGAGATCGGTGATTCGGCCGTCCGTTCCGAGGATCGCGAGCGTGTCCCCGTGGATGATGCGACCCGGATCGGATTCGATCGGATCGAGGCCGAACGAATCCAATACGTCTTTGACCTGTGCCGCCTCGCCGGTCAACAGCGCCCAGCGCGCCGGATCGGCGCCGAACTGCGAGCCGTACGCCGCGAGCACCGCCGGCGAATCGTGAACCGGATCGATCGTCATCTCGACGAGCGCAAACATTTTCGGGTCGAGATGGTGTTGCAGGTACGCGAATTTTCCACTGATCGCTGGGCAGATTGCGACGTCCGGACATCGCGTGTAGACGAAGCTCAACAACACGACCTTCCCGCGCAAGTCCGAAAAACGCATGAACCGTCCGTCTTGCGATTCGAAACGATACGGCGGCAGCGTGTCACCGCTTGCGAGAACATGCGTGATAAGGTGATTGGGCAGGCCTGGTGCGAACGCTGCGGCTTCGTGTAACTCGTCGAGCCGCGACGAACGGCGATCGAGAAACGCGTCAAACGCTTCACCGGCGTGCGCCGGCGTGTCGACGTGAAACCGCCGCGTCTGTGCGGCGAACATGCCCGGCGCGTCGTCGATTGCGGCGATGACCGTTTCGCGCCCCGGCGCGACAAGCACGCGCCCGTGAACGGGTACGATTATCGCTTCGTTGACCGACGCCGAGCGGGGGGCCAATCCGCCATGCTCTGCATGCGCCCGTGAAGTGGTGGGCCACAGCGTGCCGAGCGCGACGCAAGCGACGAGGACGAGACGGAGCCGGGACATCGCTCTCTGTCATACCGCGCGTTCGCGCGATGTGCAAGGACAGAATCGGCAGGCTAAAGACAGCACACTAGATGCGATACCGCTCGCGTGCGCCGTCGGCGAGCTGCAAACCATGTCCCGTGCGCTCGCAGAGGGTCATCGTTCCGTCGGCGTTGACGAGCGGCCAACCGGAAAGCAGGGGTTCGAGGAGCGGAAACTCCTCGAGCCATGTGACGTTCGACGCGGCAGCGGCGAGATGGACGAAGAGCCCGGGCAAAAAGTGCGGTGCGATTTCGACGTTCGCATGTTCGGCCAGCTGGGCTGTGCGAAGCGCAGGCGTGAGTCCGCCCATTGCAGCGAGGTCCGGTTGCATCACCGCGCAGATATCGCCGGCGATGAACGGTGCGGCTGCCTCAACGCTCTCGAGATGTTCGCCGACGGCGATCGGTAGCGGGGCGTGTCGCGCGAGAGCACGATACCCCGAGAGCATCGCTGCAGGCAGCGGTTCCTCGACGAAGATCGCGCCGGCATCGGCCGCGATGTGGAGCAGTCGCGTCGCGCTCGTGAGCGTGCAGCGCTCGTTAGCATCGATCATGATCGGAATGCGGCCGTCGAGCGCTCTCACGACGGCCGCGACGCGTGCCGCGTCGGCGTCCGTTGCCGATGCACGAAGTTTGACGGCACGCATGCCGCGTTCGAGATGTCCCGAAGCGACGGCAGCGGCTTCGTTTGGCGTTTGATGAGCCGTGAAGCCGCCGCTGCCGTAGACCGGCACGGATCGTGCTTCGCCGCCCATCGCGATGCCCAACGGCAAATCGATCGTCTTCGCGTAAAGGTCCCAAGCTGCAACGTCGATCGCTGCGAGCGCCGTCCGATACGGACCGCCGCCGGTGCGATTGAACGAAGCGGCAATGCGCCGCCAAAGCGCGATCGGATGGCCCGGCGTTGTGCCCGCTACGAAGCGCGCGATGAGGTCGCGTGCTGCTGCGAGCGGGAGATCGTTGCGACCGCTGAGGACGTAACTGAACCCAAGTCCGCTGGTACCGCTCGCCGTTTCCAACTCAACGAGCAGAAGGTCCACGGACGCTACGCCCGAGCCGCCGACCGGCGTGTCGAGGACATACCGCCAGAGCTCGGCGCGTGCATCCACGATAATGGTCATCGGAGAGCCTTCAACTGCCGCGCGTGCCGGACTTCTTCGCCCGTTGACTTTTCGCAAGCGATCTGATGCCATGGACGGGATGGACGTCGGGCTTCCGTTTGGGCGAGGCGTGCTGCCGGTGCATTTTGCGGACGATGTCGATCTAACCGTCGTTCGTAAAGGGCTGCGTCCGAAGCTGGGCGGTGATGCGATCGAACGTGCACTCGCGGCGCCGGTCGGATCGCCGGGAATCGACGAGTTGGTTCGGGGACGCACGAGCGCGTGCATCCTGGTGTGCGACATCACGCGTCCGGTGCCGAACCGGCTCATTCTGCGTCCGATGCTGCAGAAGATGCTCGACGCAAAAATCCCGCGCGAGAAGATTACGATCGTCATCGCCACCGGCTTGCATCGTCCGAACGAAGGCGACGAACTGGCCGAGGTGATCGGCGACCCGTGGGTACTCGAGAACGTTCGCGTCGAAAACCATGATGCGCGCGATGATGCTGCGCACGTCGATCTCGGCGTAACGGAACGCGGAACGCCGATCAAACTCGATCGGCGCTTCGTCGAGGCCGACCTACGCGTCGCGACCGGGCTCGTCGAGCCGCATTTCATGGCGGGCTATTCGGGGGGCCGTAAAGTGATCGCCCCCGGCATCGCGCACGCCGACACGATCCGTACGTTCCACAACGCACGCTTCATGGAAGACACGCGCGCGACATCGTGCGTGCTCAACGGGAACCCGTTGCACGAGGAGCAGCTCGCCATCGTCCGGCGCCTCGGCGAGAGCTACGCGCTCAACACGGTGATCGACGAAGATCGTGATTTGGTCTATGCCAGCTTCGGCGAGACGATCGCCGGTCATCTCGACGCCGTGCGATTTACCGAGGCGTGGACGGCGGTGCCGGTCGGACGCCGGTTCAGAACCATCGTCACGTCGTGCGCGGGCTTTCCGCTTGACCGCACGTATTATCAGACGGTGAAAGGCATGGTGACGCCGCTCGCCATCGTCGAGCCGGGCGGCACGCTGATCGTAGCGTCCGAGTGTGCCGAGGGCATCGGCTCGGCAGAATTCCGCGCTTCACAAGAACGGCTCGTGCAACTCGGCGCCGAAGCGTTTCTGGCAGGTATCCTCGATAAAGCTTACGCCGGCATCGACGAGTGGCAGAGCGAGATGCAACTCAAGCCGATGCGGGTTGCGGACGTGCAGCTCTACGCGCCGGGATTGTCCCGCATGGAGCAACGGCTGACGGGCGTTTTGCCGATCGACTCCGTCGACGCCGCAGTGCGTGCCAGCATCGTTCGACACGCCGACCCAGCGGTCGCGGTGATCCCGGAAGGTCCCTACGTCATCCCCGTACATTAGCGATTGGTATGTCACGCCTACCGCCCCTGAACGTCGCTGCGCTGACGCCCGAGCAGACGACGGTCTACAACGAGATTGCAGCAGCTCATACCGGTCACGTCCGCGGTCCGTGGGCGGTCGCACTCGTCATCCCCGAGGTCGCGCATCACACTCACGAACTCTACGAACGCCTCGCTCGCCGAACGCAGCTCGGGCAGCGGCTCTTCGAGCTCATGGTGCTGGTCGTCGCCCGTCACTGGACCTCGCAATACGAGTGGCACGTGCACGAGAAATATGCACGCGAAGGAGGTGTGTCGGCCGAGGTGATTGAGGCAATTCGGAACCGCACCGTTCCTCCGTTCGAAAAAGAAGACGAGCAAATCGTCTACGATGTCGTCACGGAACTCTCGCAATTTAAGGAACTTCGGGCCGCCACATTCGAGCGCGCGCGTGCGCATTTCGGTGACGAGCTCTTGGTCGAGCTCATCTCCGGTGCTGGTCTCTACACCATGGTGGCGATGGTACTCAACGCCTTCGACGTTGCAGTACCGGATACGGCGCGACGCCTGTGAGCAACGCCGCAGACGTCGAAGCGTTCGTTCCTGTGCCGATTCGACGTGTCGTTACCGGACATGACGCGAACGAGGTCGCACACGTTCTTTGGGACGAGCGAATTGCAACATTCAAACGCGGCAAATCGGGTTTTCTCGCGCACCTTTGGAACACCCATTCGACGCCCGCCGACATCGGCGTCGGCGATGCAATCGAAGACCCCGGCAGCGAGACGCACGTAACGCCGCCGCCGCCCGGCGGCACCCGATTCGTCATCATCGACTACCCGCCCGGCAACAGCGGCACGATGCACCGTACCGAAACCCTTGACTACGTGATCGTCCTCTCGGGCGCGATCGAGATGGAGATGGACGACTCGACGGTCCGACTGCAAGCCGGTGACACCCTCATCCAGCGAGGTACAAATCATGCTTGGTACAATCGCGGAAGCGAAAATGCTCGCGTCGCCTTCGTTCTCGTCGATGCCGAACCGCTCGCAATCGGCCATCCTCGTACGAGCGACTGACCGGGTCTCATAATGCCGATGCTCTCTTCGGACGTGTCCCGCGGATCGGCGCTCCGCACGATGACAACACTGATGTTCGTCGCGGGAACGGCGACCGCCGTCGCCGACGAAGGACCGACGTTACGGATCGGAACCACGCCGATCGATGCGGGAGCGCAACCGTATTTCGCCCAGCAGATGGGCTATTTCAAAAATGCGGGCATCAGCGCCGACATCAGCGCGATGTCGAACGGTGCGGTTCTTGCCGCTGCGGTCGCATCGGGAGCGCTGGACGTCGGGCAATCGAATGTCGTCTCCCTTGCGTCTGCGCACGAACGCGGCATTCCGTTCGTGCTGATCGCTCCGGCGAGCCTGTATTCCTCGAAGGTGCCGCAGTCGGCACTTGTCGTCAGCGGCACGTCATCGATTCGAACGGCGAAAGACCTCAACGGAAAGATCATCGCGGTGAGCGGCCTGGCCACGATTTCGCAGCTCGGCCCGGAGGTCTGGATCGACAAGAACGGCGGTGAACTCTCGTCCGTCAAGTTTATCGAAATGCCGTTTTCTGCGATGAGCGATGCCTTGGCGAAAGGGCGCGTCGACGCGGCGTTGATTTCGGAGCCGGTGCTCAGCGACGCCCGTGCGGCCGGTGCACGCGTCGTCGCGAACGTTTATGACGCGATCGGCAACGACTTTCTGATCGGTGCTTGGTTTACGACGAGGTCCTGGGCCGCCGCGAATCCGGATGTGCTGCGGCGATACGTTGCGGTGATGGCGCAGACCGCGCGTTGGGCGAACGCGCATCACACCGAGTCAGCGCGTATCCTTGAAGCGGAGACGCACGTGCCGGTGACGTCCGTGACCAAACGCGTCGTGTACGGTGAAAAGCTCGATGGGACGCTGATCCAGCCGCTTCTCGATGCCTGCGCGACCTACGGACTCTTGAAAGCGCGCTTCACGGCGAGCGACATCATGATATCGGTGCACTAAGATGATTGACCTCGTGCGGCCCGGAAGCGAGTCGACCATCTCTCTACGAATCGAGACCCGCATGGCTCGTTCTCTCGTGATCTCTTGCGCGTTGGGCGCGATACTCGCGCTCCAACCGGGTGCAGCTGGCGCGGCGACGATCATCGACGACTGGTCGAACGTGAAAGTGCCGCCGGCGCCGACCCTTCAAACGGTTTCCGTCGATCGCGGCACCACCGCGCTGCTGATACTCGATTTCGTCAAGCAAACGTGCGGTGGACCTCGGTGCACGGCGGCGCTGCCGGCCGTCGCGAAGCTGCTGCAAGCCGCCCGCGCGAGCCGCGTGCCCGTTATTTACAGTTACACCGTAACCTCGACGCTCGCCGACACACTGCCGCCGGTCGCGCCCGTGGGTGGCGAGCCGTCCGTGCAAAGCGGCCCCGACAAGTTTCTCAACACCGATCTGCAACAGATTCTCACGCGCCAGGGAATCAAGACGGTCATCATCATGGGAATGAGCGCGCAAGGAGCCGTGCTGTATACGGCCAGTCACGCCGCGCTCGCCGGATTTGCCGTTGTCGTGCCGGTCGACGGCGCACCCTCGGAAGTGCCATACGCAGAGCAATTCGTGGTCTGGAATCTCGCGAACGCGCCGCGCATCTCGGCGGCCGTCAAACTCACGACGAGCGACCGCATCACGTTCTAAGGCGCGTTTCTGACGCGATAAGGTCATCACATGGCGGACATCGTCGCGATTGGTGCGCTCTCGCATAGCCCGTTGCTCAACGGTATCTCGAGCGGCGAGGGGCAATCCGCCGCGATTGCCGAGTTTCGCGCGGCCGCGCTCGCGCTCGGCGAGCGGATCAACGCGGCGAAGCCGGACGTGCTCGTCGTCATCGGACCGGACCATTTTCGGTCGCTCTTTTACGCGAACATGCCCGCGTTTTGTATCGGCGTCGGACGCGTGACGGGATGGGGCGATTGGGACACACGCTCGGGCGAGCTGCCCGCGCATCCGGTTTTCGCCCGTTCGCTGCATCGAGCGCTCCTGGCCGCGGATTTCGACCCGTCCAGTTCCTACGATATGCCCGTCGACCACGGGCTCACGCAGCCGCTCGATCTTTGCGACCTCGCGCCGGACATGCCGATCGTGCCGCTCATCGTGAATGCAAACGCGCCGCCGCGTCCATCGGTCAGCCGTTGTTTCGCACTCGGTGTCGCGCTGCGCAACGCAATCACCGCATTCCCGATGCCGTTGCGCGTCGCGGCGATCGCGTCCGGCGGCCTCTCGCACACGCCGCCCGCCGGCGATATCGAGAGCGCCCGCGAGCCGGCGATTCAACACCTGATACACGGCGCGGCGACGGTACGCGACGACGAACCGGCGCGCGTTGCGCACATTCTCGGGAACGTCGCGACGCTCGCGCACGGCATCAACGCCGAATGGGATCGGCGTTTGCTCGCGCGCTTCGAGGGCGGCGCGATCGCTGCGCTCGCGGGAGACCTCACGGACGCAGCGATCGACGCGGAGGGCGGCAACGGCGGCCACGAAGTGCGAACGTGGTTCGTTGCCGCAGGTATGGCCGGGACATGGCCGTTTCACGTGCGTTCGTATGCACCGATACCCGAATTGATTACGGGTATGTCGGTCGGAGTGTTCGGTTCGCGTGACTGATAGCGAGATCGCCGAGCTCGTCGACGACGCGCGCGGTACCGTCGACCCGCGTATCTATTTCGATCGGGAGATTTACGACCTCGAACTCGAGCGCGTCTTCGCGCGGTCGTGGCTCTTTCTGGGGCACGAATCGCAGATACCGAATGCGGGCGATTTCGTGAGCACGTACATGGCCGAAGACCCGGTGCTCGTCGTGCGCCAGACCGATCGCTCGATCCGTGCGTTTCTCAACGTGTGCCGCCATCGCGGCATGCGCCTCTGCCCCTACGACCTCGGCAACGCAAAGGGCTTCAGCTGTTCCTATCACGGCTGGGCGTACGACACAGCCGGCACATTGGTCGGCGTGCCGCACGAACACGACGGCTACGACGACCAACTCGATTTTGCCGCGTGGGGTGCGCGCAACGTTGCGAAACTCGAATGCTATAAGGGCTTGATCTTCGCGACGTGGAATGCGCAAGCGCCTGCACTCGAAACCTATCTCGGCCCCCTTACGTGGTGGCTCGACGGTATGCTCGACCGCTCGCCGGCCGGCACCAAGCTGATCCCGGGTGTTTCGAAATGGACCGTCCCCTGCAATTGGAAACTGCCCGTCGAGCAGTTCACGAGCGACTTCTATCATTTTCCGATCACGCACGCATCGGCAATCGCCGCAATGCGCCGTGCGGATGATCCGCCGATCGAACGCGCCTTCAACAAGACGCCGGGGTATCAAGTCTCGAGCCCGTTCGGTCATGGGTTCGGCTCGTTCTGGTTCACCGAGCCGGAGCGGCGAGCGTGGACCGAGGACGCGGCGTGGCGCTATCAAGTCGAGACGTTTCCGGCCGTACGAGCGCGTCTCGGGACGGTACACGCTGCGCGCACGAGCGGCCACGGGCAAGTGTTTCCGAATTTTGCGACCCTCGCGGGGCCGGGCCTCGTCCGTATTTGGCATCCGCGCGGGCCCGATCTGACCGACGTGTGGTCGTTCTTGCTGGTCGACGCGGACGCGCCGGACGACGTCGTCGCTTCCGTTCGCATCGGCGGAGCGCGCAGCTTCGGGCCGAGCGGTTTACTCGAGCAAGACGACTCGGAAAACTGGATTCAGATTCAGCGCAATCTGCGCGGCTATATGACGCGGCAGACGCCGTTCAACGTGCAGATGGGCATGCACGGATCGCCGATCGATACCGACGAGATTCCCGGCGTCGTGCGCCACGTCTTTTGCGAGAATGCGGCGCGCGGCATGTATGTGCGCTGGCGCGAACTGATGACGGCGCACGTCGCGGGATGATCGTGCCCGATACGGTCGACGAGATGCTGCGCTATCTCGGTGTGCAGCAGTTTCTCTTTGACGAAGCGGCACTGCTCGACGAACGGCGCTTCGATGAATGGCTGGAGCGCTGCGCGCCGGAGATTCGCTATTGGATGCCGGCGCAGACGAATCGGCAGCGACGCGAACGCCATCTCACCGTCGGCGGTCCGGATGATCTCCCGCTGTTCGAGGAGACGTGGGGGCATCTACAGCAACGCGTGCGACGGCTGGCGACGGGCCAAGCGTGGGCGGAAGAACCGCCGTCACGAACCCGCCGCTTGGTAACGAACATTCGGGTGAGCGATCTCGGTGAGGGCGTCGTGCGCGCGACGAGCAATCTGCTGCTTTACCGCACGCGCCACGATGCCGACGTGCAGATCTTCGTTGCGTCGCGCGATGACGTGTTGCGCCCGCACGCCGTCTATCGGCGGCAAATCGTCGCGCGCACGATCGTCCTCGATGCGACGACGGTCCCGGGTCATAACTTGAGCATCTTGTTCTGATGGGCGGACGCTTCGACGGACGCGTCGTCTACCTCACCGGCGGCGGATCTGGCCTCGGGCGCGCGCTCGTCGAACGCTTTATCGCCGAAGGCGCGAAGGTGAGCGTGCTCGATCGGTCGCCGGAGAAAAATCGCGCGCTCGACGCGGCGTTTGGTGCGGACGTCGTCACGACCGACGGCGACGTCCGTGACCTCGCCACGCACATGTCCGCCGTTGGGTCGGCGCTCGCGCGCTTCGGGCGGCTCGACGTTTATATCGCGAACGCAGCGATTTGGGACGGCAACGTCACGCTGCTCGATCTGCCGGCCGATCGTATCGACGCAGCGTTCGACGAAGTGTTCGGCGTCAACGTGAAGGGCGCGGTTCTCGGCGCGAAGGCCGCGGCGCCGGCGCTCGTGGAGCGCCGCGGCACGATGATCTTTACGCTCTCGATCGCTGCGCTGCGGGCGGGCGGGGGCGGTCCGCTCTATACGAGTTCGAAGACCGCCGGCATCGGGCTCGTACGCGAGCTCGCCTATGAGCTCGCTCCGTTCGTGCGCGTCAACGGCGTTTGCCCCGCCGGCATGGTGACGGACCTGCGCGGGCCGGAATCCCTCGCACTCGGTGAGCGCGCGCTCATGGCGAACGTCGATCCGGACGTGATGCGGAGCGCCTACCCACTCGATTTCTTTCCGGCGCCCGATGACTACGTGGGGCCGTATCTGTTTCTCGCTTCGACCGACGCGGCGGTCACGACCGGGACGCTCGTCGAAGCCGATCTCGGCATGAGTGCGCGCGGCATCCGCCACGTTGCGGGCCGGGCCGGCGGATTGCTCTCGTGAGGGGGCACTGAGCCGCCGTTCGGACGACATCCGTTCAGCGGATACGCGACCGGCGCCGATCGTGCTACGGTAGCGGAAATGACGCGTATGCCACCTGAAGACAATCTGCTTTTTGAGATCGGCGCACCGCTCGGTCGCACGCTGCTCTTTATCATCGGAGCGATCGTCGTCCCGCTCGTCGTGCGAACGCTGCTCTCGATTCACTAAACTTCGGCGTCGCACGATACCGAACGTAGGCGAGCCCTTCGCCGTGCGTTCGCGGCGTCAGATGATTGATGTGCGGTCCCTTGAAACACACGATGTCGGCGACCAACGAATGCACGGCGCGAAGTTTCCGATAGGTTTTCGCGGACACCGTTGCTTCAGCGTGCCATTGGAACGTTTGGCGGGCTTCGGAGACGAATTCGCGAGCTTCTGAATCGGTTAGGCCGCCGTTCTCGAACCGATCGATCAAGACGCGAAGGCGTGCGCTGAAAATATCGCGCCGCTCGAGAATCGCTAGCGCCTCGGAGCGCACCGCTTCATCGGGAATCAGGTCGAGCCGCAGCACCGACGTGAACATGCGAAACGGGTTGCGCTGCAACGACGCCTCTGCGACGGGCCGAAAGGCAGTCGAATGCACGGGAATGCCCGATGACGTGAGATCGTAGTAGCCGACCGGGACCATCGCGAGAACTGCGAACAAGCGGCGCATCATGGCGAACTCGGAAATGGTCCCCAGCCGGATCGCTCCATGCCGTTCGTGACGCCGCCGCGTCGATTCACCGGAGCGTTCGAACTGCGTTCGAAACCATAGATCCGCAGCGAGCACCTGTTGGTTCACATCCGAAACCAGATCGAGGAGCGCGCCGTATTGCGGGACTTCGGCGCGATACATATCGGAGACGGCGGCAGAAAACAACGAGCGAATCTCGTCCGGATCGATCAATGCGCCGTCTCGCTCCCAGGGTTGCTTTTGGCTTGCGACAAACCACATTCCCCGGTTGCCGACGATAAGGAACGCCATGAGTAAGGAAACGACGATCGCGGTTATCGGCGCCGGCGAAATCGGCACGGCCATCGCGCCGATGCTCGCAAAGAACGCCGGCGTTCGGGTAACGCTCGCCGATCACGCCGCGGTCCAACTCGATCGCGTCCCGGCCGGTGATTTCGAGCGGACGCTCGTCGATGTCGACGCGCGCGCTGCGCTCGAAGCGCTGCTGCGCGGGTTCAACATCGTCGTGAGCGCGTGTCCGTTTTACTTGAACGAACGGATCGCCGAAGCTGCCGCAGCGACCCAGACGCACTACTTTGACCTAACCGAGGATGTCGGCGCGACCGCGCGTATCCGTCGGCTCGCGACGAGTTCGGCATCGGCGTTCGTGCCGCAGTGCGGGCTCGCACCGGGCTTCATCGGCATCGCGGGAAACGCGATGGCGATGTCGTTCGACCGCACGCAATCGATCAAGATGCGCGTCGGTGCACTCCCGCAATATCCGACGAACACGCTGCTCTACAACGTCACGTGGTCGGTCGACGGCCTCGTGAACGAATATTGCAATCCGTGCGAAATGATCGTCGACGGAACGGTCCGTCAGGGCACACCGCTCGAAGACGTTGAGAGCGTCCTCATCAACGGTACGCGATATGAGGCGTTCAATACGTCAGGCGGTCTCGGCACGTTGACGGAAACGCTGCATGGGCGCGTTCGCGAGTTGACGTACAAGACGCTTCGCTACCCCGGTCACGCCGAAATCATGCGCTTGTTGCTTCACGGGCTGCGCCTCTCCGAAGACCGGCCGGTGCTGCATCGTATCTTGAGCAAAGCCGCGCCTTTTACGCACAAGGATGTCGTGGTTGTGTTCATCACGGGGATCGGCGAACGGAATGGCCGGTTGGTCGAGGAGAGTCTCGTGCGCCGCTACTTCGGCAACGGCAAAACCAGCGCGATTCAGTTGACGACGTCGGCCGGGCTGTGTGCGATGGTCGAATTGTTTCTCGCAAAGAAACTCCCGCAGCGCGGATTCATTCCGCAAGAGACGGCGAAGTTTAGCGATTTCCTCGCGACTCCGAGCGGTTCGCTCTTTGCGACCGAAGGGACTGACGACGATTTGCTGACGTGGTCGCAAGCGAATGCCGACGGCCAACGGATTCCGGCATGAACGTTGCGGTTGCCGGTTCCATCGAGAAAGAAGCGGGCGTGCTGCTCGCGCGGTTGGGCGTCGGAGGTGAAGCTCTCGGCGGATCGCTCGCCGCCGTCTCGCCCATTACGGGAACGACGATTGCAACGGTCCGGGCCAACACGCCGTCCGAGACGAGCGCGGCCGTCGGCCGAGCGGCGCGCGCGTGGCCGGCGTGGCGAATGGTTCCGCCGCCGCGTCGCGGTGAGTTCGTGCGACTGCTCGGGGAAGAGTTTCGCGCCGCAAAGGACGCGCTCGGTGAGCTGATCACGCTCGAAGTCGGCAAGACGATCGCCGAGGGCCGTGGTGAAGTTCAAGAGGCGATCGACATCTGCGACTTCGCGGTCGGGCTCTCGCGCCAGCTGTATGGGAAAGCGATCGCCTCCGAACGTCCGGAGCATCGCATGATGGAGACGTGGCACCCGATCGGACCGGTCGGCATCATCACCGCATTCAACTTTCCTGTCGCCGTGTGGGCATGGAATGCTGCGATCGCGCTCGTGTGCGGAAACACGACCCTTTGGAAGCCGTCAGAGAAAGCTCCGCTGTGCGCGCTTGCCGTTGCCGCGATTGCGCAGCGCGCATCAACGCGATTTGGCGGCGACGTCGAGGGAGTGGTCGAACTCGCGATCGGCGAGCGTGACATCGGCGAACTGCTCGTGAACGATCCGCGCGTTGCCTTGGTATCGGCCACCGGATCGACCGCGATGGGCAAAGCCGTCGCGCCGCGGTTGGCAAGCCGCTTCGCGCGAACGATTCTCGAGTTGGGAGGCAACAACGCGGCGATCGTCTGCCCCAGCGCGGATCTGGACGTGGCGGTGCACGCCATCGCGTTCGCGGCGATGGGCACGGCCGGTCAGCGTTGCACGACGCTGCGTCGCTTATTCGTTCACCGCGATATCTACGACGCGGTAAAAACACGATTGGAGAAGGCGTACGCCGACGTGACGGTCGGTGACCCGCGCGACGCAGGTGTCCTCGTCGGACCGCTGATCGACTCGCGCGCCTTCGTCGCAATGCAAGCTGCGTTGGAGGAAGCCCGATCGGCCGGCGGTTCGGTCGCCGGCGGTGAACGCGTCTCTGTCGGGCACGACGCCGACGCGTTTTACGTGCGACCGGCAATCGTCGGCATGCCCTATCAAGCGCCGGTCGTACAGCGCGAGACGTTCGCACCGATCCTGTATCTGATACGAACACCGTCGCTCGAGGCCGCGATCGATTCGCTCAACGACGTCGCGCAAGGCCTTTCGGCGTCGATCTTCACGCTCGACCTACGTGAAGCGGAGCGGTTTCTGTCGGTCGCCGGGGCCGTTTGCGGAATCGTCAACGTGAATATCGGACCGTCCGGGGCGGAGATCGGCGGCGCTTTCGGCGGCGAGAAAGAAACCGGCGGCGGCCGCGAGGCGGGTTCCGACTGCTGGAAAGCCTACATGCGGCGCGCGACCAATACGATCAACTATGGTTCGACGCTGCCGCTCGCTCAGGGCATTTCGTTCGACGTGCCCGACAGCAATGCATGAGACGACGTGGCGATCGTTCGCAGGCCGGCGACGTCACGGCGCGGCGGCGCTCCGAACATCCGCGCATATTCGCGGCTGAACTGCGAGGCGCTTTCGTAGCCGACTTCATACGCCGCGCGCGTGGCGTCGGCACCGTCCGATAGCATGAGACGGCGCGCCTCGAGTAAGCGCAACTGCTTCTGATACTGGAGCGGCGACATGGAAGTCACCGCTTTGAAATGTGCGTGGAACGATGAGACGCTCATGTGCGCGATGGCGGCGAGCCGTTCCACGGACACGCTCTCGCTGACGTCGGCGCGTAGCACGTTGATCGCCTCTGCGATGCGTTGGGTGCGACGCTCGGGCGCCGCGAGACGACGAACCTGCGGGCCGTCAGGACCCGTGAGCAACCAGTAGAAAATCTCGCGTGCGATCGACGGATAGAGCACCCGTAATGCGTCCGGCGTCGCGAGAAGCGCGACGAGACGACCGACCGCATCCGCCTGCCGTGCGTCGAGCGTCCCGACGAACAATCCGAGGCGAGACGCCGCGTCTTCGCCCTCCGGGGCGCCTCCGATCTGCGCCGCCAAGTCGTCGATCAGCCGCTGATCGATCGTTAGCGCCAGCGCAAGATACGGGCGATCCGGACCGGCGTCGCTGATGCCGGCAAGGACGGGCAGCCCGATGCTCAGCACGAGATACTGGCCGGCCGTATAGGTGAAACATGCATCGCCGAGCAGCATTTCTTTCGTGCCCTGGACGACGACGATCAGGCTCGGTTCGTAGAAGGCGTGTTGAAGCGGCGTCTCGCGGTCGCCTCGGATGAGCTTCAGCGCATCGACGTCCGTATGAAACAGACCGTTCGTCCCGGTGCGACCGTCGGTGTACGCCAAGATCGAGTCTTGCAAGGCGGCAGCCATGACGCTTCTCTGGACATCCGGACGCGCGCCGAGATTTGCGCCGGTTAGAGCTTTAGGCAAAAGTCGTCAAGCTTCAGGCATCCCGCCCCCGGCGTGCAAGCCGTAGAATTTGCCAATGTCCACCATCGATGAATCGCGCAGCCCTCAGAAAATCGCCCTCGTCACGGGAGCGAGCCGGGGGCTTGGGCGCAGTACCGTTCTTAGCCTCGCCAATCGCGGCGTCGACGCGATCCTTACCTACCATTCGCAGCGTGAAGCTGCAAATGAGGCGGTCGCCGCGGTCGCCGCACTCGGGCGCAAAGCCGTCGCGCTGCGGCTCGATACCGGCGACGTCGCGGAGTTTCCCGCCTTCGCCGCCGATGTCAAACAGGTTCTGGCCCAAACGTGGAACGCCGAAACGTTCGACTTTCTCGTGAATAACGCGGGCACCGGGACGATGGCGCCGTTCGCGCAGACAACCGAAGTGCAATTTGACGCGCTGTTCAACATGCATTTCAAGGGTGTCTTTTTCTTAACGCAAACGCTGCTACCGCTCGTTGCCGACGGCGGCCGTATCGTGAACATCTCGACCGGCTTGACGCGCTTCTCGTTTGCGGGCTGGTCGGCGTATGCGGCGATGAAGGGCGCGGTCGAAGTCCTCACGCGCTATCTCGCGGTCGAACTCGGCCCGCGCAAGATCGCCGTGAACTCGTTTGCACCCGGCGCGATCGCGACCGACTTCGCCGGCGGCTTCGTGCGCGACAACGCGGAAGCAAACGCGCACCTTGCCGGAATCACGGCGCTCGGGCGTGCCGGTCTTCCCGAAGATATCGGTCCGGCGATCGCTTCGCTTCTCTCCGCCGACAATCACTGGATCAACGCGCAGCGCATCGAAGCGTCCGGCGGCATGATGCTCTGATCGTCGAGGTTCGACTCGTGCGCTCAGATCGCGGGACCGAAATACGGGAACGTTTTCGTCACTCCGCGTGACGGCGGCTGTACGTTGTCGCTCGTCAAACAGGCCGTTTCGCGATGATCGTCCGGCGCCAAACCCAGTTTGCTGGGAAGCGTCCCGAAGATCGCACCGAGCGAAAGATCGATAACGGGGCTCGACGGATCGCGTCCGCCGAATTGCCGTAGTGGATCGTCGAGCGATTTCTTGAGGCCGAGCAGACCACTATTCGGCACGACGCGGACGATACCGACGGGCAATCCGCTCTTGCCGTTCGTCTCGACGGCCAGATATCGCGCCGGACCCTTGGCCGCTAAATTCGCCTCAATCTCATCCGGGATCAACACTTTCACGAGTGCTTTCGCGGTCGTGTTCGACCGGTGTGCGGTTCCGTGGACGAACGTATAGATCGACCGGGTGAGAACGGGGTCGTTCGTCGGCGTTGTCCGGTTCGTCGCGTCGTGATCGCGGAATGCTTCGGTCGCTTCTTTCACGGCCGGGCGAGCGAGGCGTTCGATCTGTGCGTAGCTTCCATTGCCGTGATCGATCGACGTCGTCGCCCACACGTGGATGACGTCGAGCTTGCCGTAACGATCGGCCAGCAGTGTGCGCGGGATTTCGGCCACGACCGAAAGCACGTTGAACGATTCGAGAAAATCTTGTCCAGGCTTACGGAAACACATCGCTGAAGGCGCCGGTGGGTGCGGCTGATTTTTGTAATTCCGATCCGGAATGATCTTGAAAAATTGCGTGAGGTCGAAATAAAACGGATCTTGCCGCGGCCCGGCGTACAACATAACGCCCTTGCCGACCGGCGTCGGGCGATCGTATGCGGCGCTGCCCAACGGTGCTACCCAATGTGAGATCGTGCCGGTCGTTCCCGGCACCGCGGGCCCGTACATCATCATCGTTTGATCTGCGCCGACGCCGGATGCCTTGAACTGAATCACTTGGTCGGTAACGTATGACGTTTTACCGTGCGCGATGTGAAATTGATACATGACGCCCGGATCGAAACTCGTATTCGCTCCCTCGCCGCTCGGAATCAGGGGGTGGACGTCCATCGCCAGCACGACCTTCGCGGGGTCGGCGGCGGGGAACACGAAAACGTCGGTGATATCCGCGCCCGGCCGATCGTTCGCGAGATAGATCGTATCTTGATGATCGGAAGCGAGGGCCACGTGGCCGGACGCGACGAGCGACATCGTCAAACAGAGCGCCGCAAATGCGGCGATCGCACGAGTCGGGAAATTCACGTACATCCTCCAAAGTGGGGAAGAACAACACCCCCGCACGTTCCGCTTTCCCGGTGCTCAAGGAAGCCAAACACCGACGCGATGTTGCCGGAGACGCTGCGCACACGGGAATACCGAAGCATGAATCCGACGCGCATAGCCGCTGTGATGCACGCTCCGGCATCGGTGGCGAACGATCCGCTTCACCTTGAAACGTTGGCGCTTCCAGAACTGCAACCGGGCGAGGTTCTCGTGACCGTTCGTGCGTGCGGTGTTTGCCGGACGGATCTCCAAATTATCGAGGGCGATCTTCCGGTGCATCGTTCACCGATCGTGCCCGGCCATCAGATCGTCGGCGTCGTCTCGGCGAAGGCCGATGGCGTCGACGTGTCGCTGGGAACACGCGTTGGAATCTCGTGGCTCGGGGGAACCGACGGCACATGCACGTTCTGCCGCGAAGGTCGCGAAAATCTGTGCGACGCGATCGTTTTCACCGGCTACGATCGGGACGGCGGCTATACGACCGAACTCACCGCCCGAGCCGATTTTGTGTACCCGCTGAGCGATCGGCTCGACGATTTGCGTGCGGCGCCGCTGTTGTGCGCGGGGATGATCGGTTTTCGTGCGCTGCGCGTCGCCGGCGTCGAATCCGGCGAGCGCGTCGGTTTATACGGATTCGGCTCGTCCGCGCATCTGGTGCTTCCGATTCTTAAGCATTGGGGGTGCCGCGTCGCCGTCGCGACGCGAGGTGCAAACCATCGTGCATTCGCCGAACAGCTCAAAGCGGATTGGGTGGGGAAGGAGCAGGAGCGTCCGCCGTTTGCGCTCGATCGCGCGATCACGTTCGCGCCGTCCGGCGACATCGTCATCGCGGCCTTGGGTGCGTTGCGTAAAGGCGGCGTCGTCGCGATCAACGCGATCCATCTGGACCGCATTCCGGCGTTCGACTACGACTCGTTGCTCTGGGGTGAGCGAGAGATTCGCAGCGTTGCAAACATGACGCGCTCCGACGGCCGCGAGTTTCTCGAACTCGCGACCAAACTCCAAATCCGACCGGAAGTGACGACCTATTCGCTCGAGCACGTGAATGAGGCACTGCGAGCGGTCAGCGAAGGAACCGTCAACGGCGCGGCCGTCATTTCGATGACCTAATCCTAAGCCGGGAGACGCGGCGAACGAGCGGGAAACCGAAGCTCATGCAGAGCGACGACGTCTCCGTCGCGATCATCGGTGCCGGTCCGGCGGGCCTGATGGTGGCGCACATCCTCGCTGAACGTGGGATCGATTCCGTGATTCTCGAAGCGCGTTCGCGCGCGTACTGCGAACAACGGGTTCGCGCCGGCCTGCTCGAAGCGGGCAGCGTCAAGTTACTCGAGGGAATCCGGTGCGCGGACCGTCTCCATGCCGAGGCGATGGTCCATGAAGGCACGTTTCTGCGCTTCCAGGGTCGGAGCCATCGCTTCGACTTCGCCGAACTGACCGGCAGCGTCGTGACGATCTACGGACAGCAAGAGATCGTCACCGACATGATCGCGGCACGAGTCGCGCGCAGCGGCGCAATAGAATTCGACGTTTCGGATGTCATGATCGAAGACGTCGCGAGCGATCGGCCGCGCGTTCGGTATCGTGATGCGGCCGGAAATCACCGCGAACTGCGCTGCGCGTACGTCGCCGGGTGCGACGGTTTTCACGGCATCAGCCGGGGCTTGCTCGATCCGATTGCGCCGGCGTTTTACGATCATGAATATCCGTTTGCGTGGCTCGGCACGCTTGCCGAGGCGCGGCCGCTGCAAGACGAGCTGGTTTACGTGCACACCGGTCACGGCTTCGCGCTCTTCACGATGCGTTCGCCGACGGTCGCCCGCAACTATCTTCAGGTTGCCGTTGACGAACGAATCGAGAATTGGTCTGATGATCGTATTTGGACCGAACTCGAGCGGCGCCTGGCGGGCGACGCGCCGCCGCCGCTGCACGCCGGCCGAATCGTCAAAAAAGAAATCACGCCGATGCGAAGTTTCGTCGCCGAGCCGATGCGTTACGGTCACCTGCTCATCGCGGGCGACGCCGCGCACATCGTCCCGCCGACGGGCGCGAAGGGCATGAACCTCGCACTCGGCGATGCCGCGCTGATGGCCTGTTGCATCGCGGAGGCAGAAGCCGGCCAACCGGAGTTGCTAGCGACGTATTCGGACGTCGCGCTCGAGCGCGTCTGGAAGGCCGAGCGCTTCAGCGCTTGGATGACACAGACGATGCACGTCTCGGCGGCGGCGTCACCATTCGACCAGCGGCTACAGCTTGCAGAACTTGCCGAACTGGTTGCGTCGCGCGCGGCGTCGACGGCGTTCGCACAGAATTACGTCGGCGCGCCCTACGCCGTATCGATCGATCGCATCTTCGGCAACGTCGAGCAGCGCAAACCCATCCGGTCCGCGGTCGGGTAATTGCCGTGCTTACGCCGTAGCGTGCGTTATTGTTCGGCGAACGATCCGCGGATGCGCATCAGTTCGCGGTGAAGCGCTTCATTGCGCTCGAACGCGGCGCGCCCGTGCAGCCAGAATGCGTTGTTGAGCACGATCGCGCCACCAACGGGAATCGGTAGGGCGTGCGTTCCAGGCGACGCTTCCATCGAGGCGAGCATACGGTCGAGAAACGTCCCCTCCGCGATGTTGTGCGGCTGCGCAAACTGATCGATGAAGCTAATGCACCAGCCGGCAGGTGTTTGGAAAAACGTTGGATGCGTTACGGACGAGGCGACATTTTTGCTCGCGCTCCCAACGTAGGGCATCGGGACATGCGCAGCCGGGTCCGCAATGAACTCCGCAAGCTCGTCCCAGTCGTCGAGATGCAAGATGCGTGATTCGCCACCGGCGGCATACCGTTCGGCGAATTTCATCAGGAAGAGATAGTCGGTGGCTTCCGCGACGTAGGTGCCGTCCGTGTGCAGCATCATCGTGCGGTAGGCTTTGCGCAGATACGAATCGCTGTCGTCCGTATGAGCGACCGTAAAGCGCGCGTAGTACGTTCCCGACATGCTATCGAAGTTTGCCGGGCCTAGCAGATGCGAGATCGCCGTTCCAAATTTAATGAACGCGGCAGCATCGAGCGCTGCATCGACGGCGGTGGTAAAACCGCCTGATTCGCGGTCCCGAACGACGCCTTGGAGCGCCGGAAGAAGCGTCTTTCCAAAAGCCCGGTCGAGCGCATCGGCGACGACGAAGCGCATGTACGGAACGTAGGTAAGCTGTTGCACGTCGACGTGTTCGATTGTCGACAAAAATGAGCGTACGCGTGCGGGATCAAGCGTCACCCGTTGCAAGCGCCGGTGAATCGGGTGCGGTTCGACGGTGAACGCGCGAGATGCGGCAACAGCAGTCATCGTTTTCCAGCTCCGTCCTAGAGGATTCACGTTCCGTGAATCTGTCGCGTTTCGGCTTCGCCGAAGCCGCCGCGTCGTCGTTCGTCGGGCAAGCCCGACAACTCCTAGCGGGCTTCGGCGAAGAGTTCTGCGGCGGGGAACGGCGCCGCGATTGCGCCGTACTTGGCGGCGCTGTCGATCACGGGCTGGAACATTGCGGGCTCCATCTTCTCCGCGTAGATCGACCGGTGCATGCTCTTCGGATAGTCCACCTTCGAGACGTCACCGAGCATTTTGAGCGACTCGTCTTGATGCGCGTTGGCCCAGCGAGCCGTTTGCTGCATCACGGCAACGAATTTTTTGGCCGCGTCTGGATGCTCGGCGACCCACGAGCGTGTTGCGAACCACGCGCCGATCTGCCAGCGCGGTCCGACCGCGTCATAGGGCTTTCCCATCACGCGGAAGTTGCCGGTCGCAAGCGCAGCCGTCAGGGACGGCTCCGACATCATTGCCGCGTCGACCCGATGGTTCATTAGCGCCGCCGCCGTCGCACTTACCGGCACCTCGATCCAATGCACCGATTTGTATGATGCTCCGTTCTTGTCGAGCCATGCGTCGCCGCCGATTTGCGCGATATTGAGGATACCATTCGTCACGAGCGTCTTGCCGTCGAGATCTTTCGCCGCGTTGAAAGGCGCACTTGCTAAGGTGACGAGCACGGTCGTCGGCGATGTCGCGGAATACGTTCCGGCCGGAGCGATGACGATGAACGGCAACTGCTTTTCGTGCGCGGTTGCGAGCGAGACGACATTCGATTGGCCGATGTCGGCCGCGCCGCCGGCGACGGCTGCCGCAATCGCCGCGCCGTTGTCGACCTGCTGAATTTGCACGTCGAGCCCGGCGGACTTGAAGTAGCCGAGGGCTTGCGCGTAGTACACCTGCGCGCCGACATCGATCGGGGTTGACGCTACACGAATCGTGGTGAGCGCCGTCTGCGGAACGGCGCCGCGAACACCGACGTTCGACATGAACGCCGCGATCAGCACCACGAACGCGACGAAGCCGCGCGGGCTCACGCGACACCGGCCGTCGCGCGCGGCGCTAACAGGTCGAGCAGTTCGCCGGCGATCGGCGAATAGCGAACCTGATGACGGCGAAACATCGCCTCGAAGCCGTCCGCGCGATGGGCCTTCACCCTCTCGAGTGGAAGATCGATCCTGCCGTTGCGCGCCGGGTCACGAACGACGTTCTTCGGATCCTCGCCGGCCTCCATGCGTTTGAGTTCGCGCATCAGCATGCGACGGTACATCGTGATTCCGCGGTCAGTCGAAGCGAGCGATTCACGCGAGCGATCGGCGACCGGGCCCTGCGTCACCCACGCCATGATGTCTTGCCCGTGAATCGAGTCGAGAAGAAACTCGCCGTGCTCATCGTAGATCGGCGTATCGTATTCGTGCACGCGGTCGAGTAAGTGCTGCGGCGCCGTGACGCCCGGCGGCATGACGAACGCGCCGAACCAGTAGTGGCGGGTGTGCGTGTCGTCGATGGGGACCCGAATCTGAAAGCGATATTCGTGCCACGCGGCGCCGGCGTTCCCGATCGCGAGCGTGTTCGGAAAGATGACCGGATGACCGATCTTCCAATCGTCATCGTCTTCCGTGTGTCCCTCGAGCACGCGGCGCTTGACGATGCCGTATTCGAATTCGTCGAATCCGATTTTCAGGTGACGCTTGGAAAACGCGACTTTGAGGCCGTCCTTTTCCTTGACGAACTCGAAGAACTTTCCGTGCAGCCATTCTGTGTGGACCGCATCGAGTGAATTCTCCATGATCTGCAGCCAATTGCAGGGGACCACCGCACTGCCGAGGACGCGAATCGTTCCGTCGGCGACCAGGCCGTCGAGGCGTGGGATGAGCGGCGCGGGCAGCGGCCCGAGGTAGGCCCAGAGCAGTCCGCCCAATTCGCCGACGGGATACGACGGCGTGACGACGCGATCGCGAAACGTGCTCCTCTCAGGTTCGTTCGGCTGGCCGATGCAGCGACCGTCGTTGGCGAATTCCCAGCCGTGGTAGGGGCAGCGAATGCCGTCGGCGGTTGGGATACCGTGCGCGAACGACGCACGCCGATGCGGGCACTGTTCTGCGATGAAGCCGTACGCGCCGGCGCGCGTGCGGTAGAGCACGAGGTCCTCGCCGAGAATTCGCACGCGCTTCGTCCACGTGGTCTGCATCTCACCGACCGTCCCGATCGGATGCCAGTAGCGTCGCAAGAGTGCGCCCATCCGCGTGCCGGGGCCGATGCGCGTCAGGAGGTCGTTCTCTTCCACCGTGATCATAAGCTCCACTACTACCGCAGCGACAGGGTACTTTCATCCAGCCGGGCGGCAAGGCGACCGGCTCGCCCAGAAAAACGGCGAGCTCGGTTACGAGATCGCCATCATGTCATACCGCAATCAGGCGATAATGCGGGACCGCGTGGTTGCAATCGGCGAACCACCTCTCTAGGGTCCGCCGACACTCATGGTGACGCCGCTGTAGTTGCTGTACCCGTCTACCGATCGTGCACCGGGAGAAGCCAGATGGCGGCGAGACCGGCGATGACGGAGCCGGTGAGGATCGTTTGTGGTACGCCGATAACGCCGGCCAGATATCCGCCGGCGAGCGCACCAAGCGGCAACGTTCCCCAGACCAACGTTCGCATCGTCGCGTTCACGCGGCCTTGTAGGCGTACGTCGATCACTGCTTGCCGGTAGCTCACCTGATTGACGTTGTAGACGGGAACCGTTACGGCTGCGATCGCGTAGGACGAAACCAGCACGGCGTACGGGAGACCGAGCTGAGCAAAGAGCACGGCGCCGTTCGCTAACGCGCCAAGCACGATCGCGCCGATCAGCGTCGCACGCAGGCCGATACGGGTCCGTATTCGCGTCGACAGCAGCGCTCCGATGAATCCGATCTCGGCGATTCCGTAGGCGATGCCGAGCGGCCCGGGCTGTAAACGCAGAACCCGATACGCGTAGATCAAGGTCACGGCACTGACGATGGCACCGCCAAAGTTCGTCGTCGCGGTCGCCGCGCCGATCCAGCGGAGGTTTGGGGCGTGCCGCACCGTCGCTACGCCTTCCCCGATTTCACGTAACGCCTGACGGGGCGTCAGCGGAGGCCCGTCGTGCGCAGGCTCCGGCGTGCGAATCCGTGCCAGCGAGATAACGGAAACGAGGTATGAGACGGCGTCGACGGCGACAGCCGTTGCGGCTCCCGCGAACTGCACGAGCGCACCGGCCACGACGCTGCCTGCGATGGTGGCGCCGGAATTCGAAATCTCGAGCTTGACGTTCGAACTCGCCAGCTCGTCTTTCGCGACGATGACCGGGAGATACGACTGATACGTGATGCTGAAAAACGCCGAACCAATGCCGCTCGCGAGAGCGACGAGATAGAGTTGCGGCATGCGTAACACGCCGAGAAACGCGGCGATGGGAACCGTGGCGAGAACGGCAAAGCGCACGAGGTCGGCAACGATCATGATCGCGCGACGAGGCCAACGGTCGGCCAACACGCCGACGAAAATCCCGAGGATCGGAAACGGCAGCGTCTGCATCGCCGCCAGCGCCCCGACCTGTGCGGGAGTCGCGTGGAGAACTAACACGGCGAGTGTCGGTAACGCAAACGCCGTCAGTGCGCTGCCGAGAAGACTGACGGTTTGCCCGGCCCACAACTTGTTGAAATCGCGGCTGAAGCCAGTCGCGCTCACCTAATCGGACTAGATGCGGGTCGGTTCGGCGAGTAATTCGGCGACGGCATCCGTCGTTTGTTGCGGGCTTTCCATCGACCAGAAATGGCCGCCGTCCAAGTAGCTGACCGTAACGCTCGCCGCGTTGGGGATGTAGCGGCGTGCGTCCTCGTAGAACTCTCGCGGCTGCGTTTTGCTTTCGTAGCCCTGCAAGATTTTCACCGGGCATTGCCAGGCCTCGAGCAGCGAGTTCCGCCGCATCAACCACTCTTGGCGAAACGTCGAAGCGTTGAAATAGCGCGGAACGGCGCGGGTTATTCCCGGATATGAAAATTCCTGAATCACCCGCTCCATCTCGACGTCGGGAATCGGCAGTTTGGTAATCCAAGTGTAGACCCAAATCGCAAAGCGTTTGGGATCTTCCATGATCCCCGTCCACGGCGCGTTCATGAAGATGTCGCCTTGCGGCGCCAGGTCCGGATGGAAATGATAGAGGTGTTGTTCGCCGCGCGCATAGCGCAGTACCGACGCCGGATGTTTCGCGACGATGAAGTCTGCTTGAACCGTGCCACGATCGTGCGTGACGACGTTGAAGCGGTCGAGGCCGATCTGCGTCAGCATCGCGTAGAGCTGATCGCCCGCGCCTTCATGCCGGTAATCACCGGCCGTCTTCTCGGACTGTCCGTAGCCCTTGAGGTCGACGGCGATGCAGCGATAGTTTTTCGACAACGCCGCCATCTGGTGGTGCCATTGGAACCACGAATCCGGAATGCCGTGAAGAAAGACGACCGGTTCACCCGTTCCGGTTTCGACGTAGTGCCAACGCACGGTATCGGCGTCGCCGGGCCCGTCGACGAAATGGTGCGTGAACGTCACACCGTCGAGGACCTCGGTGTTGCCGTCGGCGTCATGGGCGCGCGGTTTGACCGCAGCAAAGTGCGCAACGCGTTCATCGATCCGCTTCTCGTCGGGAATGAAACCTTGCATCGCGATCTGTGCTCGTTCGGGAATGGCGCTGTATTCAGGAGGGTGCGTGGTCATGCGTGAAGCCAACAATTTTCCGCGGCAAGAAATGCCGAAATCAAATCGGGCCGATCGATGCCGGGGTGATTCGGGCCCGGCAGATGACCCTGCAGTGAAAGAACGTACGAGAGAAACTTGTACGAGGGACGGTATGATGCGAGCGTTGCCGCGTCGAGGTGCGGTGCGTGCGACGGATCGAACGGCACCATCGTGTCTTGCCAGTAGATGGCGCGAAAGCCGGCGATGAGCCAACGGTTGCCGTCACGCTGCAGTCGCTCGCGTAGCCGCGTGTAACTGATGACGTCGACGTCGATACCGTTGACGGAGCCGGCGAAATGAATTGCGGCACCGGTGTCGGTGAGTGCACGATCTCCGGCGATCACCGAAACGGTCGGGCTCATCTGGTGAAACGTTTTTGCCCCGTCGGCCAACATCTTGGCCGAAGCGGTGACGAACTCGCTGCCCGATCCCCGGAACCACGCGATATCGACCGTGGAATCGGCGTGGTAGAACGATTTCATCCGTTCCCAATCGGCGAGGTCGCGCGCGATGCGCTCCGCCTGGACGACGCGTTCGATTTGCACGCGATCAAGCTGCTCGCGCACGTCGAGATCATTCAAGAACGAAGTTTCCATCCGAGAACGACAACCGGATTGTCAGGGCGCCTTCGTTCACGAGCCACGGACGAACGACGAACGAGCGTGCCCCACACTGATGCATCGGATCGCCGGCTGCAAGTTCTCTCGCGTGAGCCAGCGACTTGGCGCGAATAACGAACATGCCCTCGCCGAGCCACGATTCCTCGTCGTCGGTCCAGTGCGGACCGGCGGCGACCATGATGCCGTCGCGTTCGATTTTGCATTGATGCTCGAGATGCGCGGGCAAGTTCTCCATCACCGGGCCGACGCCGTTCGTCGGCGTGCTGAAAACGACGTAGAACTGTTTTTGAAGCATGCCCTTACTGGCGTCCAAAACTTGCTGCCGCGTTACGTTCATCGCTGCCGCTACCTTTCCGTGCCTCGGCGCAGCGCGTCGAGCGTGCGTTGCAAATGATCCGACGAGAGTTTGGCCGCGTGCGCCGCATCGCCGGCCAGCGCGGTTTCATAGATTTCGCGATGCTCCGCGCGCGCCGCCCGGTGCCCTCCACGGCTGCTGAGTGAAGCGAACTGCATCCGCGTCGACTGATCGGCGAGCGTGTCGGCGATGCGGAGGAGCCACGTGGATTCGCAATTGGCACGCAAGGTGCGGTGAAACGCTCGATGCGCTTCGACGGACCCGGATCGAACGGTGTGGGGACTTGCGTACAACGTGTCGACGACTTCGAATGCCGCGCGGAGTTCTGTGCGCCAGCCGCCGGTCCCATGCTCGAGCGACGACTTGACCGCGAGCGGGTCCAGCAAGATGCGAAGCTGATAGATCTCGCATGCGTCTTGCAGCGTGAGTGCCGCGACGCTCGCCCCGCGCTGCGCGTCGTAGTTCACGAATCCCTCAGCCGCTAAACGCTGAAACGCTTCACGTAGCGGCGTCTGACTGATGCCAAGCCGCGTGCTCCACGCGCTGCTGACGAGACGGTCGCCGGCCCGCACTTCTCCGAAGAGGATGACGCGCCGAATCTGTTCGATCGCCCAGTCCGTGCGGCTCGGCGGTGTCTGCGTGTCGGCCCGCGGCGCAGCCGCACGCTCACGCATGCTCGCCGGCAACGAGGTCGCGCGTAAGGCTCGCCGCGGGCGATTCGTAATTGTACGTGAAATCATCCGGCGGCAGCGGTCCCCAGAGGTAGAATCCGTTCTCCGGGCTCACATGACTCGGTTTCCACGTTCCATCGGGCGGCACGAAATCAATATCGTGCGAGTACTCGCTGTAACTTCCCCACGGGTCGCGCACGTAATGGAAGTAGTTCGAGCCGAGAACGTGCCGGCCGAGACCCCAACCGCGCGTATGACCGGCGTCGGCCATGTGCATCGCGCCGAGTCCGACGTCGTTTACCGATTCAACGTCCCAACTGACGTGATGAAATCCGCGGGCATCGGACTTCGCAAACGCGACGAGATGGTGATCGCTGCCGTGCACGCCGTGCATAAACGCGATCCCGTCGGCAGCGGCATCGGACAACCCCAGTCCGACGACTTCGGTATAGAACGCGATCGCTCGCGGGACGTCGCTCGTAAACACGAGGACGTGCGACAGGCGGCGCGGCCGAACGACCGGTGCGCGGTCGCGCAAGGGCATCGCGGCGATGCCCTCGCCGACGGTCGGGTTCGATACGCTCGATTTCGTATCGGGCGAGCACTTCTCGGCGCTGCGGAGTTCGACCAGCATCCCGTCGTCGTCACGAAACCACAGGCCTTCGTCGTCGGCCGCTTCGCCCGGAGACGGCAGGATCTCGATGTGGCGTGCGCGCAGCCGTTCGCGAAATACCGGCATATCGTCGGCGAAAATGCCGAACGAAAGATAGTCGAGCATCTTTGCCGGGCCGGCCCGATAGCGGCCCCAGCGATGCGTTCCGGCAACCGTGTACAGATCGAACGCGTCGCCGGCCGGCCGCACGTCCAGGCCGAATCGCTCGTAAAACGCCGCCGCCTCTGCGAGGTCGGGAACGGTCAGACTGTAGTGATCGAGGGAGTGCGCCCCGACCACGCCCGGGCGCCGATGCATGCGACTGTGCCCATTCTCTTCAACCGGCATAGCATCCTCAAATCTTTCGACAATCCGTGTGCGGGCGTTCCATATTCTATAGAATCTTCATCCGAGGGCATTATGCATCTCTCCTTTCCACCGACGCTTCGATATCGGGTTGAATGAGGTCAGGTCAGACGCGATATTCGGTCAGCAACTCGTTTGCGAAGAGTTCCTCGATGTCGATTCGGCGGTGCGCTACGCCTTGATCGGCGGCGTAGCGCGCGAACGCCTCGAGCGTTCTGCGGTTCGGTTCGATACCGTAGGCGTACGGGTCGTCGCCCAACGTGCCGGCGGTTTCGATGAGATGCGCGTGCAACCACGGTACGGCGATACGCGACGCGGTTGCGTCCGCTAAGCGTTCCATGCCGCGTCTTCGTGCGTTGTTGAACCCTGTGTAGAGACTGCGCGCAATCCAGCGGTTCGCTTCGTAGGTCGACGTGCGAATCACGATGATGTGCATGATCGGGAAGATGCCCGTTTCTGCGTAGTATTGCTTTTCCCGTGCGACGTAATCGTCGAAGAGGCGCGACACAGGCGGCGTTTCGCTAAAGAAGCTCTTCGGTGCCCGCGCGCTGATGACGGCGTCGATCTCGCCGTTGACGAGCATCTCGTCGAGTGATTTGTCCGGCTGCGGCGTCAGGCGGATGCCGTTCGGCAATTTCAACACCGCCGGTTCTTCACGCCCCGCTTCGTTCACGCCGGCCTGCACCCAGTCGATGTCTTCGAGTTTTAGGCCACCCTGATCGGTGAGCATTCCGCGAACGAAGGTTGCCGCCGTTTGCGACCATTGCGCGACGCCGACACGCGCGCCGCGGAGTTGCGCCAGATCGACGATGCCACTTCCGGTGCGCACGAAGATTGCCGAATGCCGGAATACCTTCGACGGAAAAACCGGAATCGCGGTAAAGCGCCGATTACCGCGAGACACGAGGGACGTATACATCCCCAACGACATTTCCGACACGTCGAACTCTTCGTACTTGAGCGAACGCCAAAAAATCTCTTCGATCGGTATGTCGAATGGAATCAGATCGATACCGTCGGCATGCACCGCCCCGGTCATGAGATCGTTGACGTGATCGTATTGAAGCGTCGCGGCCGCAAGCCGAAGTTTCGAACTCGATCCCGACATCATCGGATCGTGCTCAGGAATGTTTCGATCGCTCCGGTCACGACGGCGGGCTTTTCCAGATTCGTATAGTGACCGGCGCCGGCGACCCATTCCAAACGGGCATCCGGAAATTGTGCGATCGCCGGATTGACCGGATCGTCGAAGTAGTACGTCGGCTGTCCGTCGTCGAGATCGCCCTGCAGTAACAGCACCGGGAAGCGCATGTTTCTGAGCAGACGGCTCGTCCGATCGAGCCGCTCCTTCTCGAACGACGACGACTGATAGTAGCGAATGACGGCGTCCGGCATTCCCGGATAGGACATCTCGTCTTTGAGATGCTCCAATGCATCAGCGTCGACCGGATTGTGAAGCATTTTGAGGAGCCGGTAGTTGAAATAGTAATCGGGATTGCCGAACAGATTCGGACCGAGAATCGGATCGGCGAAGTACGTGCCTTGGGGCGAGTTCTCGGCGCGCCAGATATGGCAAACCTGTTGCATGCGCACGTAGCTCAGCACGCGCTCCGGATGATTCCCGGAGAGGTAGTCGGCGAGAACGCATCCGCGATCGTGCGAGACGATATGAAAACGCTCGACGCCGATCTGCGTGAGCATCGCGAGCATCTCTTCCGCGCAGTTCTCCCAGCGCCAATCGCCCGGCCGTTTGTCGCCTTGGCCGTAGCCTTTGTGATCGGGCGCGATGACATGATAGCGCGATGCGAAGTGCTCGATCTGCGGCCGCCACGCATACCAGCTCTCCGGATTCCCGTGGAAGAAGACGATCGTCTCGGCGTCGGCATTGCCCGTCTCGACGTAATGCCAGGTAATCGGAATAACGGCTCCCGGTGCCTCGACAAACCGGTGGGTGACGGAAGCGGCGCCGAGGTGTTGGACCTGACCGTCGGTATTTGCCTGTACGTGCCTGCGTGCCATCTCGGCCTCATTTCGTAGATGATAGGAACGGTTCGTACTATGTGCTCGCGCGTGCCTGCCGTTTTGCCGATGAAGAAAAGACGTGAGCAATATCGATCGGGTTCGGACGTCCGGCGGCGGCGCGGCGACGGTGCCGTCGACGGGTTCGCCGTCGACGCAAGGGGCGCGGATCATGGCCCCGCCGGCAGCCGCTCGCGTCTCGAGCGCCGACGTTCCGTCGGAAGCAGGTACGGCCGTGCTGAACTTGACGAGCGACCAAATCGCGCGCATCCGTCTGCTGCTGGTGGCGATGCGTCTCGGGCGCTTCGTTGCCGATGATGTGCGCAAGCAGATCATCGGTATGCTCAGCGGCGGTCAACGCCGCATGATCGGCGCCGCTTACTTCATCCTGTCGGTTCGCGCGTAAGCGCGATGCGCATGCCGGCGTCGTAGCTCTCCGGCATTGCGACTTGACGCGTCAGCCGTATTTCACGGCGTTCGGCCGCGGATTGCATGACGGCCAGCGTTGCTTCGAGCGTCGCGCGGCCCCACTCGGCGGTGTGATAGGCCGGTTTTCCGTCGGCGACCGCCGCGTGCAGTTCCTCGAGAATGGCGGTCGAGAGCCCACCCGACGGGTCGGGCTCCGGGCGTTGCAGGGGGCGCAGATCGACGTCGCGCGGGCCGTCATCGCCGTACACGCTCAAACCCCATTGCGCGGGACGCATGACGCCGCGCTCGCAGGCAACTTCAACCGGACCAAGATCGAACGGCTGCCAAGGATACGGTCCACCGGCGGTAGCGGTCGTTGCGGCGGCATCACGTGCGCCGCCGACGCGATACAGCGCTTTCTCTTGCTCCTCATCGCGCGTGCCGTGCTCGAGATCGCGTCGTAAAGCCACGCGATCCACGTCGGTGTACGCGCGCTTTTCGCGCACCCACGGGTAGAGCGATGCCATCGCGAAATAGCCGTACCCGTTGTGCATGATCGTCGCCGGCGTACCATCTTCGAACTCGAGATAGGCGCTGAAGTAACCGGGAATCGGTCGGGCTGCCGACCACGTTCCCGTCATGCCGCGCACGCTGCGAAGACGGCCGCCGCCGAGCAATCGCAACGTGTCGATCTGGTGCGGGCCCTGCCGAAAGACGATACCGCCGCCTTGGTGCGGATCGAGCTCGTCCGGCGTGCGCGGACGGATCATCCAATCGGTATACGCCCAGATGTGGATTGCGCGCAGCGCGCCGAGCGTGCCGGAGAGTGCGATGCGGCGCATCGCGCGATTCCAGATGCTGAGCGATCGCGTGTGTCCTGCCAGCAGCGTGACGGCGTTCGTGCGCGCCGCATCGACCATGCGGTCCGCTTCGTCCATCGAGATCGCCATCGGTTTTTCGACGATGACGTGCTTGCCGGCACGCATCGCTTCGATCGCGTGCTCGCAATGAAAGCGGTTGGGCGTCGCGACCCACACCGCTTCGATCGCCGGATCGCGGCACAGCTCGGTAACGCTTGCAAATGCGCGCGTGCCGGGATAGCGGGTGGTGAACCCCTCGCGCATCGCGGGGTTGACGTCGGCTCCCGCGATCAACTCGATCTCGGGCATCGCGGTCATCGACGGGAGCGTGCCCGCCGCGCCCTGGCCGAGGCCGATCATCGCCATGCGAAGCGCTCGCATCAAACCGCGATCGATACCGAAAAAATCATGCGCGAAGCTTGGCGCCGAGAGGACAATTCCCCACTGCTTGGCGACTATCGATTATGCTTACAGCCGAGGAAAACATAGCGCTGACGCGGGTCGGCAGCGGCACCCCGATGGGCGAATTGCTGCGCCGTTACTGGCAACCGATCGTCGCGATGTCGGAGATGAACGCGCGTTGGACGAAGCGCGTCCGATTGTTGGGCGAAGATCTGGTGCTTTACCGCGATCGATCCGGCCGGTTCGGCTTGGTCGGCGAGTTCTGCCCGCATCGTCGCGCCTCGCTTGCGTACGGCATTCCGGAAAGTGACGGCATCCGGTGTCCGTATCACGGCTGGAAGTTCGATGCGGCCGGCGCGTGCATCGAACAGCCGAACGAACCCGATGGGAGTACGTTCAAAGACCGAACAAAAGCGACAGGCTATCCCGTGCGAGAACTCGGGGGCTTGGTGTGGGCCTATCTCGGTCCGCTTCCCGCGCCGGAGATTCCGCGTTACGACGGATTCGTCGCGCCGGGTGCGATTCGCATGGTCGGATCGGCGGTGATCAACTGCAACTGGCTGCAGATTATGGAGAACTCGGTCGATCCGGTGCATACGGAATGGCTGCACGGCAAACTCTACGAGTTTATCAACGAGAAGAACGGCGTCAAGGTGGCGATCTCGAAACATCATGTGAAGATCGCGTTCGACGAATTCGAGCACGGCATCATCAAACGGCGGCTGCTTGCCGGCCAACCGGAAACGGTTTCGGATTGGAAAGACGGACATCCGGTCGTTTTTCCAACGATTTTGGCGGTCGGTAGCGGCGGCGGCCTTTGGAAGCAATACGTATTTCAACTGCGCGTGCCGATCGATGACGAGCATACCTTGCACCTGTGGTATCACGCGTATATTCCGCCGGCAGGCGCGGTCGTTCCGCAACATTTGCTGGACGAAATCGCCTACTACGACGTACCGGTCAAAGACGCGCGCGGCGAATATATGCTCGATTACATTCACGCGCAAGACATCATGGCATGGGAAACGCAGGGCCCGGTCGCGGACCGCACGCGCGAGTCGCTCGGCTGGAGCGATGCCGGCGTCACGATGTTTCGCAAGATGCTTCGACGCGAGATGAAGAAGGTTGAAGCCGGCGTCGATCCGATCAACGTCGTCCGCGATCCGGCGACGGCGAACGCCGTCATCGAATTGCCGCTCGAAAAGTTCAAAGAACACTTCTCGGACGGGTTCGAGAGCTTGTTGCGGCGCCACATGGCGAGTTTCTCGCCGATTGCGGACGAACTGATCGCGGTCTTCACGCAGCCGAGCGAAGCAGTGCGCGAACCGGCGTTACTGCACTAGGATGTCGGTTGCCGGAAACCCCTTTTCGATGAACTTGTACTTTGCGGCGGCGTTGATCACGGGCTGAAAGAGCTGCGGATCGAACCGTTCCGCAAAGGTCGCGCGCGTCATCGTATCGATGATCTCCGGCGCAGCCTTCGAATATTGCTTGAAGATCTCCGCGGACGCTTTGCGATTCTTGTTGCCCCACTTCGCGGCTTCGAGCATCGCTTCACGGAAGCGGCGCACGGCGTCCGGGTTCTTTTTCAGCCAATCGGTCGTCGTGATCCAGCCGTTGAGCATGAGCTGCGGTGCGATCGTATCGAACGGTTTCGCGCAAACCCGTGCGTTACCGCTCGCGAGCGCAACCTGCAACGCAGGTTCGGCCAGTAAGGCGGCATCGACCGTACCGCGTTCGAGCGCGGCGGGCATCGACGCCGACGGCATTTCGATGTAGTGCACGCTGCTTTGATCGCCGCCGGTCGTGTCGATCCACACGGCCGGCCCGAGCTGGGAGAGATCGCCCAGCGCGACGACCGCGATGTTCTTGCCGTTGAGGTCTTTACCGGTGCGTGCCGTCGATGCGCGTGGGCAGAGCATCTCGGACGTCGGTGCGATGCTTATGTACATCGCGCCCGGTGCGATGTACACGAACGGCAGGCCGCGCAAGTGTGCTGCCGATGTCGAAACGACGTTGGACTCCGCGATGTCGAGCGAACCACCGGCGAGCGCGGAGGCTTGCGCCGCACCGCTCGTCATGATCTGAATTTGCACGTCGAGATTGCGCGCTTTGAAATAGCCGAGCTGGACGGCATAAAACAGGTTTGAAACCGTGTCGTTGGGCCCAGCTCCGACGCGAAGCGTGATCATCGGCTCGGCCGCTGCCGCCGGAGCGCATACAGAAGCGAAGAGAAGAACGGCAACGAGAAACTTCGGGCCGACGGCAGTGGATCGAATCCAACGCGAAAACACGTTGCAACGTTCCGCTTGGGCGACGGAGCTTTCCTTCGGCAGTAGCCATGTGTCCACGGGCGCCTCGCGAATGAGTTTGACCGTGTCGAGTTCGCTCGCGATACCGGCAACGTTTCGCTCCGGCATCGGTTGGATCGTCCTCGTTGGACCCGGTCTGGCTGTCGCCGCCGCAGTCGCCGTCGTCGCAACGCTGTGCGGAAAATTCGCTCCGATTCTCGGCGCGCCGATTCTCGCCGTCATTGCCGGTATCGTGCTACGTGCCGTTCTCGTTTTGCCGAGAACGGTAAAGCCGGGAATCACGTTTGCAAGCCGCTTCATCTTGCAGGCCGCGATCGTCGTCTCCGGATTTGGACTTTCGCTTGCCGCCGTGATAAAGACGGGCGCGACGACCCTCCCGGTGATGCTGGGAACGGTTGCAATTCCGTTGTTGATCGCGCCCTTTGCCGGCCGGTTCCTCCGTGTCGACGGGTCGCGGAGAGTGCTGATCTCTATCGGGACCGCCATCTGCGGTGCATCCGCAATCGCTGCCGTTGCATCAGTTATCGAACCGGATGAAGCCGATATCGCGCTTTCCGTCGCCGTCGTCTTTTTCTACAATATCGCAGCGGTTTTGACGTTCCCCGGCATCGGCCAGTTCTTGGCGCTCTCACAACATGCATTCGGCGTCTGGGCGGGTACGGCGATCAACGACACGTCGTCCGTCGTCGCCGCATCGTATGCGTACGGCGTCCCTGCCGGAAATGAGGCCACAATCGTCAAGCTGACGCGTACGACGTTGATCGTCCCAATCGTCGGCGCACTCGCGATCGAGCGCGCTCGGCGCCTGCGGGTCGAACGCACGCTCGACTGGCGCAAGATCGTACCGTGGTTTATCATTTGGTTTTTTGCCGCAGCGGCAATCAACAGTTCGGGAATCGTGTCGGCCGGGCTTCACGCACCGCTCGTAACGGTCACGGTCTTTCTTATCTGCGTGGCGCTGGCCGCAATCGGCCTGCAGACGGATCTGTTCCGTCTCATCCGGACGGGTGCGCGACCGCTGCTGCTCGGGTTGATTCTGTGGCTTTGCGTCGCCGCCAGTTCGCTTTTCATTCAGCACGCAACCGGCATGTAGCCGCGCCTTTACACCATCTCCGGCAAGGCGTCGTCTTTGAGGGGTTCCTGATGCGGGGCCGCATTGGTGATTCAGATTCGCCGTGCTTGCGGAAAAGTTCGAGCAAGCGCCGCCGCATGATGATGCCGGGTCGATCCGCCGGCCGACGTCGTCGTAATGCCGCGTTGGGAGGCGGACGTCGTCGCGGTTGCGCGCCTGTGTGCGACCGAGCGCATCCCGTTGACCGTGCGCGGCGGCGGCACCGGTAACTACGGGCAAGCCGTGCCGTTGCACGGCGGCGTCGTGCTCGATATGACCGCCCTGCGCCAAATCCGCGCCGTCGTCGATGGATCGGTTCGCGTTGGGGCCGGAGCGAAACTCAAGGACATCGACGCACAAACGCGACCGGCGGGCTGGGAATTGCGCATGTTTCCATCGACGTATCGGACGGCAACCATCGGCGGCTTTATCGCCGGTGGTTCCGGCGGCGTCGGCTCGATCGCGCACGGCGTCTTGAAGGAGCGAGGAGCGATCCTTGGAGCACGCATCGTTACGCTCGAACGCGAGCGGCGCGGTCTGAACCTGCGCGGCTATGAGGCGAATCACGTGCAACACGCGTACGGTACGAACGGCATCATTACCGAACTCGAAATACCACTCGCCCCGGGGCAGCCGTGGGTCGACATGGCGGCCGCGTTCGTCGACTTCATGGAGCTTGCGCGCTTCTGCGAAATGATTGGACGGACGGACGCGATCGCAAAGAAGCTCGTTACGGCCGTCGCTTGGCCGATTCCACGCTACTTCCGCGCGCTGCCGGCGCCGCTCACGGAAGGGTTCAGCGCTCGGTATGTGCAGCTGGACGTGCTTCGTGGAGCCGCCGTCGCTTGGCATCCGTCTATGTCTAGGTGATCTGCGGCGCGCTATGCGATTTATATATCAGTACCCGGACGGCCCGAAAACGTCGACTCCGAAGCGTCGCTCGATTGCTCTGCCGAAGCGATATTTCATCTCGGGACCTTCCCGAGCGCGCACACGACGAGCTCCTCTCCACGGGCCTCGGCGAGTACCCGCATCGCTTCGCGCGTTTTCACGAGCGGTGTCCTTTCACGAGACGGCGGGATAAGAACAGGACGAACGGGCGTTTCTGCAAGCGACATGCTTCGTAGGCGTCCGGCAGACATGCGATGTCTTCGGGCTGATCGATCGTATGATACGGGAGGTCGTAGGCGTCGAGGACCGCGCGCGTGCGACGGCCTTGAACTTCTTGATAGACGCGATGATCGTCGATCGATCCACGCTGGCTGACGATGCAAAAGACCGGAATTTGATGGCGCAAATTGAGCGTCGCGAGTTCCCCCGTGCACGTGAGCAGGCCCGTCCCGCCCATCACGACGACCGACCGAACTCCGCCGAAGAATGCGCCGCTGCAGATTGCGACGGCTTCTGCTTCGCGGGCCACGGGCACGTGACGAATTCGCCAAATCTGCAGCGATTTTGCGGATGAGCGGCGCCGTCCAGTCATCGGGCAACGTCGCGGCAAGGCGCACACCACACTTCACGAGTTCCGCATGGATGTCGGCGTGAACGTACATCGCGCATTCGTCTCGCCGACAAAGGAGAAGTCCTCGCGACTCGCGGACTGCAACGCGTGACGCGCGGTCCGCACATTTTTCTCGATTACGATCAGGCCGCGCTCGATGCGGCGTACGATCAGATGGTCTACGCGACGAATCGAGATCAACTGCATCGGCGCTACCAAGAGCTCAGCGACACGTTTCGCTTGCGGGCGGGAACTCCCGAGCGCTTCTTTTACGGTTCGAGTGCGATCGAGCACCTCGATGTTTTCCGCGCGACCCCGGTGCGTGCGCCGATCTTCGCGTTCGTCCACGGCGGCGCGTGGCGAGCCAACTCGTCCGAACGCTATGCGTTTCTCGCGGACAATTTCGTTCAAGCGGGCGCGCACTTCGTGCTCATCGACTTCGCCGGGGTCGACGAGCTCGACGGCGATCTGCGCCCGATGGTGCGGCAGGTCCGCTCTGCCGTCGCGTGGTTGTTCGCGAACGCATCGCGTTTTGACGGCGATCCGGACCGGATATTCCTCGGCGGTCATTCGTCGGGTGCGCACATCGCCGGCTGCGCGGCGGTAACCGATTGGACGGATTTCGAGACGCCGCCCGGCGTCCTTAAAGGCCTGCTCTGCTGCAGCGGAATGTACGATCTGGCTCCGGTGAGCCTCTCGAAGCGAAGCGCCTACGTTCGGTTCGATCCCGATACGATCGCATCGCTTAGTTCGTGCCGGCGGATCGACCGCATCACGGCTCCCGTCATCGTCGCGTACGGCACCGAAGAGTCGCCTGAATTTCAGCGTCAAAATCGCGAGTTTTCTGCGGCGCTCGAAGCGGCCGGCAAGCCCGTCCGCCTGCTCGTCGGAGGCGGCTACAATCATTTCGAAATCATCGAGACGCTCGGCAATCCGTTCGGACTCCTAGGTTCGGCTGCGCTCGCGCAGATGAATCTTTCCGGCGCAAGCTACGCGAGCCGATGGTAGCGGGGCTCGCGGAGCTTCTTTACGACGCACGGCGCGAACGGCGTGCGATCGCACCCCCGGACCGACTCGGGACGCTGACGCTGCAGAACGCGTACGACGTGCAAGATGCACTGGTCGCGTTGCACGAAGGCGACGGCCGGCGCTCGGGTTGGAAGCTCGGTCTCACGAGCGCAGTAAAGCAACGTGTGATGCGAATCGCGCACCCGCTCTTCGGGCGGACGTTTGCCGACGACGAACGGACGAGCGGCGACGATGTGAGCATTGACGCGTTCATTAGCCCGCGCGCCGAACCGGAACTCGCGTTTGGCCTCGCGACGCCGCTCGGGCCGGCGATGGACCGCGAGGCCGCATTCGCCGCCGTCGCTTGGGTCGCGCCGGCACTCGAGATCACCGATAGCCGCTTCACCGCCGGCACGCGAACCGCAAACGAATTGGTTGCCGATAACACGTCGTCATCAGGCTATGTCATCGGCGCGCGACGCGTACCGGACGGCGCGAGCTTGGCGACGATTGCAACCGTGCTGACGCGGAACGGCGATGTCGTGTTACGCGGCCGTACCGACGACGTGCTGGGCGATCCGCTGCTCGCACTGATCCGTCTCGGCGAACACTTGGCGGATCGCGGTCTGCGTGCCGTACCTGGCGAGATCGTGCTCAGCGGCGCGATCACGGACGCGATTCCGGTCGCTCGCGGCGACGTCATCGAAACGCGGCTCGACGGAATCGGTAACGCCCGGGTGCGCTTCATCTGATGGACGACGGAGCGATCGACGCGTACGTCGATGCAGCAGCGGCTGCGCTCGGCTTTGAGCTCGAGCACGAACAACACGAGCGCGTGCGCCTCGTGTTGCGCCGCGTGGCGGCGTTTGCGGCCGACCTCGAAGCGGTCGAACTCGACAACGGCGATGAGATCGCGGGCGCGGGCGCAGCGTGACAACGGCGACCGCAATCGCGCAGGCCGTACGCGACGGTGCCTGCTCCGCATCCCACACGGTGGCCGCGGCGCTGTCGCGACTTGCGGCGAGCGAGCCCGTGTTGAATGCCTTTACGGTGGTTCTCGCCGAACGCGCGCGCGAACGCGCGGATCGAATCGATCGCCGCATTGCCGGCGGCGGCGACCCGGGTCCGCTCGCGGGCGTCCCGTTCGCTGCGAAAAATTTGTTGAACGTTGCCGGCGTCGTGACGCGCGCCGGCGCGCGCGTGACCGACGGGGACACGCCGGCGTCGCGTGACGCTGCGACGATCGCCGCTTGGGAGAGCGCGGGAGCCGTGCTGATCGGCGCCACGAACATGGATGAGTTCGCGTACGGCTTCACGACGGAGAACGCGCACTTCGGCGCGACGGCCAATCCGCACGATCGCACGCACGTAGCGGGCGGCTCGTCGGGCGGATCCGCTGCGGCAGTCGCCGCGGGAATCGTTCCGCTCGCGCTCGGTTCCGATACGAACGGTTCGATTCGCGTTCCGTCGGCAAACTGCGGAATCTTCGGCCTGCGGCCGACGTTCGGCGCCGTCTCGCGCGCAGGCGCATATCCGTTCGTGAACAGTCTCGATGTGATCGGCCCGTTCGCACGTACCGCCGACGATCTCGCGCTTGCATTTGCATCGCTGCATGCGAGAACGGGCAGCGCGAGGAGCACCGCAGCGCAACGCGTCGCGCGGCTTGGCGGCTATTTCGATGAGGGTTGCGTTCCGGCGGCACGTGCGGCGGTCGAGCGCGTCGCGCACGCGCTCGGCGCCGGCGAGGCTCCCGTCGTGATCGCCGAGGCGCGCTTCGCGCGCGAAGCGGCGTTTATCATCACCGCAGCTGAAGCGGGAGAGCTGCATGCCGAACGATTGCGCGAGCGCTACGACGACTTCGATCCGGCGACCCGCGACCGGCTCCTTGCGGGCGCGCTCGTGCCGGCGCACTGGTACGTTCGGGCGCAACGTTTTCGGGCGGTCTTTCGCCGGCTGATGCACGAGCTGTTCGAGCGTTACGACGTGTTGCTGGCGCCGTCAACGCCGTATCCGGCGACGGAAATCGGAGCGGCGACGATCGCGATCGACGGCGTCGCAACCGATATTCGCTCGAACGTCGGCGTCTACACACAGCCCATCAGCTTGGCGGGCGTTCCGGTCGTGTCCGTGCCGGTGGTTGCTGCCGGTGCGCTACCGTTCGGGGTCCAACTGATCGGGCGACCGAACGCGGAGGCGATGCTCCTTGCGGTGGCGGCCGATCTCGAACATCGGGGTATTGTCGGTGCCGGCTCCTTACCCGTGACGGCGTGAGCGATCTCGCAGCGTTTGCCGAAGCCTACACCGGCGGCGCGCGCCCGAGCGAGGTCGTCGGTGAAGCGCTCATGCGGGTCGACGTTTCCGACCCGGTGTGGATTTCGCGCGCGCCCGATGCGCTGGTCGGCGCGCGAACGCGGCTGCTCGATCGGTGCGGACCGGCGGAGCGTGCACGGTTGCCGCTCTTCGGCGTACCGTTCGCAGTGAAGGATAACATCGATGTCGCAGGTCTTGCGACGACCGCGGCATGTCCCGCCTTTTCATACGTCGCCGATCGCTCGGCGGCCGCTATTCTTCGGCTCGAGGCAGCCGGCGCGGTCGTCATCGGGAAAACGAATATGGATCAGTTTGCGACCGGTCTGGTCGGAACGCGTTCTCCCTACGGCATTCCGAAAAATCCGTTCGACGCGCGCTTCATTCCGGGCGGATCCAGCTCCGGATCGGCCGTTGCGGTCGCGCGTGGTTTGGTGCCGTTCGCGCTCGGAACGGACACGGCGGGATCGGGACGCGTGCCGGCCGGTTTCACCGGTACGGTCGGCCTCAAACCGACGCCGGGCCGCATCAGCACCGCGGGCATCGTTCCCGCATGTCGTTCGCTCGACTGCGTATCGATTTTTGCGGTCAGCGCCGGCGATGCGCAGGCGGTGCTCGACGCGGCGGGTGATGAGCGCAAAGACCGTGTACCGGTTTCCGCGGCGTTTCGCTTCGCCGTTCCGCTGCCCGAGCAACGCGAGTTTTTCGGCGATGCGCTTGCAGCGACGGCCTTCGCGGCAGCGCTCGAACGACTGGCGGCGATCGGCGGCACCGTCGTTCCGGTCGATCTGACGCCGTGTTTCGAGGCGGGCGCCTTGTTGTACGAGAGCGCATTCGTTGCCGAGCGCACTGCGGCGTTCGGAGATTTCGCCGACGCGCATCCGGAGGCGCTTCTCGACGTTACGCGCGCGATCGTCGGCGGCGGACGGCGCTTCAGCGCGGTCGATGCCTTTCGCGCGACGTACCGCGTGCACGAGTTGCACGTGCTCGCCCAGCGACTCTTTTCCGCGGCGCCGGTCCTCGTCGTTCCGACGTCGCCGACGATCTACACGATTGATGATGTGCAGCGCGAGCCGTTCGCGCTCAACGCGCGTCTCGGTACGTATACGAACTTCGTGAACTTCTTCGAATGGAGCGCCGTTGCCATTCCGTCCGCGCGCTACCCAAGCGGCATCCCGATCGGCGTGACCCTGATCGGTCCGCGGAATGCGGATCGCGCACTCACGGAACTCGCCCGCCGGTACGTCGCGAACGTCGCGGCGTGACGCAGCGCGGGAATGCGGTCGTGCGCGGCGCCGTCGCTTTGCTCACGGGGCGCGAAGGTTCTACCGAACGCGCGTCGGGTGACGTGCGCATTCGCGACGGGCGCATCGCCGCGATCGGAACGATACCTGCGGAACCGAACGACGACGTGATCGACGCGCGCGGTTGCGTCGTCTATCCGGGCTTCGTCAGCACGCACCATCATCTGGCGCAGAGCGTGATGAAGGCCGTCCCCGCCGGCATCGATCGGCCGCTCGAGGGTTGGGTGGAGGACGTACTCTTCCGGTTCTGGCATCGGCTCGACGATCGAGCGCTCGAAATCGCCGCGACCATCGGGATCGCGCAGTTGCTCCTCTCGGGAACGACGACGGTGGCCGATCACCACTTCCTCTTCGACGACGAGGCGCCGACCGACGCGGCCGACATCCTCGTCGGCGTCGCGCGCCGCTTCGGAATTCGGCTCGTGCTCGCGCGCGGCGGTGGAACGTTCGTTACCGGCAACCATGCGGGCTGCCGGCGTCCGACGCCGGTGCAGCCGTTGGCAACGATACTCGATCATATCGGCTCGCTCACGCAACGCTACCACGATCCGGCACCCGATGCGATGCTGCGCATCGTCGCGGCACCGAGTACGCCGTTCTGGTCGGTGACGCCGGACGAACTCGAAATGATCGCACGCTTTGCACGCGAACGCGGACTGCGATTGCACACGCATCTCTCCGAGACCGCAACCTCCGTCGAGATTTGCCGCGAACGGTACGGGATGCGTCCCGTTCCGTGGCTTGCGGAACGCGGGTGGCTGGGCGAAGACGTGTGGTTCGCGCATGCGGTGCATCTCGACGATGAGGAACTGCGCATGTTGGCGGCAAGCGGCACGGGTATCGCGCACTGCCCGCAGAGCAACGCCCGCCTCGGAGCGGGCATCGCTCCGGTTGCGCGGTTCGCGGCGCTCGGCGGTCGTGTGTCGCTCGGCGTCGACGGCGGGGCTTCGAACGAATCCGGCAGCATGATCGACGAGGTGCACGTTGCGTGGCTCGTGCATCGTGCGCAGCACGGCGCGTCCGCGACGCGCGCGGAAAACGTCGTGCGGTGGGCGACGGCGGCCGGTGCGGCGGTTCTTGGGCTCGGCAACGTGGGCGAGATTGCCGTCGGGAAATCGGCCGATCTCACGGTGTGGCCGCTCGATCATCCGCGGTACATAGGCGTGCATGATGAAGCGATCGCGCCCGTCGTGTGCGGCGGCGGCGATGCGCGACACGTCGTGATCGGCGGCCGCCGCGTCGTCGTCGACGGCAAGATTCCGGGTCTCGATCTCGCGACGCTCGCGGCGGCAGCGCGAGCGATCGTGCTGGAGATGCATTCGGAGGCGGGACGATGACGGCGCTGCGCGCAGACGTCGTTCGTATCATGATGCGCGGGCCTGCGGATGCCTCCGAACTGGTGCGGGCGCTCGATGCGGGACGCATCGATGCGCATACTATCGTCGCGATTCTCGGGAAGACGGAAGGCAACGGCGGCGTCAACGACTTCACGCGAGAGTTCGCGCACACGACGTTTCGGCGGCTTCTCGCCGAACGTTGCGGCGTCGACGAACGCACGATCGACGAACGCGTGGCGATCGTGATGTCGGGTGGGACCGAGGGCGTCCTCAGTCCGCACGCGACCATCTTCGCGCGCGTGCCGTCAAGCGAGCCGGCGACCGCGATGCGGCTCTGCATCGGTGTCGCCGTAACGCGCGATTTTCTTCCCGAAGAACTCGGTCGCACGCCGCAGATCGTCGAAACCGAACGCGCGGTGCTGGCGGCGATGGCGGACGCCGGTGTCGACGACCCGGCCGACGTGCACTTCGTCCAGATCAAGTGTCCGCTGCTGACCGCGGAGCGAGTCGCGGCCGCTGCGCGCCGTTCGTCGACGGTCACCGGCGAGAGTTACGCATCGATGGGATATTCGCGCGGCGCGTCTGCGCTCGGTATCGCGCTTGCTCTCGGTGAAACGGCAGGGCCCATTCCGGCCGAAGCGGTGCTCGACGATTGGACGCGCGCATCGTCGGTCGCCTCGACGTCAGCGGGGATCGAACTGATGCGCAACGTGATCGTCGTGATGGGGAACGGCGTCGCCCCGGGCGATCTTGTCATCGGTCACGACGTCATGGCCGATGCGATCGATCTACGGGGCGTCCTCCGCGCGTTCGCCGGCGCCGGCCTCATCGCCGATTCGGACGGGCGTATCGCGACCGAACGCGTCGTCAACGTCTTCGCGAAGGCGGAACCCGCACCCGACGGCGCGATTCGTGGCGCGCGACACACGATGCTCGACGACACCGACATCAGCGCGACGCGTCACGCCCGTGCGGCCGTCGGCGGCCTGATCGCCGGCGTGGCGGGGACAGGCGCCATCTACGTGTCCGGCGGTGCGGAACATCAGGGGCCGCCCGGCGGGGGACCGGTCGCGGTCATCGCCAAGGCCGCTCGCGATGCATAAGAGTCACGTTCACCTCGACGATACGACGCCGCGCTACATGCTCGTGCCGGGAGATCCCAGTCGTGTTCCGCTTATCGGCAGCGAATGGAACGGCTACACGGAAGTGTCGTTCAATCGCGAATTTCGCCTTGCGCGCGGAACGATCGACGAGGTGCCGATCGGCGCGTGTTCGACCGGTATCGGCGCACCGTCGGCGGAGATCGCGTTGGTCGAACTCGCTGCCGGCGGTGCGGACACGTTCATCCGCGTCGGGATGTGCGGCGCAGTGCAGCCCGACATCGCGCTCGGCACGCTCGTGATTCACGAGGGCGCCGTGCGTCATACGGGATCGCTCGACGCGTATTGCGAGCGCGCGTATCCGGCGATCGCCGATCGCGACGTGACGTTCGCGTTGATCGAAGCGTGCGAGCAACTCGGCTTCGCGTACGCCGTCGGTTTGACGGCAAGCACCGATTCGTTCTTTGCCGGACAGAACAATCCGTTGCCGGCACCGCTCGCGCCGCTCGCCGCGGCACCGGTCGCCGATACGATGCGCGCACTCGGTGTCGCGACGTTCGAGATGGAAGCGGCGGCGTTGTTCGTTCTGGGGCGTCTGCTCGGGCGACGCTGCGGCAGCATTTGCTCCGTCGAGTCGAATCGCGCGACCGGCGAGCGGCGCGCGGTTCCCGACGCGATTCGTGCGGCTGCGCGTGCCGCTAGCCGCGCGGTTACTCTTCTCGCCGCGTGGGACGCGCGACGTGAACGGACGGGCCGGCGCTACGTGAGCGCGACGCTTCTAAGCGAACCGGCGTAAACGCGGCCGCCGCTTCGCGCGTGGCGGGGACGACGATCGCACCGCTGATTATCGCCGCCTTGATGCGCTCGATTCGTGCGATCATCGCCGGTTTCACCACGTTGCGCGTGTAGCGAAAATCGGTGAGCCCGACACCATCTTCCTTGAGCCCGAAGACGAGATGTGCCGGTCGGGCGCGATGCGCCGCGGCGAGTTCGCATTGGCGGAAGACCGCGACGTCGACGCGCTTGATCATGCTCGTGAGGATCTTGCCGGGCGCGAGGCCGTCTTGGTCGCTGTTCACGCCGATCACATAGTCACCCCGGCGGCCGCGCACTTGTTGGATTGCGCCAAGGCCTGCTTTCCCGGCTGCGGTGTAGACGACGTCCGCCCCGCCCGCGAACATGATGCCGGTCAGTTCGGAGGCGCTCGCGACATCGTTGAAATCGCCGACATACTTCACGAGCACATTCACGCGCGGGTCCACCTCATGCGCACCGGCAACGTAGCCGGCCTCGAACTTCCGGATCAACGATACATCCGCGCCGCCTAAAAACCCCAGGGTGTGCGATGTGCTCGTCATGGCCGCGAGCGCGCCGGCCAGAAACGAACCTTCCTCCTCTTTGAACGTCAACGAGGTCACATTCGGTTCGTCGATCACGGCGTCAACGAGCGAGAAGTGGCGATGGGGAAAGCGGCGCACGGTCTCACGCAAATCATTCTGCATCGAATAGCCCACGGCGAACGTTTCATCGTATCCTTGATTCGCGAGCGTGGTGAGCATCGATCCGAAGTCGGGAACGGATTGCGATTGCAGTACGGCAATCTTGACGCCGAGACGGCGCTCTGCGTTGACGAGACCCGCGTATGCGGCGTCGTTGTAGGAGTGGTCGCCGAGGCCGCCCACGTCGGTTACCATGCCGACGCGAGTCCCGCCGGTCGCGGCCGATATGCATGCCGTGAGTGCCGTCGCAACCGCAGCGGCCGCGAACAAACGTAGGGCGAAAATTACTGCACCCCGCTGGTTCGTTTGCTAACGCGCATGTTTCGAGATGGCTTCTCGCAAACGTGCGCCGCTCGGCGTATCCGGAACTTGTATGACGAGCCAATGGCCGTCGTCGTCCGGAATCTCCAATGTGAGCGTTTGATACGCGGCCGGATCGCGGAACATGCGTGCGACGATGTTGAACGAGTCGCCACCGGGCGATTCGATGCCCCAGACAAGCGTCATCGCACGGTTCCACGCCAGGACCGTCCATTGCGACGTACAGACGTACGCGGGTGCCCATTCGATCGCGTCGAGTGCCCCGCGCGTCGTCGGTCCCGGCTGCGGCCGCGGCTTCGTGCCTTCGCGCTCTTCGGCTAGGCGAAGCACATACGTTATTTCGTCAGCGCTCAATTGCAAGGCGCCGGCAATCGCCGCCAGCGTTGCCGTCGAAACGCGCGCGGCAGATCCGTTCTCCAGCATCGTATACCAGCTAACCCCGACGCCGGCGAGCGTCGCGACTTCCTCGCGCCGCAAGCCGGTGACGCGGCGATGTCCGCCTTCAGGCAAGCCGACGTCGGCCGGTCGAACGCGGCTGCGACGGTCGCGGAGAAATCGTCCAAGCTCGTGCCGGCGCCCGTTGTTCTCCATTACATTGCCAGTGATGGGATCGGGTGAGGTCTGGTTGCGCGCTTGCAAGTTGCGTATGCTGCGGGCATGGCAAAAACATGGTTTATCACCGGCACCTCCAGTGGTTTCGGCCGGACGCTGACCGAGAAACTTTTAGAACGCGGCGCTCGCGTTGCGGCGACGTTGCGCAACGTGAGCGCGCTTGACGCCCTCCCGGCGCACTTCGGAAATCGGCTGTGGATCGCGGCGTTGGATGTCACCGATACGCAAGCCGTCCGCGAAGTCGTGGATCGCGCGTTTCGCGAATTGGGCCGGATCGATGTCATCGTGAACAACGCGCGTTACGGACTCGTCGGCGCAGCGGAAGAAGTGAGCGACGAGCAGATTCACCAGGTAATCGACACGAACGTGATCGGTTCCATCGACGTGGTCCGCGCCGCGTTACCGCATCTGCGCACGCAGGGCGGCGGGCGCATCTTGCAAGTCGCCTCGGAGGGCGGCCAGACCGTGTATCCCAATTTCAGCCCGCAGCGAAACGGGAGAAGCGGTCGGTTGCAACCGAACACCACGAATGCTTTGAACGAGCCTTTGCGGTCGGCGGGTTGTTGGTTGCGGCGAGCGCTCTTGGTGCGTCGGTCTTGGTTGCCGTCGGCGCAGCCGCTGCGCCGCCCATCACCTTTCCGCCGGCGCCGACGTCGAATGCGAGCGACGTCTATTTCGGCACCGTCGTGCGCGACCCGTATCGCCGGCTCGAATCGATCGATGCCCCGGCTACCAAAACATGGATCGCCGGCGAAAACGCGCTGACGCGTTCATATCTCGACGCGATTCCCGCGCGTCGTCGGATCGCCGCCGCGTATCGCAAGCTCTACAACTATCCCAAGATGTCGGCGCCGTTTCGCGCGGGCAAGCGGTACTTCTCCACCTATAACACGGGCTTGCAAACACAGAGCGTGTACTACGTGCGCGAATCCGTGGAGGGCAGTGCCCGAAGATTTTTCGATCCGAATACGCTTTCCAAAGACGGATCGATTCAAGTGACGGACGTGAGCTTCACGGAAGACGGTTCGCTCATGGCGTACGCAACGTCCAAGGGCGGTGAGGATTGGCAAACCTGGCACGTAAAACACGTCGCGACGGGTCGCGACACGACCGATGTTCTCGAATGGTCGAAGTTCTCGGGCGCTTCGTGGGACGGCGATCGCGGCTTTTATATGCCGGCTACGATAGACCGACGGCTGGAAACAAAACATTATCGCTCCTGGGTGTACACAAGTTATGGTTTCATGCGCTCGGAAGCCGGCAGTCGAGCGATCGACTCGTCTTTGCTTCGACCGCGCATCCCGACCGATTCGTCGGCGCCGAAGTTAGCGAAGATCAACGGTTCGTGTTTCTATCGCAGGAAACGCTCGGGACCAACTCGCTCGTCTGGAAACCACGCACGGCGCGCCGGTCCTCGTTCCGGCCCCTCACCAGCTACACGCGCAATGTCAAGTACGATGTTGTCGGCAACGATGGTTTCCGCGTCTATCTCTACACCAACAACGGTGCGCCGCGCTTTCGAGTCGTCTCCGTTGAGCTGAACGATCCGCAGCACGTCTTACGTGACGTTGTTCCTGAGGCCGTGGACAAACTCGCCTCGGTTTCGCTGATCGGCAATCGCTTGTATCTCGGATACCTCCACGACGCGTACTCCGTCCTACGCGTCGTTACGACGTCGGGGCGATCCGTCGGAACGATCGAGCTGCCGGGCATCGGCTCCGCGGGCGTGCCGGAAGCCAAGCGCGCGGATCGTATTGCGTACTACACCTTCACATCGTATGCGAAACCGCCGGCAATCTATCGCTACGACACCTTCACGACGCGCGCATCGTTGTATCGCCGGTCACCGGTCGCGTTCGACGGCGGAGCGTTCGTTACCGAGCAGCTCTTTGCAAGATCGAAAGACGGCACGAACGTCCCCGTTTTCGTAACGCATCGCAAAGGTGTTCGGCTCGACGGCAGCAACCCGACGCTGATGTACGGCTACGGCGGCTTCGATATATCCGAAACACCGGCGTTTTCAACGAGTCGCGCGCTGTGGTTGAAGATGGGCGGGGTCTACGCCGACGTGGTGCTCCGCGGCGGCGGCGAATTCGGCGAACCCTGGCACGACGCCGGACGGTTGGGCAACAAGCAAAACGTATTCGACGACTTCGCGGCCGCCGCTCAGATGCTGATCGATCGCAGGATCACGTCGACGGCAAAACTCGCGATCGACGGTGGATCGAACGGCGGACTGCTTATCGGCGCAATGCTCACGCAGCGTCCCGATCTCTTTGGTGCAGCGATTGCCGAACAGGGCGTCCTCGATATGTTGCGGTACGAGAAGTTCACGGTCGGGAAGGCGTGGATTCCCGAGTACGGCAGCGCTGCTGCGAGCGCAGCCCAATTTCGGTGGCTCGCTGCATACTCGCCGCTGCAAAACGTCGTGCCGGGAACGGTGTACCCGCCGACGCTCATCACGACTGCCGATCATGACGATCGTGTTCTCCCCGCACACTCGTTTAAATTTGCAGCCGCATTGCAGGCGGCTCAAGGCGGCGGCGCGCCCGTGCTCTTGCGCGTTCAGACGAACGAAGGGAATTTCAGCGGTCTCACGACCGACGAAGAGATTGCCGTCATTGCCGACTTCTACGCATTTCTCGTGAAGAGTTTGGACTTCACCCCGACCCTCTAGCCGACCGTTAACGCCGGCGCGCGATTAGCAAAACAGGGAGACGTTCGTGCGAAACATGCGTGAACCGTCGGCTCGCGTCCACGAATGTTCGTGCACGTTGACGTGATCTTGCAGTGTTGCGAACGTCGCTTGCGCGACGGCAAGGCGGGCGAAGAGGCCGACGAAGTAGGCCCGCTGGTCCGATTGCTGATAGAGCGCCGGTAACGGCGGCATGGGCGGCCTGGCCGGCGGCGGGTACTTGGTCCGGTCCGGCGGCTTCGTCGTCACGCTACACGGCGGCCCGGCGAGCCGAAGGCGATCCATGACGCCGTGCGTGTGGCCGGCGAAGCGCTCGCGTAACGTGCAGACGAAGCTCTCCAGCATGTCGAGATCTGCTCCGTAGCCGCGCAGAAGCGTGCAAAGACCCGTGCGGTCGATGCGTTCGATATTCGGGAACGTCAGGGCGTTGAACGTTCCAATGGGCGGCGCCATGGCCGAGGGGCCGCTCGACATGTGCGCTTCGCTGCCGCGAATCGCCCAGTCGTAGACGTGCACGTGGCTCGTAAAATGCTGCGCCATCGTAAACGCGCGTGCGTATAAGGTGACAAGTTCGCCGCGGATGTCGAGCGCGTCCGCGGTCGCCGAGGCCGCAACATGGGGGATCAGTTGTCGTTCGATCATACGCGTATGATGGAGTTGTTCGGCCGCCCTCGCGACCGACACTTATACAACGTACGCGTACAAGTTGGAGGGCTCCCCCGGGCGCTTCGCCTACCTGGCGATGTAGATCAACTCGGTCGCCGGAAACGTTTCGAGCAATTTGTAGCGAGCGGCAAGCTCGATCGTCGGCTGGATCGTGGCCGCGACGAGCGTTTCACCGAATTTTGCTCGCACGCTCGAGCGAACGAGCCCAGGGTCGAGCTTCGTGGCGTTCGCCAGGATCTCGGCGGACTTGTCGGGGTTGGAATTCGCCCAGATCGCCGTCTCCCGCATGGCCGTCTGAAACTTCTTGAGCAGCGCGGGATGCGCGTTCGCCCACGCCCGCGTAGTAAAATATCCGGCGATCATCCAGCCGTCGCCTAACGTATCGTATGGTTTTGCAAAGACGCGCGACGTCGCTTTGGCCTGCGCCACCTGCGGCTCAGCGACGAACGCGGCATCGATTCGATGTTGCTGGAGTGCCGCCGGTATTTCCGTCGGCCCGATTTCGATGAATTTGACCGTTGAGGAATCGCCGCCGTTCTTGTCGATCCACTGCGCGGGCGCGAACTGTGCGATGTTCTTCAGCCCGTTGACCGCGATCGTCTTCCCGTTGAAATCTTGGCCCGTCTTGAGAGGTGAGTCTTTCGGCACCATCAGGACCGACGTCGGCGCGGCGCTCGAATAGATTGCGGCGGCTGCAACGAAGACGAAGGGCAAGCCCCGCTTGTATGCCGTTTCGATCGACAGGGCGTTCGAGAACCCGATATCGACGGTGCCGGCCGCGACGGCCGCCGCGATGGCCGGGCCGTTGCCGACGGGCGTGACGGTGACGTCCAAGCCTTCCTTCGCGAAAAAACCCATGTCCTTCGCATAAAACGCTTCCGACCCGGCATCGAACGGAATGGTCTCGATCTTGAGCGATTGCATCGATTGCATCGATTGCGACGCAACGGGCGTACTGGCGGCTGGATACAAGCACATCAGCGCGACAACGGCGACGACGGCGCGACATCGCACGCTATCCCGCTGCAATGAGGAGTATGTCTTTCGCGCCGTCGGCGACCGGGACGTCGCGCGGCAAGATGAAGTCTCCGGGTCGAACGCGATAGGCGTTCGGTTTGCGCGCTTCGGGCGGTTCGACGCCGTTTACCAACGCTTTTGCCGCCGTGAGAAGACGTTTGCGAAGCGCGATGATGGCGCGATCGGAGCTCGTGAGATATTCGTCGCTGCGATTGGCGATCGGGCCGCGTTGGTCTTCGGAAATCGCCAGATCTTGCGCCACGATCGAACGAATTCCGGTGAAGGTGCGCACGCGCTGATCGGTTCGATCGATCAGATAGTCGTTCTCGATATTTTCGACCATGCGATCAGTACCCGGGATCATTTCGGGCACCAACACGCCGCCGTTGTATTGTTCGCGTTCTTCATCGGTGATCGGCCGGTCCGGCGATGCGATGACGCGGAACAGGAACGACGTTTCGTCGTCGATCGGCACGCGCAGCTGCGCCAGAATAGGAACGCCCGGCGCTGCCGCGATGAGCGTCGCATACGGCATCAGCCACTGGTTCACGCGCCACTGATAGCGATCGTCGCCGGCATTGCGCTGTGCCGAGAGCATCATGCCGTAGTCGGTATCGAGCGTGAACCAACGCGGACTCTTGTCGACGAACGTATTCGGATTCGCGCGTGAGCCCGGCAGCCCGATACCGTCGACGGAGCTGTGCAGGAACGACACGTGGCTCGAGTCGACGTCGCCCTCTTGCATCTGCGCGAAGTTCCCGCGTTCGAAGATCTTCACGATGTGACGATGCGTCGGCGACGCATGGAACACTTCGGCCGCCGGAAACTCCGGTATTTTGTCGGCCGGTCCCATGTACGCCCAAATGATGCCGCCGCGTTCGAGCGTCGGATAAGCGGTGGTGCGCACTTTATCCTTGAGCGTCGGACCTTCGGGACAGTTCGGGAGATCGACGCACGCACCGTTGACGTCGAACTTCCAGCCGTGATAGACGCAGCGAAGTCCGGCTTCTTCGTTCCGGCCCCAATAGAGATTCGCGCGGCGATGGCGGCAATATGCGTCGAGCAGTCCGATCGTACCGTCGGTGCTGCGAAATGCAACGAGCGCCTCGCCCATGATCTTCACGCGCACGGGCGGTGAGTCGGGGCCGCCGAGCTCGCTTGCAAGCATGACCGGAGTCCAAAAACGACGGTATAGAGTGCCCATCGGCGTTCCGGGGTCCGTTCGGACCAGGAGCTCGTTGTCGGCAGCGCTCAGCATCGCCAACATCGTAGCACGCCGCGGGCGCTCGAAGAAGCAGCACCCGCGGACCCAAACCCTGCGTACGAACGTTCCTTCGTCACCGCAATGGGCGATCGAGGGGCTGCGGCGTTTTCCCGAACACAACACGATCCGGGCGCAATTCTTCCACGGCAGCCCAGACGTCGGCAAAACGCAACGCGCCGGGATCGCGTACGGATTCGCTCCGCTGCGCCATCGCAACGACGGGTAACTTCGTTAGCCGCCTGCCGTCCCAACCAGCAAGTGCTTTGCCGAGCCGTGCGAGTTCGCCGGTGTCGGTGGCGAGCCGGGCGATTGGCGGCCACGCAGCAGCGAGGGCGTCGAGCGCGCGTCGCACGATCTCGGTCGCGACATCGGCCGTCGCTCGCCGGAACGGTACGATCATATCGGCGCGCGAGAGCATCGCTTCGTCGATGGCTTCGATGAAATTCGTGGTCGTCAAAAAGAGCGTTCCGGGGCATTGCGCCGCGACCAAATCGAGGCCCATGAGCACGGCATCGGTTGCGCGATGCAGATCGACCGGATTCGTTTCGAACGACGCCGAGCTGCGACTGACGGCAAACGCTTCGACCTCGTCGACGAGCACGATCGTCGTCGCCCGACGCATCGAGTATTCGGGGATGGTCTTCGTCAACAGTTTCATCACGGCGCGTTGGCTCTCGCCGAGCATTTCACTGGGCAGTGCGTGCGGGTCGATCTCGATGAACGTGGTCGTGCCTCGTGTCGCGGCTAACTCGTGTGCGACTTGAAACGCCAACCCGCGAGCGAGTGTCGTCTTCCCGGTACCCGGTGGCCCGGCGAAGACCATCAAACCTTGCAGTCCGACTCCGAGCGCCCGCAACTGTTCGCGGTGGAGCAGGGTGAGCAGCGCCTGATTAAAAAGCCGTTCCTTCACGCCCTCCGGCATGACGATCCGGTCCCAGTCGGAGCCGCCGCCATCTTCGTGACTGTGCGGCCCGGGAAGAACCGACACCCGCGCCACCCCGGCGGGGAGTTTGACACCGTTCTCGTTCACGCTGCTATTCGGGCCGGCGGTCCGGCGGCCAGATGATGTGCGACACGTCGGGCTCGGTGTTCGGTTCTTCCTCTTCGAGCGGAAGCGGATCGAGCAAACAGCGCATCGCGTCGTAAATGCCTGAAAAATTGTGCACGCGAATCAACCGTGCCGTTAAATCCGGATCGCTGTTAAAATGCTGATGCCACGCCCAGTGATCGACCACGACGAGATCGCCCTGGCCCCAATCGTGTCGAACGCCGTCGATGATACTGTGGCCGCGGCCCTCGAGTGCGTAGAGCCAAGCTTCACCACCATGGCGATGTTTCTTCTGCCACTTGTTCGGAGCGAGTTGATTCATCGCGAGCGTCAAGCCGGATGTCTTGCTCCCGAGAAACGGATCGAGCATGAACGTACTGCGAGTTCCCTTGGGATTGACGAGTAGCGTTAGGTCCTCGTAACGGACGTGAATGTTGCCGGTTTGATAATCGGCCTGATACTCGGAATGTCGACGCATGCGGCGCGCATACGGGTCGGCGCCGCGTGGACCCGGCGAACTCGTCGGCGGCGGCGGCAGCTCGGCAAACGGTGCTCCTCCGGCATCCTCGACGATCGACAGCCCGATCACGGTTGTCGTCGGTTCGGTCGAGAATGTCATGAAACGCGCCATTTTCGCCCCGTCGTTTCCTTGACGGTGCCATGCCCAGGCCGGCAAGTAGATGGTGTCCCAGGGCTTATACTCGTATCGCATGCCGTTGACTTCGGTCCAGCCGTGGCCCTCGACGATGAGCATGACGGCGTCCCACGAATGCCGGTGAATCGTCGTCACCACGCCCGGGTCGACTTCGTGAACGTACGCGTCGATGATGCGTGAAGGGCGATCGCCATCGACGCCGACGTAGCACCCCGTGCGCATACCGCGTGCCGTCTGTTGTATATCGACGTCGCCTTATGGACGATCGCGCGTTGCTGCGCACGCCCGTCTTCGACGATTTGCCGACGCCGGCGTTGCTGGATGTCGTAATGCGTGAGTCCGGTAACGGTTCTATTGAGCATCGCTCGTTTAGGCTCCGATCATATCTTTCGCGGCAAATGACTTCTCGATAAGGTGATACTTGGCGGATGCGTCGATGACCAATTGGAGCCCGACAACGTCGATCACGGTACCCTGCTTCGCATGATTCATGCCGTGTAGCGTCGCGAGCGGAATCTTCGTATAGTCTCCGATCAACGCATTCATGTCGTCCGCGTGTGCATTCACGTAGTCGCTGGCATGCCGCATCACCTCGACGAACCGTTTTGCGGCGTCGGAGCGGCTGCCGAGCAGGTTCTGCGTGCAGAACCAAGCGGAAACGGGCAGTCGATGCGCGAGTGCAGAAAATGGTTTTGCAAAAACGCGCGCCGTGCCGGAGCCAATCGCGTTGTGCAAGTTCGGTTCCGAAACAACAATCGCTTGCGCGCGGTTCTGCTGCAAGAGGGCAAGCGCCGCGCTCGCCGGCGTTTCAATAAAGTTTACTTTGGTCGGATCGCCGTCGTTTGCGGCCATCCACACCTGAGTGCTGAGCGACTGCAAATCGTGAAGGGCCCCGACTGCAACGATCTTTCCCTCGAGCTCTTTCGCCGTGTGGAACGTTGCATCGCTGCGCACGAGCATCTCTGTCGTCGGGGTGGCGTCGTTGTATTCACCGCCAGGCGTAAGGATCACGAACGGGATGCTCTTGGAGCGCGCAAGCACCAGCGTTTGCACGTTCGAGAATCCGATGTCGGCAACGCCGCCGGCAACGGCAGCCGCGATCGCCGCTCCGTTGCCGAGAATCTGCACTTTTGGGGTGATGCCGGCACGTTCGAAGAGTCCCGCTGATTGCGCGTAAAAGAACGGAACGGCATCAGCGGACGCCGTCGCACCAACGACGAGTGCACCATCGTCGGCCGGCGTTGCGCTCGGCCGAAAAAATGCCGAGCCGGCGATGATCGCCGCTGCGGTGCCGCGCTTCATGTTGGCGTTTTCGTTGAGGATCTGATTTTCCCGGCACGGAATTGGGGCGACCAGGACCGGTGCCGCGTCCGCCGTAGAGCCTGCCCATGGCCGCCACCGCCCCCGTCCCTACGTCACACCTGATCGCGCCGCTGCGCACGACCGTCGTCGGCAGCTATCCGCAGCCGGATTGGCTCGTCGATCGCGCGATGCTCGGTGCACGGCTTCCGCCGCGTGTGCGCGCTCGCGAGATTTGGCGCGTTCCCGAGCCCTGGCTCGCTGAAGCGCAAGACGATGCAACTCTCATTGCGATCCGCGATATGGAGCGCGCCGGAATCGATATCGTCAGCGACGGCGAGATACGCCGCGAAAGTTATTCCAACCGGTTCGCCACCGCGCTGGACGGCGTCGATCTCGAAGATCCGGGCAGCGCCATGGACCGCACGGGTCATCTGAACCCGGTCCCGCGAATCGTCGGCCCGATCCGCCGTCGCGAGCCGGTGATGGTGCGCGACGTCGCATTTTTGCGCGTCAACACGGATCGTCCGATCAAGATCACGGTGCCGGGACCGTTTACGATGACGCAGCAGGCGCAAAACGACTACTATCCGGACGCGGCGTCGGCGGCGCTGGCGTATGCCGAAGCGGTCAACGAAGAGCTACGCGACCTCGTCGCAGCGGGCGCCGATGTCGTTCAGATCGACGAGCCGTACTTACAAGCACGGCCCGACGATGCGCGGTCCTACGCCGCCCCCGCAATTACGCGCGCACTCAAAGGCATCCGCGCAGTGACTGTCCTGCACACGTGCTTCGGCTACGCGCACGTCGTACACACGCGACTCGGCGGATATCCATTCCTGGCCGAACTGGACGCGCTCCCGGTGCAACAGTTGGCGATCGAGTCGATGCAGCAGCAGGTCGATTTGAGCATGCTCGAGCGCGTTCCCAACAAGCAGATCGTCCTCGGCGTGATCGATCTCGACGACGCAGCAGCCGTTGAAACGCCCGAAGCTGTCGCGACGCAGATTCGTCGCGCTCTGCAGCACATCTCGCCGGAGCGGCTCGTGCTCGCGCCGGATTGCGGCATGAAGTATCTGCCCCGCGCAACCGCCTTCGCGAAACTCTCAGCTCTGGTCGACGGCACGAAGATCGTCCGTCGAGAGCTCGGAATCATCGATTAACGCACTAGCGGCGATTAGCGGAATGCGCGTTCCTTTTCTTCACTTCGTACATCGCGCTGTCGGCTTGGTCCATGGCCTTCTCGATCGTGTCGACCGAGTTTGCAAAAGCGAAGCCGATCGAGACGGACAGCGTGGCGCTCGCGAAGCCGCGTTCGAGACGAGCTCGAATCAGATCCGCCTCGGCGGCTTGCGACTGCACGGTAAGAATGGCAAATTCATCGCCGCCCAGTCGCGCTGCAATATCGTGTTCCCGCGTCACTTCGCGGATCACTTTTGCGACATTTCTCAGGATTGCGTCGCCGGCGCTATGGCCCCGCTCGTCATTCGTCGCTTTCAAGCCGTCGACGTCGAGCATGTAGACGGCGACGACCGGTTCAGTATCGCGCTTGAGCCGTTTGCGCTCTTCCACGACACGTCGATCCCAGCCGCGACGATTGTACAATCCCGTTAAGGGATCGACCAGCGACGCCCCCTCGGCCTCCTCGGCGCGCTTGACCAACGAGAGTGAATCAAAGACGCTTTTCGCGACGAAGGCAACGCCGAGCGCGATCGCGGGGGCCTGCCAATTTTCGACGAGCCGGCTGGCAAGAAACGAGCCGACATCTTCGGCGGATCCTGCCGGCTCGACATCCCGACCGTCGGTGAGAACGGTGACTTCGTGGCGCGAACACGGGAACCAGTAGGTGGTTTTATCGACCGACCCCGAGCTTGCTTGGCAGCCGCACTCCCAGGCCCGTTCGACTCGCGGTGCGCGGTTGGCCGTCGAAATCCGCGCAACGGTGTACGGGTGCCCTAACAAGCGTGCCAGCCGCCGGACCGTCACCTGTATACCGCTTCGAGTCTTCGATTCGCCGCTTACTCGCTTGCTGAGAATTGCGAGAGCGGACTTCCAGTTACCCGACTTCAAACAACCGCACTCCGAGATCTTGGTAAACGACCCCTAGCCATTATGCTCGCCGAGAAGGCCTTTAAGCGTGGCTTCCGGCCCCTTTTTGGGACGCCAATACTTACCCGATTTGGACCCTTGCTTAGGGACCGAGAGGGCTAGGGGTCGTATCGACGCCGCACGTTCGAGTAGATGGTCGTGAGCGCGCGTCGCAAAATGGTCACCTCCGCTTTGGTCAGCCCTTCGACGTACATTGCGTTAACGTTTTCGGCAAACGGAATGGACCTCTCGAAGAGAGCTGTTCCCGCTGCGGTCAGCGAAACGTTCACGCTGCGGGAATCCGCTTCCATTCGTTGACGCTTCACCCACCGGGACTTCGTCATCGCATTGAGCAAGCGCGAGAGTGTCGGCGGTTCGATGCTCGTGAGCTTTGCCAATTCGCCGAACCGGCATTCACGATGCTGCCGGAGCGTCAGAAGAATTCGCCACTGCGGCACCGTCAAGCCGAGCTTGTCGAATTCGAGCGCGGAGTACGTGAGCATCGCGGTGGCAGCCCGGTTGACGAGATACGGAACGTAGCTCTCGATATGCAGGCCGTCGGCGGGCGCCGCGCGCCGTTTCATAAGCGCGCGATTTTAGCGCTCAGTGCAAGGCATCCCCGCCCGCCCGGCTCACCCCGACCCACGTCGCTTTTTCCGGGCTCCAGCGTAGCATCACAACGCTGTCGACACCGATGCCGCGTTGCGGCACGCTCCGGAAGTCGTACAATCCAAACACGCCGACGCCGTGATAGGCCGAAATATACTCACGTAGTTGCGCGGGCGTTGCGTTCGGCCCGAGCTTGTTGAGCGCGTCAACCAAAATCAAAATCGGGTCCCATACGAAGAGATGTCCTTGATCGGGCCGGACGCCGCTGGCCTTGAACGCATCGAGGTACGCACTAACCGCCTTTTTTTCGGGTCCGTTCGAGAGTTGCTCCGGCGCGAACGTTGCCGACCCGGGAAAATACAACTCTTTCGGTAGGAAGGCCGCATACTGTTTCATCTGCACGTATGTCATGTTCCCGGGCGTTGCGAGGACCGGAATGTCGAGACCCGATGACTGCATGCCGTTGAAGATCGTCGCCAACGGCCCACCGACGGTCCATGCGATCATCGCCTGTGCGCCGCTATTCTTGACGCGTGCAATTTGCGCGGCGACGCTGACGTCCGTCGCGTTGTAGTGTTCGTGCGCGACCAGCGTGACCGTCTTGTTTTCCGGCAGCGCCAGCATTTGCGCCATGTTGCTGTCGACGTCTTGCCCGGTTGCATCGGTCGATGCGATTATCGCGATCTTCGTCCAACCCTTGGCGCGAAAGAAGCGCATCGAGGCCTGCAGCATGTCGGTCGTCGACGTGCCGGCGGTGAACATGAAGCTGCCGGCGGGCGGATGGACCGCCGGCGAGAAGCAGTACGTGAGCGGCCCGTCGTTCACGAGCGGTGCTTGGGCTCGACAGATCGCGACCAGGGTCGATCCGACCATCACGGCGGCTTTCTTCGCGATGATGCCGTTCGTGAGTTGTACGGCGATCTGCGGATTCGACTGATCGTCGAGGTAGACGAACTTCAGCGGCCGTCCGGCGACGCCGCCGCGTTTGTTGATCAGGTCCTCTAAAATCTTCAACGACACCATTTGTGCCGAACCGAGAAACGCGCCGTTTCCGCTCTGCGGTAAGATCGCGTCGATCTCATAGGGCTCGGCGGCCGAGGCCGTCATCGGCGACGAGACGAGCGCGAATGCGAGGCCAAGCAGCGCAGCGGAGATACCGGAGCGCAGCGTCATGCGTGTGTCTCCCGCTTCAGCACGAGCATCGGGGGTGCGTCCACATAGCGTGCAGGCAGGCTCTGGGCAAAGCGGAGCAGCGCCGCCTGGTCGTCGGGGTTTCCCGGAAAGTCGTCGATGCCCACGACCAGATCGTTCGCAAATGTCGGCGGGACGTCGGCTTCGGCGCGATACACGCCGTGCGGCGCCTCGCCGCGCGCAACGGCTTCGATGCCCGCGCGCACGTAACGGCGGTACATCGCGACGCCGCGGTCGAGCGAGCCGAGTTGTTCCAACGCGTGGACGTTGATCGGTCCCTGGCTCGCCATCGCTTCGTTGTCGCCGGGAATCCATTGCCGGTCACGATACGAACGGTCGGCGTTCTGGCCGAAGATTTCGAGACGCCGGCGCTCTTCGAACGGCATCGCTTCGTCGTCGCTCACGTGGCTGATGAAGAAATTCACGGTGTTTTCGTCATCGACCGGGAGCGACCAGAACGAGAGAAACGGCCGGCTCGCGGCTTTGCGCTCGCGACCGCTCTCGAAGATCGAATTGATGACGTGCACGCTTGCACCTCGGACCTCCGACGAACGGACCCAAACGTTGTCGCCGACGCGACGCGCTGCGAAATACGCAATGCCGCCCGGTGTATCGGACCACGTCATCTCGGGAAAATTACCGAACTCGTTCGCAAAGTGATCCATCCCGCGCAACTGCGGGATCACGTGCAAGAAATGCGTGTGGTGCGGGTCGACGGCGTTCTCCTTGACCTGCAGCCAGTTGCATGCGAAGTTCGAGCGAACGCCGGGGACGAGGCGCAGGCCGGGGATGTCGAAACGGTCGCCGACCGGGAAGATCGGCATCGCGTCGAGCGGCCCCATGTATGCGAACACGATGCCCGCGAAGAGATGCACGGGATAGCCGCCCTGGCTCGTGCGCTTGCGAAGCTTCTCTTCGGCAGGATCGCCCGGAATCTCGAGACACGTTCCGTCGACGCTGAAGAGCCGGCCGTGATAACAGCAGCGAAGCCCGCGCTCTTCGATGACCCCGTACTCGAGCGAAGCATTGCGATGGCCGCAGTGCAAGTGGAGGACGCCGACGTTGCCGCTGCGGTCGCGAAAGCACACCAGGTCTTCGCCGAGCGCGCGGACTCGTAGCGGGACGTCGGTGAGTTCGTATTCGTACGCGACGGGTTGCCAGAACCGGCGATGCCACTCGCCGCCGGGTGTGCCGCGGCCGACGCCGCAGAGAAACATGTTGGGCTCCGCCGTTTGTTTGCGGTCGTAGCCGTTATAGGCAAGGGAAGAGCCGGCAGCGGTCGTCGTGGTCATTCCATTTGAAATGGTTCCAAATGGATCATTCTCCTGCCGCACTCGGGCTTTTAGCTGACCGTGAGGGGGTCGGACGAGCGGGCGCCGGCCGCCGCGTCTTTCGGCATCGCTGCATCGATGCGTGCGAGTTGCCCGGCTGTCAACGAAACGTTCGTCGCGTCGACATTCTCCTCCAGATGCGCAACGCGACGGGTACCCGGGATCGGAACGATATCCGGACCTTGCGCGAGCAGCCACGCAAGTGCGACTTGCGAGAGCGTTACCCCGATCTCTCCGGCGATGGTGGCGAGACCATCGACGAGGGTCAAGTTCTTCGCCAGGTTGTCACCGTTGAAACGGGGCGCACGTTGACGCAGGTCTGTCGGCGAGAGCGCGTCCAGCGAACGAACCGCGCCGCTGAGCATTCCCCGGCCGAGCGGACAATACGCCACGAGCGCAATGCCGAGCGAACGGATCGTGCCGAGCACGTTGCCTTCGATCGTGCGCGTGAACAGCGAGTACTCGCTCTGCAACGCCGTCATCGGATGAACGCGGTGCGCGCGGCGAATCTGCGACGGCGTTGCCTCCGAGATGCCGAGCACGCGAACCTTTCCCGCGGCGACAAGCTCGGCCATCGCGCCGACGGTTTCCTCGACGGGCACATCCGGGTCCACCCGATGGTAGTAATAGAGATCGATCGTGTCGACGCCGAGCCGCTTCAGCGATGCATCGCAGGCCTGCGCGACGTACGCCGGCCGCCCGCACACGCCGGGTTTCCCGTCCGCCGCGCGCAACCGGCCGAACTTGGTCGCGAGGAATACGCGATCGCGCCGGCCGGCGATCGCCCGGCCGAGGAGCTCCTCGTTGTGTCCGTCGCCATACCCGTCGGCGGTATCGAACATCGTCATGCCGAGGTCGAGCGCGCGATCGAGGAGTCCCATCGCCGCGGACTCGTCGACCGACCCGTACGTGCCGGAAAGACCCCAACATCCGATACCGAGCGCGGAAACGGATGGGCCGGACGTGCCGAGGCGACGTTGTTGCATGCTCACTCGACGGCGATCGCGCCGCTCTTGAGCGCCACGCGGAGGGTGATGTTACCCACGCTCATGTCCCACGCGAAGAGTTCGTATGCGCGCAGTCCGCGGCGGACCATCGGCGTCGCTTCGAGGAGTGCTTCGGCGTCCGCGAACGACTCGGCGCGGACCACGCTCATTCCCTCGTAGGTCTCGGCCGCGCCGTGCGGCGGCGTGAGCGGACCCGACCCAAAGAGGACGCCGCGCGCTTCGAGTTCGCCCATGTGCCGAAAATGCTCCGGCAGCGCTTCGAGAAACGCATCGTCGCTGCTCTCGGGATCATCCGTCCACAGGACGACGAAGTAGCGTTTTTTATAGGCACCCGCGCGCAGTTCTTTGGCTTGTGCGCGCAGTTCTGCGCGCCGCTCGTCCGTCATCACCTTCGTTATTTCGTTCCGGTCAGGTCGGCGAAGGTCATCGGCGCACCCAGTAATTTATATTTTGCCGCGCCGTCCAGAATTGGTTGAATCAACGCGCGGTCGAGCGTTTGGGCGTATTGCGCGTGCGTTCGCGGTTCGTCGATCGACATGTATTTACCGAGAATCTTTGCGGCAGCTTCGGGATTTTTATTCGCCCAGCTTCCCGCTTCGCCGATCGCTCCGGCGAAGGCTTTTACGGCCGCCGGATTTTTCGCCGCCCATTCGCTTGTCGAGAACCACGCGGTAATCATCGAATTCTGTGCGATGGCCTCAACGTCGTGCGCCAACACCCGAAGCTTGCTGCGCTCGATGTCTAAGAACGGTTCGGCCAAGCTCGCCGCATCGATCCGCCCAGCTTGAAGCGCCGGCACCATCGCGCTGGGCGGCATCTCGACGAACTTCAACGATGCGATATCACCACCGTTTTTGTCAACCCACGCATATATATACAGTTGGTCGAGTCCGCCGACCGAGATGCCGGCCACGGTTTTTCCATTGAGATCTTTCGCGGTGTGGAACGGGCTATCGGGCATGACGACCAGGAGCGACGTCGGGGAAGCCGCTGCATATTGAGCTCCGGGTGCGATCACGGTGATCGACTGTCCGTGCTGCTTTGCGGCTGCAAGGGAGAGAATATTCGTATCACCGATTTGGAACGAACCGCCGGCGATTGCGGCCTGCACGTCGGGGCCGCCGCGGAGTCGCTGAACCTCCACGGAGAGACCGGCTTTTCGGAACAGGCCAAGTTCTTGCGCGTAATACGCCTGCGCATCGAACTCGGTTGATCCGCAGCCGACGTGCAGGACGGCCGGCGTCTGCGCCGGCGCAGTTCCGCTCATCGCGAGAACGGCCGTAACGACCAGCGATACGCGGAGAAAGCCTATGTGGGAGGTTCGCCGCCGATGCACGGCTACGCTTCGACCGGCGCGCGCTGCAGCGCCGGCATGACGTGGTCGATGAAGAGCCGCACCGAGTACTGCGTTTCTGCGGCGGTCAGATTACCGAAAGCGAATTGACCGATGAGATAGTTGTACGGCGTGCCGCTGAGTTGATCGCGGAGAATTTCGATGACGGTCTCCGGTCGTCCATGCACGAGCCGCCCGTCGGCGGATGCGGCTTTGAAACCGGGCCGCTCGCCGTGTGCCGGGGCCACTCCCTTCAGGCGGAAAAGAAAGTTGAAACTCTCGAACCAACGCTCGTATGCGCGCCTCGCGAGCTCTGCCGCCGCAGCATCGTCGTCGGCGAGCACGATGAATCGACACAAGCCGATTTTCGGCTCCGGTGCATGAGGCTGCGTCGCGTCCCACACCGCTCGAAAACGCGTCGCTGTCGGACGTGCGAGCTCGATTCCGTCGAGACTCACCATGTTGAACCCGTTCTGCGCCGCGCGCTCGGCGCTTTCCGGCGAATGAAGACCGTACCACATCGGCGGATGCGGCTGCTGCGCGGTCGTCATGTGCAACGGCACGTCGTCAAAATGATAGAATTTGCCATCGAAGCTCAGGCGTTCGCTACGCAGGCCGCGCGAAATGATCTCGAACGCTTCATCGAATTGAGCCTGTGCTTGTGCCGGATCGAGGCCGAAATAGCGCGCTTCGATCGGCGAGATGCCGCGGCCCAACCCGAACTCCAATCGGCCTCGGCTCATCTGATCGAGCATGCAGATTTCTTCGAGCAAGCGTAAGGGATGGTAGAACGGCAAGAGATAGACCAACGGGCCGAATCGTATGCGCTCCGAACGCTGTGCGACCGCTGAGAGAAAAACACTCGGTGATGGCGCCATCCCGAGTGGGGTTGCATGATGCTCGGCCAGGTGATAGCCGTAAAAGCCGCCACGATCGTACGTCTCGATCAATTGGAGACGCGCCTCGTAGTAATCGCTAAGCGCGAGATCGTTGCGGTCGAGATGATCGAAAACGCCAAACTCCATCGGTCGCCCTACGTCCTCTCCGGCTCGTCTCCCTTCGCGCGCCGGAGATTCGCGCGACTTCTAGGAGGCCGCGGGTTTCGTTCTCAGCCGTTTCGTCCCCAATAACGCGGGACACGTTCCGGATTTGATCGAGATGGATTGCTTCAAGCATCTGCAGGCAATGCGGCTGATACGTCACATTGTCGCCACGTGAAGGTCGACCATTTCCGCTTCTTGCTTCTCGCCGTCGCTGCCGCCGCCGTCGGACTTCTCTCCTCGAGTGTCGCTGGAGCCGTTCCCGGCGACGGTAGTCTCGAAGATCGCGCGAGAGCGGAGCAATTCGTCGTGCTCTATAGCGCGATGTCGTCGCAGGATACCGACCGGCTCGCGCGACGCTTCATGGCGCGTTACCCGATTGCGCTGCGCGTTCTGCGTGTCGAGAGTTCGCAGTTGCCGGCGAAGATCGCGATCGCCGCGCGCGCCGGAACGCCGGAGGCAGACGTCGAGATTTCGCCCGGCTTCCAAACGGATCAACTCAAACGTAACGGCTTACTCGATACGTACGCCGTTCCGGAAACGCATGATTTTACCGCCGGCGCTTTTGACACCGAGGGGTTCTGGTCGGCGGCGTACCTCAACACCGATACGATCGTCTACAACACGGACCGGCTCAGGGCTGCCGGCCTGCGGCCGCCGACGTCGTGGTCGGATCTGGCGCGCCCGGAATGGCGCGGGAAGGTCGCGCTCTTCAACGGTTCGTACGAGTGGTACGCTACGATGCGCAAAACGCTCGGGCAAGCATACGCGGATCGTTTGATGCAGGCGCTCGCCGCGAATCAGCCGGCGATGGTGGCAACGCACCAGCTCGCGTTGAACATGACCGCGGCCGGTGAGTACGCTGCCGCAATGAACGTCTATGGGTACGACGTCGAGCGCCTGCGACGCCAGGGGCAACCCGTGGCGCTGGTCAACGCTGCACCGACCGTCGGCGAAATCAACGCGGTCGCGATTGTGAAATCCGCTCCGCATCCCAACGGTGCACGATTATTCGAACGCTGGCTGCTTTCGCGCGAAACGCAGACCTTCGTCGCGACATCGCTCGGCCGCGTCTCGGGGCGCAAGGATGTGAAGAGCAACCCGACGATTTGGAATTCCAAGATGCGCATCGTGATCACCAACCCGGCGGAGAGTACCGACTACAGCGACGACGTGAAGATCTTCGATCAAACGTTCGGCATCGGAAAGTAGGCACGTGCCGGAACTTGACGGCAAGATCGCGCTCGTCACCGGGAGTGCGATCAATATCGGCTACGCGATCGCGACGACGCTGGCCGCGGCCGGCGCGGCCGTCGTGTGCAACGACATCGATGTCGGGGGTGCCGAACGCGTCGCGGCGGAGATCCGTTCGAGCGGCGGTCAGGCCGTAGCAGCGCCGGGCAATATCGTCGATGAAGCGGCAATCGAAGCGGCGCTCGACGCCGGCGAACGCGAGTTCGGCGTGGTTGACGTGCTCGTGAACAACGCGGCGATCACCGTGAACCGCACGCTGCTCGATATCTCGCTCGAAGATTGGCAGCGCGTGATCGACACGATCCTCACCGGGACGTTTATCGTAAGCCGGGCGGTCGCCCGACGAATGATCGCCGGCGCGACGCCGGGCGTCATCATCAACCTCGGTTCGACGACCGGTCACCGCGGACGGGCCGGCGCGATCGCCTATTCGGCGGCGAAGGGTGGCATCCTCAATCTGACGCGCGCGATGGCCGTAGAACTCGCTCCGCACGGCATTCGCGTCTGTTCGGTGTCGCCGACCCGGACCGGGACGCCCACGCGCACAGGCTTGCCGGGCGAAGTATCGCGGCCGCCGCACCCGAACGGGGCCGGCATCCCGCTGGGACGCATCGGCATGCCGCAGGATCAAGCAAACGCCGTGCGCTTTTTGGTCTCAGATGCAGCGTCGTTCATCACCGGCGAAGATTTACGCGTCGACGGCGGCGCGCTTGCGACGTGGGGACGCGGGGAACCCGGCAGTCGCGATCGCTAATCCACTTCCCGCGCGTTGAGGTCGACGAGAGCGCCGTTGATGCCCGAAGATCGGTCGGAGGCCATGAAGGTTAGGACCTCCGCGACTTCTTCGACCGTCGCCGCAGCTTTGAAGTCTTCCGGCGTGTAGAACCGCTCCGCGCCGGCGAACGCCACGCCGCCGAGCACAAGTGCGTTCGCGACGATGCCATCAGCCTTGTGATCGCGGGCGATACCGAGCATCAGGGTGTTGACTGCGGCTTTCGCCGCACCGAAGAGCGCGCGCCCGGGGGCCGGAGATTTCGACGAGCCGGCCGTCACCGTCACGATGCGTCCGCGCGAATGCGCGCCTTCACGATGCGGCTGTACGAGCATCGGTCGCAACGCCGCGACCGCGAGTACGTACGCGGTTTCGACGAACGCGCGTAGCGTCGTACGCACGTCGTCCAGTGACGATTCCGGCAAGACGATTTGACCGAAGCCGCTGCCGGCAAGATTCACGACCGCATCGATGCGGCCGAACCGGTCGATCGTGTACGCGACCGCTGCCGCGGCATCGGCAACGTCATTCAGGTCGGCACGATAGGGCTCGGCGCGATCGCGAGCCCCGTGTTCCAAGGCTGCTTCGATCGTCGCACGGGCACGCGATTCTTCGCGCGAGAGCACGATGACGCGCGCGCCCTCGCGAACGAGCGCCGCGAGCGTTGCTCCGCCGACCCGGCCCGTTGCGCCGGCAAGGAGAACGACATCGCCTACAGCGTCGCCGCGCGCGCTCATACCGCTCTCCGTTCAGCCCCGATCCAACGGCGCAACTTTTGTCTGACGACCGTTGGATCGATCGGCTTTGCCACGTGATCGTTCATACCCGCCTCGAGGCACAGTCGCCGCTCGTCTTCCATCGCGTGGGCGGTCATCGCGATGATGGGGAGCCGTGACATGTCGACGGTGCGCCGAATCAGTCGCGTCGCTTCGAGGCCGTCCATCTCGGGCATCTGCACGTCCATGAACACCGCGTCATACGGGGCGTCGGGTGCCAATGCTTTGTCGACCGCCTCACGTCCGTTTGCAGCAACGTCGGCCGTCACCCCGTAGCGGCGGAGAACGCGTTCGATGATCTGAAAATTGATCGCGTTATCTTCCGCGATCAGGACGTGCTTGCCGGCAAACTCCTCGCCCGGTTCCTGGAGGGCGCTCTTGCGGGTTTCAGCCCGTGTTGTTAACGGTACGCCGAACATCACGGTGAACGTGAACGAGCTGCCGGCTCGGGGGCTGCTTTCCACCCCGATCTCGCCGCCCATGCGCTCCGCGAGCGCTTTGCTGATCGCGAGACCGAGGCCGGTGCCGCCGAAACGGCGCGTTATCGAATTATCGGCTTGCGAAAACGATTGAAAAAGTCGCGAACGCGCTTCGGCGTCGATGCCGATGCCCGTATCTTGCACCGTCGTCCGGAGCTGGATGGAGGTTTCCGTTCGCTTCGGGGCATCGACAGTGACCAGGACCGATCCCGCCTCGGTGAATTTGATCGCGTTCGTCACGAGGTTCAACAGAATCTGTTGATAACGAACCGGATCGCCGACGAGCGCAGACGGTACGCTCGGATCGGTGCGAACTTCAAATCGTAGGCCCTTTGCCGCTGCGCGAGGGGTCGATACTCCGACGATATTGTCGAGAGCGGCGGCGAGGTCGAATCGGACCGTCTCGAGCTCTAACTTTCCGGCCTCGATCTTGGAAAAATCGAGAATGTCATTGATGACGTTCAATAAAGACTTTGCCGAATAATCGATCTTGTTGAGAAAATCACGCTGCTCGGTTGTCAGGGACGTGCGAAGGGCGAGATCCGTCATTCCGATGACGCCGTTCATCGGCGTGCGAATTTCATGGCTCATGTTCGCCAAGAAGAGACTCTTTGCGCGGGTTCCCGCCAGCGCGTCTTCTTTCGCAACACGTAATTCATGCCGCACCAACTGCTGCTGCCGCCACACGGCCAGCAGTAAGAAGATCACGATGCTCGTTCCCACCGCGGTGAACAACATCGTTCGACGAATGCCCGCGGTTTGCGCCTTGATGTCGTCGTAGGCGAGTCCGACAAAGACAAAGACCGGGAATCCGGGCAGCCGGCGGTAGGCGAATACCCGAAGCGTGTGGTTTGCGTCGAGCGGACTTCGGAGCCAATACGAGCCGGTCGGGGCTGATGCAAGGAGCTTCCACAGAGGCGTGGCGCCCGAGAACGTCCGCCCCACAAGAGCCGACGTTGAATCGCCGGTCGCGCGCGCACGAATGACACGGTCGGTTGTCCCGACAATTTCGAGCACGCCTTGGGGGCCGAAATCGTTTCGGCCATAACCGAAAGCAAAACTGGCAACGTCGACGACCGCGGTGATTGCACCGATAGCGTGACGGTCGGGTGAGTGCACGGCGCGCGCGAACGGGATGGCGAGACGCTTGGTGACGTGCCCGACAACGGGCTTCCCGATGACGAGCGCCTTGGTGTGGAACGACAGCCGAAAATATTGTCGATGTCCGATCGATATCGGGGCAAGCCCGGCCGGACCGACGGCGGTTCCGTCGCCCGACTTATTAACGATCGCGATGTTGCCGACCAGGCCCCGGTAGAGTTGTTCGCGCGCAACAAGCTCGACCGTCCGCGCAGCTCCGCGTTCCGCATCGTAGACGCTGATGAAGCGAAGGATGTTGTCGATCAACGTGAACGTTGAGGACACGTCGTCTTGATACGACGTCGCCAGCTGCATGACGCGTGAACTGGCGTCCGCCTTCGAGCGTTCTTCCAACGCGGAGAGTTCAACGGCATAGGTCAGCCACGTCGCGGCCAACAGGATCACGGCGACCGCGAGCGCCCGCCAACCGCCCACCGTGAATAAAAACCGTCGCATGCCAGCCCATGGAAGGCCGAAGCTCATTGCAAGGGTCGATTCTTGAGTCGCGCGGATGTTACCCGTTGGTGAGTGCCCTACGGGCGTCGACGCGTTGGGGCCACGTACGACAGCGCATCACGATCCCAACCGGCGGCGGCGACACATTGCGTGTAGATTGCATCGAGGAAGGCGCGCAGTTCGGCCGCCGGGTCGACGGCGCGACGAACCGCATCGTAGGACAACACCCATTCGCCCATGGCGTCTGACCACGACGCGCCGGCCGGTGCAATCGGCAACGTTGCGGCGCCGGGCGGTTGCGGAAAGATATAGCCGTAAAAGAACGGCGCGGTATTCTCGTCACCGTAAAAAAGTCCGACGTTCATCAGCTCCGCGTCGAGGTCGTACTTCATGATGTAGCCGCGATCAATCGGAGCCGGAACGTGTTTGCCGCTGAAGAGAAGGAGCGTAACGTCGAGCGCGCCCCACCAGACCTGAATGCCGGTTCGGCCAAAAAAAGGCGCGCGCCACTCGTCAAAGATGCTCGCGGTCGCGGTCGCAGCCTGAAACCAGCGTTGCACGGGTTCCGGCTCGTAGACGGCAGGACGGTGATCCTCATGCAACGGCGTCGTGTCCGGGACTTCTTGCGGGGTCGGCGAGATCGTGCATTCGACCCCGAGCGCCTTGAGTGCCGTCTGCAATTCCGCATAGATCGCCGCAATCGAGCGCGTGGGCAGGAGCGCAATGCGGCGGCTCGCGCCGTTGCTGCGCTCGACGATCAGCTCCGATGCGAACACGTCGAGCGACGCCTCGACCGAGGTGCCCTGCCACGGCATGGGTCCGGTCGTGAGACCGCGTGCCGACAGCAGCAGTGCGGTGAACATCCAGTTCGGCTGCGTGGGCGAAAGTGCGACGCGCAGTTTGCCGAGCATCTGCAGGTACAGATGAAAACTTTTCTTTGTCGGGGCCCAGCTGGAGACGTTGACGTCGGGCCAGCTCTCACACCTATGGTGCATCGTTCGCCGGCTCGCCGATGCCTGCGCGATGCAGCCAGTATTCCCACGCGCGGCGGTAGTCGCGCGCAACGGAATCGACTTCCGTGCGCATACGGATCTCGCCCTCGCTGAGCGCCGTCATCGGTCCCTCCAAGCGCGCCGCGTTCATCATCACGCGCGCGTTCTCGGGCAAGTAGATGGCGATGCGCAGCACCTCCAGCACGTTCGCCGCAACGGCGGCGAAGCCGTGTCCGCGCATCAGCGCAACGCGGTTCGCGCCGAGGGCACGTGCGAGCGCACGCCCCTGCGCCATGTTCTTCACCTGCATGTTCGTGTCACCGAACTCCTCGGCGATGTCCCAGACGGGAACGTGGGCGCCGATACACGAGGCCACGTGGATGACGGGCCGGATCGGCGTCCTCGTGATGGAGAAGGGCAACACGTCTTCAGCATGCGCGTGCACGACGGCATGCACGTCAGGACGCGCTTCGTAAAGCGCGCCATGGATGAATCGTTCGTTGTACGGCAGACGCCCATCGTCGCCGAACGTCGTGCCGTCAAGCGCAAACGTCATGATATCGTCGGCCGCGACAAGTTGAGGGCTGCGCGAGCGCGAGAGCAGATAGCGGTCGCGATACTGCGGATGCCGTATGCTGACGTGTCCGAAGGCATCGAGGACGCCCTCGTTGCCCAGAATGCGGTTTGCCGCGACGAGCGAGGCAACGGCGGTACCGACTGCGTCGTCAGCCATGCTTCACGCCATCCGCGGGAGCGGAAGCGCGCATCTCGCTCGAGGAGTTCACCGTCGCATGGAGGTTGCGCGCGAAGTCGCGCGCGCCTTGTTCGCTCAGTTCGTACGCCGAACGAAGATATTCTTTCGCGCCGAGCAGCGCGGCGCGAGGTGCGGCGACGATCGCACCGATCGCGGCGTCGACTGCCGCGTCGAGCTCGGCGGCCGGCACGGCTCGGCTGACGATTCCGTACGTCACTGCTACATCTGCCGGAACGAGCTCCGTCGTGTACACGAGGTATGCGAGCGCCTTACGCCCGACGCGATCGCGCAGCGCCGACATGACCATCGTCGGCAACGTGCGGTGCTGCATCTCCGGAATTTGGAACGTCGCGTCGTCGGCGGCAATCGTGATGTCGCACAACGCGGCAAGGGCGCAGCCGAATCCGAGCGCGCGACCGCGCACGACGCCGACGATCGGTATCTCGGCGCGCCGGAACGCGCCGTAGCAATCGAAGATGACCTCCGTTCGATGACGGCGCTCGAGGGCTTCGGGCCGGTCGCCCTTCGGTCGCCCCATCGTTTCGCGTCCGACGCAGAAGTCGTTGCCCGCTGCCCGCAGTACGACGACGCTCTTCTCGGCCGTTTCTTCGAGCAGGATGCGGGTCAGTTCGCCGGCCATCGCGTCGCTCGCGGCGTTTCCGGCCTCGGGCCGATCGAGAACGATCTCAAGCACCGGTCCCCGCCCCTCGAAACGAATGTCCGCCGCCATCAAACCATCGCCGGCATGCGCGCGTTACGAATCGCCGTCCAAACGCGTTCGGGTGTTGCGGGCGTATCGATATGCTCGACACCGAGCGGCCGCAGCGCGTCGCAGATCGCGTTGATCACCGCCGCCGGCGCCGGCGTCACGCCGCCCTCGCCGCCGCCTTTGACGCGCAACGCGTTGCCGTGCGTCGGGTCTTCCGTGAGTTCGACGTCCAGCGGCGGAAGGTGGTACGACCGCGGGATTCCGTACGTCATGAACGACGTGGCGCCGGGTTCACCGGTATCGGCGTCGGCGGTACTATCCTCGAAGAGCGCCTGACCGACGCCCTGCGCGATTCCGCCGTGCGTTTGGCCGTGAACGATGAGCGGGTTGATCGCTTGCCCCACGTCGTCAACCTGCGTGTAGCGCAGTAGCCGAATCTCACCGGTCGCCGGATCGACTTCCAGCTCGCAAATCGCGCAGCCGGTGGGGAACGCAGGAATGCGGCCGTTGAACTCGGCGGCCGCCTTGAGCTCGTGCAACGCGGCAAGCTCGAAGAGCGTCGTTTGCGCGGTTGCCGGACCGGTAAACGTGCCCGAACGGTACGCTAAGGCGTCCGCGCTGCATTGCCAGCGCGCTGCGAGCGTCTCGCGCGCTCGGCGAAAAACGTTTTCCGCGGCTTCGCTGATGAGCCGGCCGGCGAAACGCATCGAGCGGTTTGACTGCGTGCCCCCGCCGACCGAAAGAAGACGCGTATCGCCGGTCACGATACGAATCTGTTCGAGTTCGAGTTCGAAACAGTCGGCCGCGACTTGTGCGAAAACCGTTTCGTGTCCCTGGCCGCTCGACATCGTGCCGATCACCACGTCCACGACGCCGTCGGGGCGAACCGCCAACTCGACGCGTTCGCGCGGGTTTCCGACCGGCGATTCGATGTAGTTCGCGAGTCCGATGCCGCGCAGCATGCCGCGCGCTTCGCTCTCGACCCGCCGCGCCGCAAACCCGTCCCAGTCGGCCTTGCGCATCGTGCGTTCCATGTTGGCGACGAAGTCGCCGGCGTCGTAGGTGATGCCGAGCGCGTTCTTTTTTGGCAACGCGCCGCGCGGGATGCAGTTCCGGCGGCGGAGGCTGATCCGGTCGACGTTCATTCGCGCGGCTGCGAGGTCGAGAAGACGCTCCATCGCGAGATGCGCCTCGGGGCGGCCGGCGCCCCGGTACGACGTCGTCGGCACCGTGTTCGTGAGGACGCCGTACACCTGCACCGATGCGGCGGGGATGTCGTACACGCTCGTCGAGATGCACGCGAAGTTTTGCGGTGAGGCATACGATACGGTATACGCGCCGATGTTGCACGTCGTCTTCTCGCGCAGCGCCACCATACGGCCGTCTGCGTCGAGCGCGATCGCCGCGTCGACGATCATGTCGCGGCCCGTGAAATCGGCCAGGAACGCTTCCATGCGGGCGCTGGTCCACCGAATGCTTCGCTTCAAGCGCCGACTTGCCCACACGCAGATAATCGCCTCCGGGTTCGTATGACTGCGCGCGCCGAAAGCCCCGCCGACATCTTTGCTGATGACGACGACGTTCTCGGGCGCGAGGCCGAGCGCACTGAGAATCTCGGTGCGGTGACGCAGCGGGCCCTGCGTCCCGTAGAAGAGCGTCGACACATCCGTTTCGGCGTCGTAAGTAGCGACAGCGGAGCGCGGCTCCATCTGCGCGGCGGAAACACGCTGGCTGACGAAACGGCCTTCGACGACGAGGAACGCGCCGGCGAACGCGCGGTCCACCGCCTTGGTGTCGCCGAGCGTCGCGTCCAAACACACGTTATTCGGAGCTTCGGGCCACAGCTGCGGCTGCCCGTTCCCGGTCGCGTTCAGCGGATCGAGGACCGGCGTACGCACGTCGTATTCGATGTTGACGAGTTCCGCCGCGTCGTGTGCTTCCAGCGCGCTCTCGGCGACGATCACCGCAACGATTTCGCCGACATGGCGTACCGTGTCGGTGACGAGCACGTGCTGCGCAACGTCGACCACGCGGTGGCCCTTGTCGCGAGAAAAGGCCTTTTCTTTGGAATTGACGTTGTGATTGGGCACGGGACCGTGTTCGAGACCGCGGCCGCCGTCCGCGACGTAATCGGCGCCGGTCAGAACGGCGACGACACCGGGCGCGGCCCGCGCAGCGCTGACGTCGATGCGAGTGATTCGCGCACTCGCATACGGTGCACGCACCATGACGGCGCGCAACGCGTCCGGCGACTGCACGTCGTCCGTGTATTGGCCCTCGCCGCGCAGGAGCCGTTCGTCTTCGAGGCGCGGGATCGGCCGGCCGACGAAACGTGGGACAGCGCTCATTCGACGAGCGCCCATTCGCCATCCGACCTTCGTGTCACCACGCCGTCAAGGTACAACCGGTTCACTTCCGCCGCGACCTCGCGGCCGTCGTCGGAGCCCAACGCTTCCATCAGTTCGTAGAAGAACATCGGCTTCGCATCGAGCGCTTCGCGGACCGAAGCGACACGCTTCGTGCGGCCGGTGCTCGGCGGCGCCGGCCGTTGGACCTCGATGGTTATCGGGCGGTTCTCGGCCGTGAGATCGAGGCCCATTTTTGCAATGGTTTTCGTCTCGTCCATTGTGGGATCCATGTAGAAGCCGGGGAAGCCGTTCGCGATGACGACATCGCGGTCAGCCCGGAAGCGAGCCGAGAGCGCCCATTCCATCTGCTCGTGGTCGAAGACGTCGATGTCCTCGTCCACCACGCTCACGAGTTTAACGCGCGGAATGCCGAAGAGTGTCGCGATCGCGAGCCGGGCCTGCGCCGCGTCGGCCCGCTTCAACGAAAGCCGCGCGTGCTGGCGGCCGTTGGCATCCGGCACGGAGTAGATTGCCGTCGGCTCGATGTTCGCAGCGCGCAGCGCGCGCCACATTCCCACCTCGGCGTTGATGCCGCCGAGGTTGCCGGATTCCGTGTAACTGAGGTGGGAGCCGCTATGGCGCACCGTTTGATGCAGAACGTCGCGGCGCATCGTAATGGCCGTAACGTGAAAAACCGGATCCATGTGAACGGGGCCGTAGAAGCCGTAAAACTCGCCGTACGGGCCTTCAAATTCGCGGTAGCCGAGTTCGTCGAAGTATCCTTCGATCACGAGTTCGACGTCGGCCGGCACGAGCAGCTCGTTGCTGATGCCGCGAACCATCGGGAGCGGCGCGCCGCGCATCTTCGCGATCAACTCGCACTCATCACCCGGAACGCGCATGCCGGCGGCCATGAAATCGAGCGGGTGCGAGCCGATCGCAAAGCTCGCCGGGAGGCGTTCCCCGCGCTCGACGCACGCCAAGTACATCTTTTTGAGGTCGGACGGTTGTGAGAGGTTGGCGCGTAGCGTTGTTTTGTCGCGGAACATCAAGCGCCGGCAGCCGACGTTGCGGTGACCCGTTTCCGGATTCACCGTATAGTCGATCGCCGACGAGATGTAGGGCGCGCCATCGAGCTTATGCTGCAAATGGAACGGCAACGCGCTCAGATCGATCTGGTCGCCGGTGAGCACGACATCGTGGACCGGAGCATCTCGCGACGCGATTTCGATGACGCGCTGCGGCACGGCCATGCGACGCATGTGCTCGTGCGCGATCTCGCGCGGGTCGACGCCGAAGGCATGGGCGATTCGGCGCCGATTTCCCGACACGGCGGAGATCATCTCCAACCGGTCCTTGCCCACGCTGCGGAAGTGGCCGGCTCGCGGCGTCGACTCGATCGCCCTGCTGAGATCGGCAATGGCGACCGGTTCGTCGAAGACCGCGACTTCGCCGATGCGTTCCAGGCTCTCCATAAAGCGACGCAGCCGGAAGGCGTCGAGGTCGAGTGAAGCGGCAGCTGCTTCGGCCTGCAGGGTCATCGGCGGTTCTCCATTCGGACTATTGTAAGAGCGGTCGATCGTCGTGTCCAACATGGCGCGCCGCCCTGATTATCGGCGGCGCGGGTGTCAGTTCGTGGGAACGTTCGTGTTGGACATGTGCAACTCGTTTGTCTACAATCCCGTAGCGGTTGCGCCGTGTACGAGTGAGGGGAACCATGAATATTTGCCGGCCCGGTCGCCGTTTGGGTGTTGCGTTCGTCGCACCCGCGCTGCTGCTGACCCTCGCGTCGCCGATCGGCGCCGACGTGCTGCCGACGATTCGTGTCGCGACCGTTCCGATCGATGCAGGATCTGAAGTCTATTATGCGCAGAAGCTCGGCATTTTTCAGAAGAACGGGATCAACGTCGAGATAACCGCGCTCAACAGCGGCTCGGCGGTGACCGCCGCCGTCATCGGCGGGGCTGCCGACATCGGCCAGTCGAATGTGGTGCCCCTCGCGCAAGCGCACGAACGCGGTATCCCGGTCACGATCGTCGCGGCCGCGAACGAATACCTCGCCGGTTCCAAGCAGGCCGGCCTGATCGTGGTCAAAGACTCCAAGATGCAAAGCGCGCGCGACTTCAACGGAAAGACGATCAGCATTTCGGGCGTTCGCGGATTTATGGAGCTGGGAACCCTCGCGTGGCTCGACAAGAACGGCGCTGATCCGAAGTCGGTGCATTTCCTCGATCTGCCGTTCGCCGAGATGCCCGATGCCGTCGCGAACCATCGGATCGACGCTGCCGTCGTCACGGAGCCCGTGTACAGCGCCGCGTTGAAATCCGATCGCTTCCGCGTCGTTGCCGACGTTTACACGGCCATCGGCAACGAATTTCTCATCGGTGGCTGGTTTGCGAAGTCGACCTGGGCGAAGGACAACCCCCAGCTGGTATCCGCGTTTGCGAAGTCGATGAACGAGGCGGCAAAGTGGGCGAACGCGCATCATCAGCAGTCGGGACAGATGCTCGCCGAGGCGACGAACATTCACATGGGCGAATCGGATCACCGCGTTCCGTTCGCCGAGAAGCTCGATCCTGCCGACCTGCAGACGCTGATCGATGCCTGCGCGAAGTACGGTCTGATCAAAGCGTCGTTTCCTGCCGCGCAACTCATCGGGCAGTGATCATCGACGATACCGTCACCGTCGACGCGCCGCTCGCCGACGTCTGGCGCGCGCTCAACGACGTCCCGCGTGTCGCCACGTGTATTCCGGGGGCATCCGTCGATGAAGTCATCGACCCCGCGACGTACCGCTGTTCCGTCAAGGTCGTCGTCGGCCCCGTCGCGGTGAACTACCGCACGAGGCTGACGATCGAGGAGCGAGACGACGCCGCGCACCGGGCGGTCCTCAGCGTTGACGGAACCGAAACGCGCGGCCGCGGCGGCGTGCGCGCCCGGGTAACCGCGACGGCGGAAGCGGCAGGCGAGGCGCAAACGCGTCTTACGTTGCATACGGACGCGATGGTGAACGGTGTCGTTGCGACGGTCGGCGGCCGTCTTATCGAGGGTGTCGCGAAGAAGACCATCGCGGAGTTCGCCGGCAATCTCTCGCAACTCATCCGGACGCATACCGCGTAGCACCGGGAAAACGACGCCATGCCTTCGATTTCCCTGCGCGTCAACGGGAGCCTCGAGACGCTCGACGTGCCGGCGCCGACTCTTCTCGTCACCTTGCTGCGCGAGCAGTTGCGGTTGACGGGGACGCACGTCGGCTGCGACACGTCGAGCTGCGGCGCATGCACCATCTTGCTCGACGGGCAGTCGGTGAAGAGTTGCACCGTGTTGGCAATGCAGGCAGCCGGCCACGATGTGATAACGATCGAGGGCGTCGCCGACGGAAAGATGCTGCATCCGATGCAGGAAGCGTTTCGCAGCGAACACGGTTTGCAGTGCGGGTTCTGCACCCCCGGTATGATCATGAGCAGCATTGCGATCGTCGAGCGCAACCGCGACCCGAGCGACGACGACATCCGCAACGGCCTCGCGGGTAACATCTGCCGTTGCACCGGCTACGAGAATATCGTGCGCGCGGTCAACACGGGCGCCCGCGCCATGCGTGCGCAAGAAGCGTTGCCGCGATGACGCTGGGCGCGTTCGACTACGTTCGCGCGCGCGATTTGGCCGACGCGATTCGCTTGCTGCAACATGACGACGGCGCGAAGGTACTGGCCGGCGGCCACAGCCTCATTCCGATGATGAAACTCCGTCTTGCGATGCCGTCGCTCCTCGTCGACATCTGCGACGTGCCCGGTATGCGCGGCGCAACACGAGAAAACGGACGCGTCACCGTCGGTGCGCTCACGACGCACCGCGACGTCGCGGAAGACGCGACGATTCGCGCTGCGGCACCCGGTCTTTCCGACGCCGCCGGTGAGATCGGCGACGTGCAAGTGCGTAATCGCGGAACGATCGGCGGTGCCTGCGCACACGGCGATCCCGCGGCCGATTTTCCCGCGGTGATGCTCGCGCTCGACGCGAGGTTTCACCTCGCCGGCGCGAACGGAACGCGCGAGATCGCCGCGGACGGTTTCTTTCGAGGGATGTTCGACACCGCGATCGAGCCCGATGAAGTGCTGACCGCCGTGACGTTCGCGGAAGCGGCAAACTCGTCGTACGTGAAGATGCTTCACCCTGCATCCGGCTATGCCGTCGTCGGCATCGCCGTCGCGCTCGACGTACGAAACGGCGAGATCGTTTCGGCGCGCATCGGCGTTAGCGGCGTCGGCGCCGCGCATTTCCGGCCGTTCGGCGTCGAGGCCGCGCTGCGCGGTGTACGTATCGGCGAGCATTCGGCAATCGCCGAGGCGTGCCGCGACGCCGCGGCCGGCGTCGACGTACTCGGCGATCGATTCGCGTCGGCGACCTACCGCGCAGCGATGGCAGACGTGTTCGCCGTCCGGGCGATCGCGAAAGCGTGCGGCAGGAGCGCGCGCCCACTTTTATAGTCGAGTATTCTTGCTCTCCCTCATTTGGCAGGCTGGCTCCAGCGCGATGCAGGCGACCGCAGCGGCGGGGTCGCACCCTGCGTCACGCCGAATTGTGGACCCGTGGCAGACCTTGCGTACCGGGTCATCTTGGAACCCGAACCCGACGGGAGCGCGTACATCGCGATCATCCCGGCGTTTCCGCACGCGCACACTTTCGGCGCGACGGTCGAAGAAGCGATGGCTAACGCGGGCGAGATCATCGAACTCGAGCTCGAGGTCGCACGGGAGCGCGACGAAGAGATTCCGGTCAGCGACGCCGGGCATGTCGTGATCGGGACCGTTACCGTCCCGGCTGCGTAGTCGAGCCGGTTGAGCGCGAAACTTCCAGTCGTCACCGGCGACCAGCTATTGCGTGCATTGCGAAGCGCGGGATGGGTTGAGGTCTGCAGGCGCGGGTCGCACGTTCGGCTCGAACGCGGCGACCGCAAGACGAGCGTCGCCGTCCACACAGGGGCGGACGATACCGCCCGGCACGTTGAAAGCGATCCTCGACGACGTCGGGATGACCGCCGCCGAATTTCGCGAGCTACTCTGACTACGCCTTCGCTTTAACGTCCCGCGAAAACAAGCACTGGTGAGGCCGCTCCGACGATGTGATCTTTCGTTACCGGCCCGAAGTAGCGCAGTCCATCGTACCGATAGTTGACGATGCTGCGGTCGAGAATGCGCGTTACGGCCTCTTCGACAAGATCGAGCGGAACGACGAACCATTCCTTTGGCGTGCGCGATCGTCTCAAGCCGCCCCTTCGTCTTCGAGCGTCAGCGCGCCGCGTCGGCGAGAATATCGGCGGCAGGCATCGCGGTCTTGAGGACGCCGTATTTTGCCGAAATGTCGAGCACCGGCTGGATCAGCGCCGGCTCGAGGTCGCCGAAAAGCACGCGCGTCGACGAGACCGCGATGCCGGTTTCATCGGCGAGGATCTTTCCCGAAGCCGCTTGATTCGCGTTTGCCCATTTGGACGTTTTCTGCATCACCGTCGCGAACTTTTGCACGATCTCCGGGTGCGCTCTTGCCCAGGTCGTCGTGGTGAACCAGGCGCCGAGAAGAAACGTCCTCGCGATCGCGTCGTACGGATATCCGAGGATACGGAATTGAGCGCCGCGCATCGCAGCGTCGAGCTGCGGTTCCGAGACGAACGCGCAGTCGATCCGACCGGCTTCGAGGGCTGCCGCCATCGCCGAAAACGGCACTTCGAGGTAGTGTACCTTTGCCGAGTCGCCGCCGTTCTGATCGATCCAGGCCCGAGCACCCACGTGCGGGATCGTCCCGATTCCGTTCACGGCCACGGTCTTGCCTTCGAGATCGTGTGCGGCGCGAATCGGCGACGCGTTTTGCACGATCAATGCCGCTTGACGCACGCGTGAAACGACGAGATTGCCGCCGGCGATGAGAGCGAAGGGAATCCCGCGTTCGCGCGCCGTCGCCACTGAGACGACGTTCGACTGCCCGATGTCGACCGCGCCCGACGCGACGGCCGCGGCGATGGCCGAGCCGTTCGAGAGTTTACTGATCTCGACGTCGAGGCCGGCCGCTTTGAAAAATCCAAGCGCCTGTGCGAAGAACGGCTGCGCGCCGGCATCGATCGGTGTCGTTGCGACGCGAAGGGCGAACGGCGCTTGTTGCGCGGACGCACGCAGGCTGCCGGTGCCGACGAGCGCGAACGCTGCACCGCCGCTCACAACGAGCCCGCGCTTCACGCTTCGCTCGTTGTCCGCGGTTCGATTAGCGACCACTCACCGTTGCGCAAGCGCTCGATCTTGCCGGCTTCGTTGAGTTCTGCCAACGCAAGACCAACATCGCGACCGTCGGCGCTGCCGACATCTTCCATGAGCTGCGCGAACGAGCGCGGGCCGACGCCCAACGCCCGTTCGACGCTCGGCGCCGGCTTCGGCGCGAACGCGAGCCGCGGAGGGTTCGGGCGGTCGTACTCGACATAATCGGGGCGCCCGTAGGCCGCGGTCAAATCGAAGCCGGCCTTTGAGATCGTACGCTCGCCGTCGGCGACCGGATCGCTTTGATGAACCGGATATCCGGTGCTCGTGACGATGTCGCGGTCCGGGCGAAAGCGTGTCGCCATAGCCCACTCCATTTCGTCACCGTCGAAGACGTCGATGTCGTCGTCGACGACGAAGATGTGCTTGACGCGCGGAATCGAGCACAGCGCCGCGATCGCGAGCCGTGCTTCGCCGCGCATGCCGCGCTTGAGCGAGACGCGCATGTGCTGACGGCCGTTCGATGCCGGTACCCCGTAAATGGCGGTGGGCTCGATGTTGATAGCACGCAGCGTCTTCCACGCGCCGGCCTCCGCGTTGAGGCCGCCGAGAATCGCCGACTCGTTCCAGCCCAGCTTGCGGATACCGTGACGGACGCTCTGGTGCAGCACATCGCGGCGCGAGGTAACGGCGGTCACGTGGAAGACCGGGTTCGCATGCGTCGGGCCGTAGAAGCCGTAGAACTCGGCATACGGGCCTTCGATTTCGCGGTGCCCGCGTGCGTCGAAATAGCCTTCGATAACGAGTTCCGCGTCGGCCGGTACCGCGATGCCGTTGCTGACGCCGCGCACCATCGCCATCGACGCGCCGCGCACGGTCGCGACCAGCGAGAATTCATCGATGGGGCCGGTCACGCCGTTGAGGCCGGCCGTTCTTTTCAGCGTTGCGCCGACGTAATTCAGCGGGTGCGAACCGATGACGAAACTCACCGGAAGCCGCTCGCCCCGGGCGGCGGTCGCGAGATAGATCTTCTTGAGGTCCGACGGCGCGATCAGGTCGGCGAGCAGCGTCGTGCGGTCGCGAAACATCAGTCGCCGGCAGCCGACGTTTCCGCGGCCGCTCTCCGGGTCGACGGAAAAATCGATCGCGGCCGAGATGTACAGCGAGCCGTCTCGATCGTGCTGCAGGTGCCACGGGAGCGTCGCGAGATCGATGTCGGAACCCGTCCGCACCACCTGGTGCACGGGCGCTTCGCCGGACGGTACCTCGAACGTTGTTTGCGGCACCGTGAGGCGCCGCATGTGCTCGTGGACGACGTCTCGCGGAGCAACGCCGAAGGCTGCCGCGAGCCGGGCGCGCGCGCCCGAAACGGCGGCGACGAGTTCGAATCGCTCGGGACCGGCCGCGGTGAAGAGCGTCGCTTTGGGCGTCGACTCGATGATCGCGCTCAGCTCGGCGAGCGTGACCGTTTCGTCGTGGACATCGAGCTCGCCGGTCTCGCGCAGCCGCTCGATGAAATTTCGCAGGCGGAACCTTTCGTAATCGGCTTCGATGCGGCGCGGTCGCGTTTCAAGCATCATCGCGAATCAACGCAACGCCGGCATCGCCGCGGCGACGACCGGCAGTTCCATGCGGCCGATACGTTCGATATCGATCGCGACGCGGTCGCCGGGCTGAATCGGTCCAACGCCGGCCGGAGTACCGGTGGCGACGACGTCTCCGGGTTCGATCGTGGCGGCGGCCGACATCACGGCGATCATGCCCGGGACGTCGACGATAAGATCGCGCGTGTTGCCGTCCTGACGCAGCTCGTCATTGACCCACAACCGCATGCGAAGCGCAGCGGGATCGCCGACCTCGTCCGCGGTGACGATCCACGGACCCAGCGGCGAGAACGTGTCGAACGACTTACGCATGACGCGCTCCTCGGTCCCCCGCAGGGTGACGTCGATGATGCACGCGTAACCGAAAACGTAATCGAGCGCCTCGCTGCGCGGAACGTTGCGACCGCGTTTACCGACGATCAACGCGAGCTCGCATTCATGGTGAAACTCGCGCCCGGGCATGTCCGGCAACTCGATCGCATCGGCTGGTCCGACGAGCGAACTAGCCGCTTTGAGAAAGAAGCCGTTCTTGTCCGCCCGATTCGGTGAATTCATTTCCGTTTTGTGCGCGGCGTAGTTGACGGGAAACGCGAACAGGTTGTGCGGCCACGGTACCGGCACATCGAGACGCACATCGCCGAGCGCGACGCCGTCGCCCGCGGCCGCATCAATTCGTGCGCGCAGCGACGCAAAGTTCGCGATCGTCCGTACCATGCCCATCGGCGGCCATTCCGCGGGATCGACGTTGCACGCGGCGCTTACGTCGTAGACGCGGCCGTCCCGGACGACGCCGATGCGTCCGCCGTTGAAGCGTACGAGTTTCATCGTTCCTCCACGATCAAATCGAGGGCGGCAAGCACGGGCTCATCCGTAACGCGAAAGAGGACGGCATCGCCGTCGGGCCGGTGGTGGTGCGGTCGCCACGCCGGTGCGGCGAACACGTCGCCGCGTTTCCAGTGCAGCGTGTTTCCGTCAACGACCGACGAACCACGGCCTTCGATGACGGCATAGATATTGTTGGCCGTCGTTTGCAGCACGCCGGTGACGGCCGCAGCATCCAACGCCATCACGTGCAATCCGAAGGTGCGCATCGGATGGTCCAGCGTTATCTGCCGCCCGTAACGGCCGGTCTCTTCGAGGGGCGCATTCTTCACGCGCGACTCGACGTCGCGCCACGTGAAGAGCAGCGGACTTGCCGAAACGCTGCGATCTGCCGGCTCGAAATCGCCCGGATAGGGTTCGAAAAACATTGGTTCGAGGAGTTGGATCAGCGGTACGTCAAGGAAGTCGATCCAGTATGCCGCCGCGCCGCTCGCGTTCCCGTGGCCGTGCCAACTGCCTTTGGGGGTAAGGACGATGTCGTTGGGCAGCATCGCGATCGTCTCGCCGTTCACCACGGTGTACGTGCCGGGTTGCGCGTCGACGATCAAGCGCAGCGCGTTCGGTGAATGGCGATGTGAACGCGCGCGCTCACCGGGCAAAATCATCTGGTAGGCCGCGACGAGCGTGCGTGTCGTGCCGTACGTGTTTCCTTCGACGGGATTGACGAGGATCAAATTGCGCCGCTCGGCCAGCGACGTGTCGATGAGTCGTCCCGCAGCTTCAAGCGCCGCATGACCGTCTTCATACGACCAATGTGCGGGCACAAACGTCTTGTAGGGTCGCGGATACAGGGACGGGGTCGGTTTGTTCCAGCCCGCAAGCATCGCCGTCGGGCCTAACTTCGCGTAAAGCTCCTCGAGCGACGTACTACTCGCGAACGTTCCGATGGTCGAGGTCATGATACCGCCTCCGCTTGTTCGAGCCATGCGTGGGGACGAACGCCACGCACGCAGTCGATGAGCAACGCTGCATCATCGGGTAGCGCATCCCCACGCCACGCGACCATCCCGTCCGGTCGGACGAGGCACAGGGCACGTTCGTACAGGTCGCGGACGTGCGGCTCGTCGAGCCGCACGATGGAAAGCGGAACGCCGGCGGCGCGCGCGGCGCGACCGACTGCGGCGACGTCCGACTCGTCGAATGCAAGCAGCGTGAAGTCCCGTCCGAACAGGTCGAGCGTCGAGCGGCCGTCGCGCAGCCACGCGTGCGGGGCGCGCGCACCGGGGCGCGCCGACTGCTCGTAGCGCATCACGTCGAGCTCCGGGACCGGCGTCCCGTCGGGCCAGCAAATCGGCGAGGCGTCGTAGCGATACCCGAGGTGAATGCCCTGCGTGAACCACTCCCGTTTCATCGCTTCGGAAAACTCGCGACCGACGCGTTCGCGGACCGTCGCACCCTCGGTGGTATCGTCGCACAGCGTCGGATTCTTGCCCGGCGAGAGCATGCGGTCGAGGTTCCCGCTCGCTTCTTTCACATTGCGTTCCGCAACCGGCCGCCGCTCCGCGGTGTACGCATCGACCAGCCCAAAACTGCCCCAGCCCTCGCTGATGGCGGCGAGTTTCCAGCCCACGTCGACCGCGTCCGCGATGCCGGTATTCATGCCGAACCCGCCGGTGGGCGACATGACGTGCGCGGCATCGCCGGCGATGAGCACGCGGCGCGATGCGAAACGTTCGGCGACAAGTTCGCGGCGCTTCCATTGCATGATCGAGAGGATCTCGAACGCGAAGTCGCGGCCGACCGCGCGGCGAATCGCTGCGGCGACCTCATCGCGCGTCAGACCCTCGGGCCTGCTGCGCACGACCGACATGCGCCAACGGTCGCGGCCGTTGATCGCGACGATCGTCGCCCACGTTCCTTCGGGTCCGATGAAGATGTGCCGGTAGGCGCGGCCCTTGTCGTGCAGCGACACCAGATCCGGGCAGCGGAAGATGATATTCGTCGTGTCGGTGAGCACCGGCGTGCCCAACATCTCGACGTTCAAGAGCGCGCGTACGCGACTTGCGCTTCCGTCGCAGCCGACCAGAAATGGTACCTTCACGCGTTGCACCGACCCGGTGAGGACGTTGCGCAGATCGGCGACGACCTCGCCCGGCTCTTCGCTATACGAGATCAGCTCCGTGTTGTAGCGCACGTCGGCGTCCGGAAAGCTTCCGACCCACGCTCGGAGGATCGGGTCGAACATGTCTTGCGGGCAGCGTTCGGGTTTTTGCGGACTCACGGCGGGGGGCTTCGCTTCCTGCATCGTCGGAAACGGTTGGCGGCCGAGTTCCCAACCCGTCATGCTCGTCAGGTACACGTTGTCTTGCCGATAGTCGCGCGGATACGGCGAACGCTCGACCCGGTCCACGATCCCCCACCGCCGGCAGAATTCCATCGTGCGAATCCCGACGTAGTCCATGCGCGGCTGCTCGATCGTCCCGTCGGACTTTTCGACGACGATCGATCGAATGCCGCGCCACGAAAGTTCGCCGGCGAGCGCGAGTCCGACGGGGCCGCCCCCTACAATGAGAATCGATGCGCTGCCGTCCGACATAGTGTGGGCATTGTAACGAACCGGCGTCCTCGATGTCCAACACGCAGGAGCCGGTCCATTGTATCGGACCTACGTGTGGCTGACGGCGAATTCGTTCGCGACGATTTCGCGCACCAGCGTGCGCAGATGCTCGACGACGATCGACTCGCGCGCGTTTCGGCGCGTCACCATCGAGAGCGTCGAGCGGCGGTGAGAGGCAATCGGAATGAAGCTCACGTCGTTTCGCGCCAGGCGAGTCATGGCCGCCGGCGTCAGCAAGACCGCGATTCCCGCGGCGACGAGCGTCATCATCGTGGCGACCTGCGACGCGCGTACGCCGATCGTGGGCGTGAACCCAGCGTCCTCGAACAGCAGCGTCTTGAGATCGTCGAGACCGGGCGAAAGCGCCCGCGGCGCGGTGACGAAGGTGGCCTGCCGGAAGGTTCCGAGGGGAATGGCGAGGCCGCCCGGCATCGCCGGAGCATCCCGGGTGCGGACGGCAACGACGAAACCGCCTTCGGATATCGTCTCGAACTGCAGGTCCTCGCTCTCGGTCGGCAAGAGCGCGAAAGCCACGTCGATATCCCCGCGGCCCAGCGCGTCGAGCTGATCCGCCGTATGACCCTCGTAGAGGTGAATCGCCACGCCCGGATAGCGATCGTGGAATGCGCCGAGCAGCGGCGGGAGGATGCTTTCGACCGCGTAGCTGCCGCAGCCGACCGTGACGCGGCCGGTTTCCCCGTGGGACGCGAGGACGGCATGCCGGCGAGCATCGCCGAGCCGCGCAAGCACGTCCTGCGCGTCGGCGTAGAGACTGCGGCCCGCTTCCGTCAAGCTGACGCGGCGCGTGCTTCGGTCGAACAGGCGCGCCCCAATTTCCCGTTCCAGCCGGGCGATCTGCTGGCTCAGCGGTTGTTGCGCGATCCCCAAGCGCTCCGCGGCGCGGGTGAAATTCAGTTCTTCCGCGACCACGACGAACGCCTGGAGCCAGCGCGGGTTGACGAACTCGTCCTGCATCAAAATTTGGCGGCGCCGTACGCCGTTTACTTTAAAAAACCGCCCGGTCGACTGACCGGCGTAAACGTCTCGGTCCGGGCGTCGAAGCGGTCGATGACGCAGTTGGACGGGCCGACACCGCGTTGTTCCGCGTCGCGAAAGTCGAAGATGCCGCTGATGCCGACCCAGCCGCGCCGGCTGCGCACGTAATCGCGGACTTGCTGCGCGCTGATTTCCCAACCGTTATCGCGGAACGCATCGAGCATGACAAAGCTCGCGTCCCACGGTGAATAATTCGGAAACGAGATCTTTTCGCCGAGCGCGGTCATGGCAGCAAAATAGTCCGTCTGCCGATCGCGCACGGGCCCGGCTCGCGTTCCCTCTCGCGACATACCGCGACCCCCGGGAAAATAGAGTTCTTTCGGCAGAAATTCCGCATACTGGGCGAGTTGCACCGGAATCATGTTGCCGTTGCCGCCGACGATCGGCAGTTCGAGACCCACATCTTTGACGCCGTGCAAAACGGTACCGAAACCGGTGCCGGCGGTCCACGCGATCATCACCTGCGGGTTGGCGCTTTTGATTCGCGCGATTTGCGCGCTCACTCCGAGATCATTCGTGGCGAAGTGCTCGCGCGCGATCAGTTGTAACTCTTTGTTGTCCGGTTCGGCCAGAGCGGCGTCGAAACCGCGCTCGAAATCTTGTCCGCTCGCATCGGTCGAGCTGATGATGCCGATCCGCTTCCATCCTTTGAGCCGAATCCAACGCGCGATGACGCTCGCCATATCGCGGCTGCCGACGGTCGCAGAAAAAACGTACGAGCCCGGAGCCGGATGAATGCCGGGGGCGAAACAATACATGACGGGCCCCGTGTCTCGCACGATGGCGGCCGTCGCCGAACAAACCGCGGTCGAGGTCGGTCCGAAAATCGCGGGTACTTTTTTCGCAACAAGTGCGTTGACGAGTTGGACGCCGACCTGTGGGCTCGATTGATCGTCTTGCACGACGAAGTGAATCGTTCGCCCGCGGATACCGCCGTGCGCATTGACGCTTCGCTCGACCCCAGTGAGCGATTGCTGTTCTTCTTTCCCGATGAATGCCGCGTTGCCGCTCAGCGAAAGGATAGCGGGCAACTCGACGGGGCCGTCCGCGACGGCTGGTTTGAGCGCGCTCGCCGCGAGCGCGACCAGTCCGCAGACGAGCGGAACGCACAGATGTCTCGATCCGAACATTAGGCGACCGGTGTCGTGAGGCGGAGCAATCGCTGCGCATTTCCGCCGAGCAGCTTTTCGCGATCCTCGCCGGCGAGCGGCAGATGGTCGATCCATGCGGCGCCGAGCGCGTTTTCAACAAACGGATAGTCGACCGAGAACATGATGCGGTCGATGCCGAGTTCCGCGATGCAGCATTGCAAGGCGGGATTGGAAAAGAATCCGCTGGTCGTGATCCAGAAGTGTTCGCAAAAATAGTCGCGGAACGAACGCTTCACGAACTTGTCGCGCGCCAGCGCCTGATTGAGGCGCCAAAGATAAAACGGCAGTCCCTCACCCAGATGTCCGAGAATGATCTTCGTGCGCGGATACCGGTCGAGGACGCCGCTGAGAATCACGCGGATACCCGCCGTTGCGGTCTCCACGGTGTATCCCCAAGCGGCACGAATCAGCATCGGCCATTCCCCGACGTAGTCGTGATAGTAGGCGTCGATCACGCCGGGGTGCGGAACCGCGGGATGCATGTACAGCGGGACGTCCAGCGCTTGCGCGCGTTCGAAAATGGGCCAGAAGCGTTTATCATCGAGGAAGACACCGTTCGTGAGCCCATGTACCATCGCGCCGACGAAGCCGAGCTCGGTGACGGCGCGTTCAAGTTCGTCGGCAGCGGCGACCGGGTCCGGGGTCGGAATGACGGCGAACGCGGCAAAGCGATGCGGGTACGCGCGAACGGCTTCCGCTAAGCGATCGTTGGCCCGTCGAGACAGCCGTGTCGCCGACTCTGCGTCGAGCTTTTGCACCGACGGGGCCGTGTGCGAGATGACTTGGAAATCGATGCCGGCCTCATCCATTTCACGAATGCGGAGGTCGGCCAGATCCGGCAAGCGGAGTGCCGCAGCCGGCGATTTCGCCGCGTCGTAACCGCGGAAGGTCGCGAGGATGTCGGGGTCCGCGTAATGTTCCTCGAGCGCGATGACGTAATCCGAACGTGTAGGAATCATGAATGCATGCCGTCCTCAACGCTTCGCCGGGAAGAATTGAACGAAGTCGTTTTTTGCTTGATCGTAGCGGAAGAGTGCTGTGGCGCTCTCGCCCAACCCTCGTTGATCGTGCGTCGTGAAATCATACGTCCCCTCGATCCCGGTGTAGCCCTTGATGCCTTGCATCGTCGTCCAAAGCTTTTGCGCATCGGCGTCCGGCCCGGCGCGCCGCAGCGCTTCGAGGACGATGCTCATCGGGTCCCACGGGATCGAGGTCGCAAATTCCGAGCGTAGGTTCGCCTTTGCAAGCGCCGCAAAATAGCGATCTTGCGCGCGTTTGACGGCGCCCGTCGCCGTCGGATCAGGCGTGATTCCGCGCGAACCATTGAGGAACAACTCCTTGGGTAGAAACGACGCGTACTGCTGCATCTGCGCGTACGTGAAGTTGCCGCCCGAACCGTAGACCGGCATGTCGAGCCCGGCATCGTGTACGCCTTTGAGAAGCGTACCGAACGGCGTACCGACTGTGAAGGTGAGAAGAACATCGGGCGTGGCCGATTTGATGCGCGACATCTGCGCGGCAACGCTGATGTCCGCCGTTCCAAAATGCTCCTGCGCAACGACCTTGATGTCTTTGAACTCGGGCTTCGCAAGAATCCCGTCGACGCGCTTTTCAAAATCCGCGCCGCTCGCGTCGGTCGACGTGATCAACGCGACCCGGGTGAGTTTTCGCGCGAGAAGATAGCGAAACAGCACGGGCTGTACGTCGTCGATCGAGGGCGCGCCCATGAACATGTAACCGTTCGGACGTGGAAAGATCGCGGGCGAGAGGCAAAACGACACCGGCCCGGCTCTGTCAGCCAGCGGCGCAACGGATTGGCACGTCGCGGTAAGCGTCGGACCGAAGATCAGCGCCGCTTTTTTCGCTGCCAGTGCGGACGCAAGTTGCACGGCGACCTGCGGGTTCGATTCGTCGTCGCCGTATTCGAAGTGCACCTTGCGCCCGTCGATGCCGCCCGCCGCGTTCACGGTCGTCTCGAGAACCCGAAGCGACGCCTGTTCTTTTTGGCCGAGGAAACCCGCCGGCCCGGTGAGCGAGATGATGACCGGAACGATGATGTCGTCCGCAGCGGCGAGCGCCGGCGGAACGCTTGCGATCGCTGCGAGCGTGAGCGCGAACGCCCAGGCAGCAACGTGCATCCTCATCGTTCGACCTTTTCTCGCGACGTTTGCGGTTCGCGCACCCCGGCGCGCTCCAGCCGAGGGAGAACTTCTTCGCGAAAATACGGAAACTCGGCGAGATAATTGACGAACCCGAGCGCGATGCCGGTAAAGCCGGCCTTCGACATCTCGCCGAGGCCGGCGGCGACGCTGTCCGGATCGCCGACGAGCGGCCAGCCGCCGTAGCCGGCGGCAAAGCGAATGCGCATCGCGCGATAGTTTTCGGGCTGCATCGTTGTCGACGCGTTGCGCGTGCCGATGCCGACCATGTTGTCGACGGCTGCCCAATCGGCTTGCTCGTCGGCGTAATAGTGGTAGTACTCTTCGGCTTCGCGTGCGGTCGGCCGGCACACGACATTCGCCGTCGAGAAAACTCCGAAGTCCGGTTTGCCGATTGCCGCGGCTTGCGCGACGGCGTCGGACACCGACTTGGCGGCGTCCTCGAGCCGCGTGCGAATCGCCGCAAACAAAAAATCGCAATGCGCGATCGCAAAGGCCTTCCCCGTCTCGGAACTGCCGGCGTTCATGATTACCGGTCGTGTTCCGCCGTAGGGTTTCGGCGCGCCCTGCACGCCGCGCAAGGCGATGAACTCGCCGGTGAGATCGGACGCGGACCGGTCGCTCCAGATCGTTTCGATGACGCGCAGCCACTCATCGCCGTAGGCATACCGCACGTCGTGCTCCCGCTGTGCGACGCCGAACATGTCGAACTCGTCTTGGTTCCAACCGCAGACGATATTGAGTCCGAAGCGTCCGCGGCTCACGTGATCGACGGTCACGAATTGCTTCGCCGCGAAGACCGGATGCACGAGGGGAGCGTGGACGGTGCCGAAGGCGGTGATGCGTTCGGTGGCAGCGAGCAGACCGCACGCCCAGGTAACCGTTTCGAAGCCCGCTGATTCGAAGTTCGTCTCGCCGCCGTACCCCTTCCAGCGGCCGACGGGTAACATGAATTCGATACCGGCTGTATCGAGCAATCGCGCGAGTGAAAGATTGTCTTTCCACGAGCCGGACCAACGTTCCGGAACCTTCGTGGCTGCGAGCCCGGACGAGAGGTTCGCGCCGAATATTCCGAGTTTGAGGCGATTGCTGCTGTAGAAGTTCGTACGCCCTTGCAATAGCACTCCTTACGGGAAATTATGCGCGCGCCGGTTCTCTACCCGATGCACCTTCGCGCATCAGCATCTTATCAAGAACCCGCCGCATGTGGACGCGCGCACCGTCAGCGACGATGTTGATCAACCCGTTCTCGCCCAGTTCGCCAAGCCGGCGCTGCTGTTCTTGAACGATGTGCTGGTCCTCGAGAAACGCTGACGAGACTTCGTCGAAGATCTTGTCGGTCGCTCGCGGATCTTCCGGACGGAAGCCGTTGAGCGTCGACCAAAAATACAAGCACGACGTCTCGGTCTCGGGCGTGAGCGCATGAAAGATTCGCATCGAGAAACCGCCGTCACGTTTTCCTTTGTCGTACGCCCCGGTGCCGGCGTCGACGGCCCCGACCCACTGCAAGACAGTTGCCGGCGCAACGAACTCGAATTCTTGCCAGCGGTCGATGCGCTCGGCAAGTGCCGGCACGGCTTTCTTGTACGTCGGCGGCGGTGCCGACCCGAGTAACCAGCGCGTAAACTTCAATCCTGTTTCGGTCGGATGCGTATCCATAATTGCATCGACATGGGCTTGCGGATTGCCGCCAATCGTGGATTCGTGCACGTAGCCCAAATGCGTGAGGTCCATGAGGTTGTCGACCATCAGGTTCGCGTTTGCCGCGATCGCGTACATCGTGTGACGATGAGGCCAATGCGCCGCGTCGTTATGGAACGGATAGTCGACGATTTCCGCTGGATCGGCTGCGGCCGGGTCGCCCATCCAGATCCACAAACAGGCATCTTTTTCAACGAGCGGATACGATCGGACGCGCGCTTTCGCCGGGATGTGGACCTGACCCGGGATGTGCACGCACGTGCCGTCGCCCGCGTAGACGATGCCGTGATAGCCGCATTGGAGCCCTGATTCGACGATCGCTCCGCAACTGAGCGGGGCGCCGCGGTGGCAGCACATGTCCGCCAGCGCGGCGGCACGCCGGAGCGCGTCGCGGAAGAGGACGACCGGTTCGCCGAGAATCCGGCGCGCGAGCGGTTTATCCGCGATTTCGTCCGCCCAGGCCGCAACGTACCACGCATTCTTGATGAACATCGTCACCTCGTCTCGACGCTTTACCCGAGTGTGCCGGTTCGAGGAAATATCCTTCATGCGAGCGGCAGCGCTGTCTTGTATTTCACCTGTTTGAGCGCGAAGCTCGAGCGGATGTTGGCCACGACCGAAATCGGCGTAAGCTTGTCGATGATCAAGCGCTCGAGTGCCTGAATGTCAGAAACCACAACGCGCAGCAAATAATCGGCGTCCCCGCTCATCAGGTAGCATTCCATCACCTCGGGACGCTCCATGACGGCCGCCTCGAAAATGTCCAAAGCGTCCTTCGTTTGCTTCTCGAGACTGATTTGGATGAAAACGCTGACGTTGAGGCCGAGCGTATGCGGGTCCAGCAGGGTCACGTAGCGGTCGATGACGTGGCGCTCTTCGAGGGTACGGACGCGCGTCAGGCACGGGGAGGGCGAAAGGTGCACGCGTGACGCCAACTCCACGTTGGTCAGTTTCGCGTTCGCCTGCAATTCCGAGAGGATGCGCACGTCGACGCGGTCGAGCTCGACGCGCGGCACATCCGCCGACTTTCGTTCACTCATCCGGCATATTATGCTGCACTCAGCGGGGTGAAGCAACAACGTCGGAACCATATACCGCCCGAAACGCGATAGAATCAGGACCTCATGAGTATGGCGGAAGAACGTGAGCTGACTCGGATCGCGGCGGACGTCGATGCCGACCCGTCGGAAACGCAAGAGTGGCTCGACGCGCTCACAGGCACGGTGCGAGAAGGCGGCAAAGATCGCGGAGCCTATCTGCTCAAGCGTTTGAGCGAGCACGCGCAGCTGCTCGGCCTCGCCAATCGGCAACCGTACTCGGCGTACCAGAACACGATTTCGGTCGACCGGCAACATCCGTATCCAGGCGATATCGAGATCGAGCAGCGCCTCACCTCGATCGTGCGTTGGAACGCGCTGGCGATGGTCGTTCGCGCGAATAAGGCGTACGGTGAACTCGGCGGGCACGTTGCGAGCTACGCGTCCGCGGCTGAAATTTTCGAGGTGGGATTCAACCACTTCTTTCGGGCGCGCGACGCGCACTCGGCGGGCGACCTCGTGTTCTTCCAACCCCACTCGGCACCCGGCGTGTACGCGCGCGCGTTTCTCGAAGGCCGTCTGAGCGAGGAACATCTCGCGAATTTTCGCCAGGAGCTTTCGGGCAACGGCCTCTCGTCGTATCCGCATCCCTGGTTGATGCCCGACTTCTGGCAGTTTCCGACGGGTTCGATGGGACTCGGGCCGATCACGTCGATCTATCACGCGCGATTCATGCGCTATCTCGAACATCGCGGATTCACTGCACCGTCGGAGCGGCGCGTGTGGGGTGTTTTCGGCGACGGCGAGATGGACGAACCGGAATCGATCGCTGCCTTGACGCTCGCAGCGCGAGAAAACCTCGACAATCTCACGTGGATCGTCAATTGCAATCTTCAGCGATTGGACGGTCCCGTTCGCGGTAACGGGCAAATCATTCAAGAGCTCGAGGCGCTCTTCGCCGGCGCCGGCTGGAACGTCATCAAGGTGCTGTGGGGCTCGGAATGGGACGTGTTGTTCGCGCGCGATACGAATCACGCGCTCCTGCGAAACTTTGCCGCGACGGTCGACGGACAATATCAAACGCTTGGAGCAAATGACGGCGCGTACAATCAAGCGCATTTTTTCGGACTCGATCCCGAGTTGCAAGCACTCGTGTCGAGCATGTCCCCTGCCCAGATCGACGGCCTTCGCCGCGGTGGCCACGATCCGCAGAAGCTACATCCTGCGATGCGCGCGGCGTGCCTGCACCAAGGACGCCCGACCGTCATCCTTGCCAAGACGAAGAAGGGGTACGGCGTCGCCGCCGCCGAGTCGAAAATGACGGCGCACCAACAAAAGAAACTGGATGTCGACGCGCTGCGCGTGATGCGCGATCGATTCGATCTTCCGCTCTCGGATCGCGATCTCGAAGAGATGCGCTTCTACCGTCCGCAAGCCGGCAGCAAAGAGTTGGAGTACCTGCGCGAGCGACGTGCCGCGCTCGGCGGGAGTTTGCCGTCGCGGCGCGCGAGTTCGACGGCGTTGCCGGTGCCTGCAGCCGCAGATATATCGCCGTTTGCGCTTACCGCCGACGGCAAAGAGATGTCGACGACGATGGCCGTCGTGCGTATTTTCAATGCGCTCTTGCGCGACAAAGAGTTGGGTCCGCGCGTCGTCCCGATCGTTGCCGATGAAGCGCGCACGTTCGGTATGGACAATATGTTTCGATCCGTCGGAATTTACGCGCCGAAGGGGCAACTCTACGAACCACAAGACGCGAGTTCGATGTTGTTCTATCGCGAAGCGACCGATGGCCAGTTGCTCGAAGAGGGCATAACCGAAGCCGGCGCGCTTTCATCGTGGATCGCGGCAGCGACGTCGTACAGTGTCCACGGGCTGCCCATGCTTCCGTTCTATATCTTTTATTCGATGTTCGGCTTCCAGCGCGTCGGCGATCTGATCTGGGCGGCAGCCGATCAGCGCTCGCGCGGCTTTCTGATCGGCGCTACGGCGGGGCGAACTACGTTGAGCGGCGAGGGTCTGCAGCATCAGGACGGCTCGAGTCACGTTGTCGCCGCAACCGTTCCGAACTGTCGCGCGTACGATCCGGCCTTTGCCTACGAACTCGCCGTCATCGTCGATCACGGGGCGCGGCAGATGATGCAGAACGGCGAAGACGTCTTTTACTATCTCACCGTCACGAACGAAAACTACGCACAACCGTCGATCCCCGATGATGCTCACGACGGTATCATCAAGGGAATGCACCGGCTGCGCGCGTGGAGCGCCGAAGCGGGGACAAAAAAACAGCGGGGAAAGAAGCGCGTGCGGCTTCTCGGTTCCGGTGCGATCTTGCTCGAAGTGATCGCTGCCGCGGATCTTTTGCGCGATGATTGGGATGTGGATGCCGAAGTCTGGAGCGTTACGAGTTTCAGCGAACTCGCGCGCGACGCACGGACCGTCGAGCGCTGGAATATGCTCCACGCGGATGAGCCGGAGCGCGTGAGCCATGTCGAGACGTGTCTGCCCGGGGATGAAATCTCCATCGTCGCCACCGACTACGTGCGGGCCTATCCGGATTTGATTGCCCCGTACGTCGAGGGTGAATTTGTCGTGCTCGGAACCGACGGCTTCGGACGAAGCGACACCCGTGCTAAATTGCGCCGCTTCTTCGAAGTCGATCGGTACGCTGTTGCGCTCGCCGCCTTGCATCGCTTGGCGAAGGCAGGTGTGATTGCGCGCGAATGCCCTCGCGACGCGGTCGCGCGTTACAGCATCGACACCGACGGCGGAGCCGCCTGGGACCGTTAAGCGCGCCTCGCAAGCGAAGAGCTGGCCAACGTCTGTACATCACGCGCCTGTTGGTATAAGTTTATATCAATAACCCTTACCGGTCCGGCTGGAGAACGGCGTGGTGAATTCGATAAAGGAAACCACAACGCGCGGGCTTTTCGTCGACGGGCGCTCCGTTGACGATCGCGCGACAGCGACGCTCGAAGTCATCGAACCGGCGAGTGGACGCGTGACCGGCACAATTCTTCGCGGTGACAATGCTGCGGTCGATCTCTCCGTTCAATCGGCGCGGCGCACCTTCGTCAGTAACGGGTGGCGACGGATGGCGGCAGCCGATCGAGGCCGGCTGCTGCTCGCCGTGGCGAACGCCGTTCGGGCGAAAGAGGAAGAGCTCGCGGCGGTCGAGTCCACCGACGTTGGTAAGCCGCTCTCGCAGGCGCGAAACGACGTACGCGCCACAGCTCGCTATTTCGAGTATTACGGTGGAATGGCGGATAAGGTCGAAGGGACGACGATTCCGGTGCGTTGGGGCGCGGTGGACACGACGCTCCGCGAGCCGTACGGCGTCTCCGCGCAGATCGTACCGTGGAATTTTCCGTTGGCAATGGCGGCGCGAGGGATCGCTCCTGCCCTTGCCGCCGGCAACACGGTCGTTGTGAAGCCGGCCGAAGACGCGTCGCTCGGCGTCCTACGGCTTGCGGAGATCGCGTATGATGCGGGATTGCCGCCCGGCGCGCTCAACGTGGTGACCGGTGCAGGAGCCGAAGCGGGAGCGGCGTTGGTTCGCCATGCGCTCGTGGCGCACGTGACGTTCACCGGGTCCCTCGCTACCGGCACGGCGATCTTGAAAATGGCGGCCGACGGGGTGAAACCGGTCGCTCTCGAGCTCGGCGGAAAATCGCCCAACATCGTGTTTGCCGACGCAGATTTCGATCTCGCGCTCGACACCGTTGTACGGGCGATTATCGTCAACGCCGGACAAGTGTGCAACGCGCGTCCGCGGCTCCTCGTCGAGCGTTCCTTCGCCGATGCATTCGGAGCGCGGCTCGCCGAACGCTTTGCCGCCGTGCGGATCGGCGCTCCAATGAGCGATCCCGACATGGGACCCGTGAATTCGGAACGTCAACGCGCGAAAATCGAAAGCGCCGTTGCCCGGGCCGTCAGCGATGGCGCGAAAGCCGAACGTTTCGCTTCCCTTCCAAAAGATCCCGAACTCGCCGGCGGCTTTTTCGTGAAGCCGGGGATACTCACGGGTGTCACCGCACGCCATTCGGCCTTTCACGAGGAAATATTCGGGCCGGTCTTAACGGTCACGCCGTTCGATACCGTCGATGAAGCCGTCGCACTTGCGAACGCCACGGATTACGGTCTGAATGCCGGAATTTTCACGGAGAACATCAATACCGCGATGCACGTCGCGCAAATGGTTGAAGCCGGCCAGATCTACATCAACGGTTGGGGCACGGGGGGAAGTGTTGAAGTCCCCTTCGGCGGTTTCAAGAAGAGCGGCTACGGGCGGGAGAAAGGACTCGAAGGGTTGCTTCATTATACGCAGGTCAAGAGCGTGACCACGCATTTTCGATGAACTCTCGAAATGAGGCCTAGTTGTGGCCTATCTCGCAAATACCGATACAGTCGCTCGGCGCTTTTCCGCCGTCGCGGCGTCGCTCATCGCTCAAAGGGCGCTGTCCTTCAGCGCTCTTCGCTCCTTGCGACGACGAAAAATCGCTGTCGCTTTGTGTATCGCCACTTGCGAGACAGGCCACTAGCGTGACCCGTCGCACGGATTCGAAACTCACGACCTTTGCCCCATCTTGGTCGACCGAGCTGCGAGCGCCGCTCTATCATCAGCTTTTCCTGATCCTGCGCAATAAAATCGTCAGCGGCGAGTACGCGGACGGGTCTTTTCTTCCGAGCGAAGCCGAACTCTCGAGCCTCTTCGGCGTCTCGCGGATCACGACGAAACGCGCTCTCAACGAGATTGCGGAGGCTGGTTTTGCGGTGCGTCAGCGTGGCCGCGGAACGCGTGTTCTCTACAAGGGCGGCGGCACGATCGTGAGCGGCAGCATGCAGGGACTGCGCGATAGTCTACGTGCGAACGCCCGGGCCGCCGCGAACGTAATCGAATTCGGGATCGTGCCTGCTTCAACGCAGGTCGCGGCGGCATTGAAGCTCTCGCATGGGGCGCAGGTTCACCACGCCGTGCGGGTTTTTTCCGATCAGAGCCGACTTCCGTACTCGCACCTCACCACGTTCGTACCGGCGAGGATCGGCGCGGCGTGGACACGAGCAGATTTGGAGCGTTTTTCCCTGGTCGCCTTGATCGAGCGTTCGGGGGCTACGATCGAATCCGCCGAGCAAATCATCACCGCGACGTTGGCCGATGCGGCGAGTGCCGTAGCGCTCGAAGTGTCGTTTGCAAGTCCGTTGCTCCAGGTCGTTCGCACCGTCTTTGCCCCGAGCGGCGTCCCGGTCGAGTATTTGATCGCCCTGTATCCGCCGGGACGCTATCAGTACATCATGACCCTCAGCAACGACGGCGAGGAGGGGCGCTGGATCGTTTGACAAGTGAAGACTTAATGATATATCAATAGGCCTACACAAACAGAGCCTCTTCGCGTCATCTCCTTGAGGAGCAGGTCGTGCACTATAAGTACATCTCGGCCGACAACCATTGCGATTCATGGTGGCTTCCCAAGAATCTATTCCAGGAGCGGCTGCCGGAACGATTTCGCGACGCCGGGCCGCGCGTGATCGATGGTCCCGACGGCAGCTATTGGTTTTGGGAAGGCCAACGCCGCAAAGAATCCGCTGATGGTTCGACCAACGCCAAGATGCTCCAGCGCTTCTATCCGAAGGCGAATGTCGAGCCGGGCTCGTTGCCGCCCACGACGCCTCACATTCTGCTCGAGCATATGGATATGGGGCACGTTTACGCCGCGGTCTTTTACAGCGATACGCGCAAATGGCCATTCGCCGATGCGGATCTTCGCATGGCGGTGACTCGCGTTTACAACGATTACGTTATGGAACTCAACGCGGAAGCACCTGATCGGCTCATGTTGCTGCCGCAGATTCCGACCTTCAACGCGGCCGCGGCAGCCGCTGAACTTCGCCGCCTGGTCGCACAGCGTGCGAAGGCCGTCGAGTTCCACGTCTTCGATCTCGAGACACCGATCTACAGCGGCGATTGGGATGAGACATTTGCTATCGCTGCCGACGCCGGTATACCGCTTTGCTTACATATCGGTGATGGTGCCGGCGTTCCGTATCCGCCGAATGAGCGCGGCTCTTCGTTCGCGCACTTCTCGATCGCGCCGTTTTCCATTGCGCGGTACATCCCGCAGTTCGTGTTCGCGGGGGCATTCGAACGTTGCCCGGCCCTCCAAGTCACCGTTGCCGAATGCCGCATCGGCTGGCTTCCGTTCCTTTTCAGCTGGATGGACCGTCAAGTTGAGATCCGTCCGCCGGATCCGACGATCAAACTCAGCCTCAAGCCCAGCGAGTACGTTCGCCGCAACATGACGTTCACGTTCGAGGAAGATAAGCTGGGCGCAGAGATGATTAAGCATGATTGGTCGATGCTCAAAGATGTTGCGATCTGGGGTTCCGACTATCCGCACGAGCAAGGCACATGGCCTGACGCGACGGGTCTGTTGGATGAAATGCTGGCCGGCCTCACCTCCGACGAGAAGCGCTACATCACGTGTGATCATGCGGCAAAACTTTTCAACGTCACTCTTCCGCAGGCGTCCGTCAGTTCGGTGTGACCGGCATCGCGTGCGCGCGGACATGATTATCGTCATCGTTCATCACTGGTGTAAACCCGGAATGATCGGCGCCGCGCGTCTGCGGATCGACGAGAACGGAGACTCGTCCGCCCAGGCGCCTGGCTTTTTGTTTCGCTACCGGCTTGAAAAGCACGATGAGCCTGAACGCGTGTCCACGGTTTCGGGCTGGCAATCTCGCGACGACTACCAAGCTTGGAAGAGCGCGCGCAGCGCCGGCGAACAGAGGATCGCGGCCACGGACGCGTATGAGCGCTGGCTCAACGAAGTCTTCGAGGTGGAAGCCGTTCATGAGCGCTGAGTGGTCGCGCGAAATACTCGTCGATGACGAGCGCGGCCGCGGCATACCGGCCGTCGTCCGTTACGGACCGTACTACTTCGTCGCCGGCTCGGATGGCCACCGGCGGCTCACTGACGAACATATCGATCCGGTCCTCGCCGATAAGGCCGTCGAGCAATGCCGTAACTCCTATGGGCGTATCGCAGGTCGGCTCGAACGCGCCGGCGTGGCCGGCGATTGCGCCGTGTGGATTCAAAATTTTACCAGTGGCCAGCACTGGCGGCTCGAGCGCATGGCCCTCTGGCCCGAGTATTTCGGTGAAGAAAATCACCGGCGTGCAGTTAGCTTCGGCGCCCAGACGCGCATGCACGGGATTAATATGCTAACGTCAGTCGTGCTCGCCGTCGATTCGAGCGTCGAGCGCCGTGTGGCTGTTCCTCCGCCCGGACGAGGCCGCGCATCACGCTGCACACGTGTCGGCGACCTCACGTTCGTGATCGGCGTCCGTGGTTACGAGGACATCGTAACAAACGCACAGGCGCCGGAAGAAACCGACGGAGCCTTCGACGTTCAGCTCGACTATTGCGTACGGGCGCTCGAATCGCATCTGCGTCATGACGACAACGATGTGGGGAATCTGGTGCGGGTCGACGCGACGCTGCGTGCAGCCCGATTTGTTCCTGACTACGAACAGGGCGTCCGGCGGCACTTTTCCGACCGCATCCCGTTCGCTTCGTATGCGATCGGAACGCCGCTCGGTGGTCACGGCGAGCAAGAAGTTGGAGCCGTCGCCGCCGCGCCCGGCGTGCAACGATCGATCCGCTGGTCGGCCTTAGATCCGTCTCGGGCTGATTCGACGAGCGCCGGCGGACTCATATTTGTGCGAACCGTTTCGGGCTGTCGAGACGAACGCACCGGGAGACTTCTGGCCGAGGTCTTCGGCGATCCGGTCGCCCAAGTGTATCAAGCAGTGGCAAATCTCGGGGCGCTCCTTGCCGATGCCGATTCGTCCTTGGACCGCTGCTTGCGGTTCGATGTGTTCCTACGTGACATTTATGCGGAGGACATGATCATCGATACATTGCGCAGCGCGATGCACGGATCGCTCCCGGCTTTGTCCTTTATCGGGTCCGAACCACGCGATGGCGGTGAGCTCGAAATCGTCGCGATCGCCACCGCATGAACGCCACCGCCGCGAGCGAAATCGACGGCTCCATTTTGGCCGCCGCGGTGCGCGCAATCGGGGCCAGCCACATCATTTGCGTTCCGGACACGAACCTGCGTACGACCATCGCGGCCTTGCACGCCGACGGCGGTCCACGCTTCATCTACCCGTGCACGGAGGACGAAGCGATCGGGATCAACGCCGGGCTTTACATCACCGGCCACAAGCCGATGCTGCTCATCCAGAATAACGGCTTGTACGCGTGCATCAACACGCTCAAGGCGATGCCGCTCGACGCGCAGATACCAACCTTCTTCCTCATCGGTCAGTTCGGCCGCGATATCACGAAACCGGTCGAGGAGAATTCGCGCCGCGCCGTCAACCGGCTCGAGCCGACGTTGAGCGCGTGGAGCGTCCCGTACTACCGGATAGAAACAGCAGACGACATCGGTAAGGTGCAGCTCGCCTGGGACGAAGCGTGGGAAAGCCGCGGACCGACCGCTGCAATTGTCGGTGCGCCCACATGTTGAGCACAGCGATGCAGAAGCTGGAGGCGATCGAGACGATCGCGAAACATCGCGGGGGCGCAATCAGCGTCACGACGATGCAAGCGGCGTTTCCATGGCACGCCCGCGGGGAAACGGCGTCGCTCCATATCGAGGCGGTAGGATGCATGGGGAGTGCCGCATCACTCGGGCTGGGTCTTGCCCTCGGGGCGCCCGACCGCCGCGTCATCGTCCTCGATGGCGACGGCAGCCTCTTGATGCAGCTCGGGTCGCTCGTGACCGTCGCGTCCCAGGCGCCCCCAAATCTGTTTCACTTCGTTTTCGCGAACGGCTCTTACGAGAGTTCCGGAAACCAGCCTCTCCCGGGCGCGGGGACGTTCGATCTCGTCGCGCTTGCACGAGCCGCCGGCTATCGGTACGCGGTCCGACTCGAGACCGCCGACGAACTCGACGGAGCATTACCGCTCCTGTTTGCCAACGGAGGCCCGACGTTTGTCGAACTGACAATCGCGCGCGACGATGCAAAGCCACAATGGGCGGGCGTTCCGATGGCGGAGATGGTTCGGAAGCTGCGCGACGATCTCGGGATCGAGAGAAAGGCCACGTAGCGCCAATGAAGCGCGGAACCGTCCTCACACTTTCCACCTTGGCGGTCGCGTCGGCCTTGGTTCCGCGCGATGGACGTGCAGCGACGCCGATTCGCGTCGGTGCCGGTCCGGACGAAGACTTTGCAGAGGGCATGTATGCCGACGACATGCAGTTCTTTCGACAAGCGGGTTTGAATCCGGCCGTAACCATTATGTCGAGCGGCGCGGCGCTGTCGGCAGCGGTGCTTGGCGGATCCCTCGATGTCGCGACGACAAACATGGGATCGATCGCAAACGCCCACGCCCACGACGTGCCGCTCGTGCTGATCGCACCGGGTGCAATCTATTCGAACACCGAGCTGACGGCGGCGCTCGTTGTCGACAAAGCGTCGGCGATTCACTCCGCCGCGGACCTTCGCGGCAAGACCGTCGCTGTCTCTACGCTCAACACGCTCTACCATACCTCGGTGCGAAATTGGATCGATAAGAATGGCGGCGATTCGACCGCGGTCTCCTTTGTCGAGATGCCGCTCTCAGCTCAACTGGCCGCGTTGCAGAGCCAACGCGTTGATGCCCTTGCTAGTGTCGAACCATGGCTTTCCCAAGCGAAGGAGGACGTCCGCGTTTTGGGCGACCCCTATAGCAGCGTCGCAAGCCGTTTCATGATCAGCTGCTGGGTTACGACCAAATCATGGGCGGACAATAATCGCGGAACGCTCGCCACATTCTTGAGCGTCATGCGTACGACCGCCGTGTGGGCCAATCGCAATCCCAAACTCACGGCACCGATCCTTGCGAAGTACTTCAAGGTCCCGTTGCCGATCGTGCAGTCGATCCCACGAACGCAAATGGGTATCCGGCTCGATCCGACGTTGATCCAACCGGTGATCGATATGGAGTATCGATACAAACTGATTCCCAAATCGTTTCTCGCAACAGATTTGTACGCGCAGAACCTACCGGCGTGACGACGGGCGGCGACTTGTGGCGGCTGAGCGCGACCGAACTCCTGAGCGGCTATGCTGCGCGGCACTTCTCGCCGGTCGACGTCGTACGGGAAACGCTGCAGCGTATCGATCGAATGAACTCGGTACTCGGCGCGTTTCTGCTCGTCGATCCTGACGGCGCGCTCCGCGGCGCGCGCAAAGCGGAGGCGACCTGGCTCCAGTCGGGAGAGAAGCCGCTGCTGTGCGGCGTTCCGTCGCACGTCAAGGATACGATCGAGCTCGCCGGGTTTCCGACAACGTACGGATCGCTCGCATTTCGTGATAATGTGCGAAATGATGCTGAACTCGTAAAACGCCTGCGAGCCAGCGGCTCGATCATCCTCGGCAAAACGAACACGCCCGAATTTGCGCTTTCACCACGCACGGAGAACCGACTCGGTGCGCCGGCGGTGAATCCGTGGGATCTCACGCGGACGCCCGGCGGCTCGACCGGGGGCGGCGCTGCCGCCGTTGCTGCCGGGTTGGGACCGCTGTGTATCGGCACCGACTCCGCAGGTTCCGTGCGTCTACCAGCCGCCTATACGGGCGTTTTTGCGCTCAAGCCAAGTTTACAGCGAATTCCGTCGGTTCAACAATGGCGCGCGTCTCCGGCGCGTTCGCATAATGGGCCGATTACCCGCACGGTGCGCGATGCGGCGCTGTTGATGGAAGCGCTGGCCGGACCGCATCCCGGCGACCCGGATAGTTACCGCCACCCGTACGTCGACTACCGCGGCTTCGCCGGCGGAAACGTACGCGGAGCCCGGGTCGCGATCAACCGCGACTTCGGAAGCGATGTGCGTCTCGACGTCGATCAGGCGCGTGTCTTCACCCAAGCCGTCGAAATCGTTCGCGAACTCGGTTGCGACATCGTCGAAGCGAACCCGCCGACTCTCGACGGTGACGATCAATTGCAACCCGGCGTCTGGGCGTATTCCGGCGATCACTATGCGGCAGCCGAGGCGCTCGTTCCGGATTTCTGGGCGAAGCACGCCGACGATCTTACGGAGTATGCACGGCCGATCTACGCAGCCGGACGTACCGCTCTCGCCTGGCAATACCGGGGCATCCTCCGGCGTGATCGCGCCTACGGCGAACGGGTGCGGCAGTGGTTCGCCGACTATGACTTTCTGCTAACTCCCTGCGCGCCGGCGGCGCCGCTCAATGAGGTCGGTGAAACGCGGAACGACCGCACCGGGCAATTCCGTTTCCTGGCGCCGTTCAATCACGCGTACAACCCGGCGGCGGCGGTGCCGGTCGCCCGGAGCGCCGAAGGGCTGCCGCTCTCGGTGCAGGTCGTCGGCAAGCTCGGCGAAGACGTTGCGGTGCTACGTCTCGCGGCGCTGATGGAAGCATCAAACCCGTGGGCGAGCCGCTGGCCGGCCTTCGCCGAAACTCCGGCCCTTGCTGCCCTCAAATGACCTCCGCCGAGCACCCTCTCCAGGGCCGCCGCGTTGCCCTAACCGGCGGTAATCGCGGGATCGGTTACGCCATGCTACAACGGCTCGTCGCGGACGGCGCTGCTGTCGCATTCTGTGCTCGTGAGGCCGCCGCGTGCGAGGCTGCGGCATCGGCGATACGAGCAGTTTGGCCCGATTCAAGCGTGCACGGTTTCGGCGCGGACGTCACCGATACGGTAGCGCTCGAAGCGTTTGCCCGCGGCGCGACCGAACGGCTGGGCGGCGTGGATTCGCTGGTTTGCAACTCAGGGATTTGGGGCCCGAAGGGGCCGATGGAGCAGTTTTCGTTCGACGAATGGTTGCATGTGTTCGACGTCAACGTTCACGGCGTCGTCCGGACTATGCGCGCGTTTTTGCCGGCTCTACGCGCCGCCGGGGGCGGCCGCATCGTGCTCGTCGCCGGTGGCGGTGCGTATCAACCGTATCCGTACATCTCGGGCTACGCGGCGACGAAATCTGCGCTCGTGCGATTCGGTGAAAGCGTCGCCGAAGAACTACGGGAAGACGGCATCCTTCTCAACATGATGTTGCCCGGGCCGGTCAACACGGGGATGGTCGATGAACTTCTGGCGGCTGGCCCGGAATTGCTCGGACCGAAGCGGTACGCCAAGGTCGTGCGGCAGCAGCAGGCCGGCGGCACACCACGGGAACACGGCGCTGCCCTGTGCGCCTATCTGCTCTCCGACCGCATCGCCGGAATTACCGGCAAGCTGATAAGCGTCGCCGACCAGTGGGCGACACTCCACGAGAACCGCGACCGCGTCATGCAGAGCGACGCATACACACTTCGCCGCATCACACCGAACGAAGATTCGGTAAGCACCGCCGGCATGGGGCGGCGCTGATCATCTGGCGGCCTGTAGCACGGTGTGCTACACTCGGTCTATGGCGCTCCCCAGAGAAATCAGTCAGCGCGAACTGCGAAACGAGAGTGGGGAAGTCATGCGGGCCCTCGATCGCGGCGAATCATTCATCCTCACTCGCAACGGCGTACCGGTTGCGACGCTCGCGCCCCTGCGTCGTGGACAGTTCACGAGGACGGCCGAAGCGATCGAGGCCTTTCGCTCTGCGCCGCCCATTGATTACCAGCGCTTCCGAGACGACCTCGACGCCGCCGTGAACCAAGACCCTCGCCCACGTGCCTAGGCATGCGCGCGGTTTAATCGACACGTCGATCGTGATCGACCTCGAGCGCATCGACGGAGATTTGCTTCCGACCGAAATCCGAATTGCAGCAATTACTCTGGCGGAGCTCGCCGCCGGTCCCCACGCGACGGATGATGTTGATGAGCGCGCCCGGCGCCAAGAGCGTCTTCAGCGCGTTGAAACGACGTTCAACGCTATCCCGTTCGATCAAGAAGCGGCGCGAGCATATGGTCGTATTTACGCAGCTGCTTCTCGTGCCGGCAGACGTTCGCGAACTCGCTTCGCAGACTTTCTCATCGCGGCGACAGCGATTGCTTCGGAATTACCGCTTTACACACGGAACGCTGTCGACTTCGCTCACGTCCGGCATATCCTTGAGGTGGTAGAGGTATGAACGATCGAGTCACATCTTCGCGGATGCTGGAGCGGGATTCTCTCGACGTCGATGTGGTGTTCGTCGGCGGCGGTCCGGCCAGTCTCGCCGGCGCGATCCGCCTGCGACAACTTGGCGCGGCAAGCGGCCGCGACATCTCGGTGATGGTCATCGAGAAAGGTGGCGAGATCGGCAATCACGGCCTCTCGGGAGCCGTGGTCGACCCGCGGTCGTTGCGAGAACTTTTTCCGGGCGACGACATCACCGGTGGCCTCGACGCGCCGGTGACCGGCGATGAAATGTGGTTCCTCACCACTCGTGGGAAAATAAAGGCCCCGTTCACGCCGCCGGTTCTCGATAATCGTGGCAAATATGTTGCATCGCTCAATCGGCTTGCGAAGTGGCTGGGCCAAAAAGCGGAAGCGGCGGGCGTGGACGTGTTTCCCGCGTTCCCCGGTCAAGAACTGTTGTGGGACGGCGACCGTGTGACCGGCGTTCGCGTCGGCGACAAAGGGATCGGCGCGAACGGCGAGCCGAAATCGAACTTCGAGCCTGGCCCGGATTTGATGGCGAAGGTCGTCGTTCTCGGTGAGGGCCCGCGCGGAACGCTCGCCAAAACGGCAATCGCGCGGCTCGGCCTCGACCGCGACCGCGACCCGCAAGTCTACGCGGTCGGCGTGAAAGAAATCTGGAAGGTTCCGCCAGGCCGGCTCGAGCCGGGTCACGTGATCCACACACTCGGCGCGCCGTTACCGGGCGACACGTTCGGCGGCGGCTGGATCTACGGCATGAACGGCGATGTCGTCGACATCGGTCTCGTCACCGGGCTCGACTACGGCGACCCGACCACCGATCCGCACGATCTTTTTCAGCGGATGAAGCAGCTACCCGCGATCAAACCGTTGCTCGAAGGCGGCACGCTCTTACGCTACGGCGCGAAGGCGATTCCCGAGGGCGGCTTGCACGCGATGCCTCGCTTCTACGCGGACGGCCTCTGCTTGATCGGCGACAGCGCCGGCTTTCTCAACGGGCTGCGACTCAAAGGCATCCATCTCGCGATGAAGTCCGGAATGCTCGCCGCCGAGGCGATCGCCGACGCACTGGCCTCCGATCGCAGCGATGCTGCGACGCTCGCGGCCTACGAGCAAAGGTTCCAGGCGTCGTGGGCCTTCACCGAACTTCACGCGGCCCGTAATTTCCACGCCGGCTTTGCCAACGGGCTATTCGGCGGGATGCTCAACGCCGCGCTCGGCACGCTCACCGGTGGCCGGGGCTTCGGTCTCCATGACAAGCTCAGCGGCAAAGAAGGCTACGCGCGGATGCGTAAGCTTTCGGCTGCGCCGCCGCAGGCGCGCGAGCGGCGCATGCTGCCCGACAACGTGCTGACCTTCGACAAACTCACCGACGTCTTCAACAGCGGTACGATTCACGACGAGGATCAGCCCGCGCACTTGCACGTCGCTGATACCTCGATCTGTGCCGACCGCTGCACGGTCGAATTCGGCAATCCGTGTCAGTATTTTTGTCCGGCCAGCGTGTACGAACCGCATTTCGCCCAGACCTCGAACGGCGTCGAGGGCCGCTTGCAGATCAACTTCTCGAATTGCGTTCACTGCAAGACGTGCGACATCATGGACCCATATCAAATCATTACCTGGGTGCCGCCACAAGGTGGAGAAGGTCCGGTCTATACCGGCCTATAGGGAATTCACGTTCCGTGAATCCGTCGCGTTTCAGCTTCGCCGAAGCCGCCGCGTCGTTCGTCCGGTTAGCCCGACGAACTCCTCACTAGCGTAGCGATTCGCCACCGGACTTGCTGACGCCGATGAATGAGCTCGTGGCGGCGTCGTACCGCACGATGTAAACCGCTCGCTGGTCCGTGCCGCGATTCGGAACGGCGGAGAAATCGTACGCACCGTTGACGCCGACGAAACCCTTCAGATTCGCGAGGTACGTCTTGAGGCGATCGGACGCGACATCCGGGCCGAGCTGCCGTAGCGCGGTCACGACAAGCAGCCCGGGATCCCACGACGTAATGCTCAGGAAATCCGGTTTCGCGGGCGCCATCGCGTTGATGACGGTGTCGATCGCTGCCCGATGACGACGGTCTGTTACCAGCTGCGGCGCCAAGACGGCGTCCGAGGGAACGAGCAACTCCTTCGGCATAAACGAACCGTACTGTTTGAGCTGTGCATACACGCCGTTGGCGGCGCTTATAAGCACCGGCACGTTCTCGAGACCCACGTCGTTCATGCCGTGCAACACCGTTCCGAGGGCCGTTCCCGTCGTCCAAGCAACAATCGCGTCCGGAGCGGCGCTCTTGATGCGCGCCATTTGGGCCGAAACGGATACGTCAGTCGGATTGAAGTGTTCGCGTTCGACGACGGTCATGCCGGCATTCTCAGCCAACGCGACGGCCTCGTTGACCGCGCGCTCACCATCTTGGCCGCTGGAATCCGTGGTTACGACGACCGCAATCTTCTTGAGGTTGCGAGCGTGGAAAAAACGTATGCCGGCGGCGACCAAATACGTTGAGGAGATGCCGCCGGAAAACGCGTATGTATCGGCGACGGGTTGATAACCACCGGAAAAGCAGAACATCACAGGACCCTCTTTCACGAGAGCAGCCATGGCGTTACATGTCGCGGTGAGCCCGGATCCGAGAAAGACGTTCACTTTTTTCGCGATCACGGCGTTAGTCAACTGAACGGCGACTTGCGGATTTGACTGATCGTCCGCATAGACGAACTCCAGCGGTCTGCCGCGGATGCCGCCCGTTTTGTTCACGTACGACTGAAGTGCTTCCAGCGACGTTCGCTCGGATTGGCTTGCGAAACTTGCCGCACCGGTGAGCGAGACAATCACATCGATGCGCACGGGCTCTGCTGCGAGCACCGGCGCGACCGCCGCGAACACGAAGGACAGCACGGCGCCGCAAACGACAAAAAGCGCGAGTTTCTTCATGTGGGTCATTTTCGTACGCAGCTCGATGAGTGCGCCGCGCAGCGCTGAGAAGCTTTCGCTACGCGTATACGTGGGCACGCGCTCGTTCTCTTATGGGCCATGCCTAACAGCAGGGATTCGTCTTTTTCAGCATCGCCAGCGCGTTGCCGAAATAAATCGCGTCGCGTTCGCTCTCCGGGAGTTCCAGCCCGTCGAGCGCAGCGATGGTCTCCCGAATGAACTGCGGTCCGCCTTCCGGATCGAACGGACAATCGGTTCCGAACAACACGTGTTCGGCCCCGAAGAACTCGATGCCGCAACGGATCGCCGACTTCGATCCGCCGATCGACGTATCGTTGAAGAACAGCCGAAAATAGTCGATCGGACGTCTTCCCTTCGCCTTCATCGCAGTGAGGATGCCGCTGTAATCCTCATCCGCCGTGCGACTTCCCAGCTGGTCCCACAGAGGTCCGACGCGGCCCTCGAAATACGGGACCATCGCTCCCAGATGATGCGTGATGAACCGCATGCCGGGCAGTTTGTCGAACATCCCGGAGAAGACGAGCCGTGCCATGGCGACGCTTGTTTCGTACGGCCAGCCGAAGACTTGCCAGATTTCGTACTTGGATTTCGTTTCACCCGGATAATCGGCAAACGATGCATTGCGGGCTGGGTGCATCCAAATCGGAATACCGTAGTGCGTTACCGCGCGGTCGAAGATCGGAAACAGCGCCGGGTCGTCGAGCGGCATCCCGTTGATGTTGCTAAAGAGGTGGATGCCGGCGGCGCCCTCGGCGACGGCACGATCCATTTCTTCAAGCGACGCATCGACGTTGTTGAGCGGAAGCGAGGCGACCCACGCCGGGAATTTGTCGGGCCGGCCGGCGCTGATTTTCTTGAGTTCCGCGTTCGTCAGGCGTGCGAGTACCGGTGAATCGGCCGGCCCCGCCATCGATTCGATCGGAACTGCCACCGAGATGACCTGTTCGTAACCCGGCCACTGATCCATCATGCGGATGCGCGCGTCGATGTCATAGAGGACCGGGATGGTCGTCATGCGTTTGATCATTCCCGGCGACGCCGAAGAGACGTCGCGCATGTACTCCAAGACCGCCGGCGGCATGACGTGATTGTAGATGTCGATCTTACGGGAAATCACTTGAGCACACCGCGCGGCCGGCTGACCTGAATCCAGGTACCTTTTTCCGGCAACCAGCGCGCGGCGATGATCGAGTTTTGCCCGATGCCGCGTTGATCGCCGCTCGAAAAATCATAAATGGCAATATTTTATGAGAGAAAACGTTTCCTTCGGCGCGCGGCGCCCGTTCAGTTTTTCTCGGTAGACGCCTGATAGATTTCCTCGATCGACGTCGCCAAAGCCGCGTCGAAGGCGGCGTCGCTCATGGACACCGTGAGATTCTCGACGAGAGCTCGAGAGAAACTCGCAATCATGCCGTGGTTGTGCGAAAGTCGCTCGCAGGCGTCGTCGCGCGTATAACCGCCGGAGAGCGCCACGACGCGTTCCACTCGTTCGTGCCCGATAAGTGGCGCGTAGAGGTCGGGAACACTCGGAATCGTCAGCTTCAGCATCACGCGGCGTCCGGCCGGCAACGCTTCGAGCCCTTTGGTGAGCTCTGCGAGGAGGATCGACTCGGCTGCCGCTTTGTCCGGGCTTGTGATGAGCACCTCGGGTTCCAGGATCGGCATGAGTCCGTGGCCGGCAATTTGCGCCGCGACTTCGAATTGCTGTTGTACGATCGCGGCGATGCCGCTGTGGCTTGGAAGATTGATGGTCGAACGCATCTTGGTGCCGTAAACGCCGAGCTGCACCGCTCGTGCAAGCAGTGTATCGAGGCCGGCGATCGCCTTCATGACACTCACGCCGTCCGCTTCCGATTCAAGGCCTTTGTCGACTTTTAGAAACGGAACGACGCGACGGTCTTCCCACAAGAAAGCCGGTACGGACTTTCCTTTTGTCTGGCCGTCCATGGTGCGTTCGAACAGGATCGCCGCGAGGACTTTTTCTCCCGTGAATGCCGGTGCCGTCATGATGCGCACGCGCATCTCATGCATGAGTTTGTACATCTCATCGTCGCCGCTATAGGCGTCCTCCGGGATACCGTAGAGACGCAAGGCTCCGGGCGTGGAGCCGCCACTTTGATCCAGGGCGGCGAGGAAGCCCGGCTTGCCGATGATCTGCTCGCTCATGGCGACATTTGACACGGTTGTATTCTCCACGAAGAAACGAAGGTTGGCGTTCGCATTCGGATGGACGGTGAAATTCCCTGACGCGAGGCGCAGTGAGCGGGCACTAAGCAAACGATGAATCGATGTACGGTGTGGGATCGCTTCCCGCGCCCGGCGGTTCAAACGTTGCGCGCAAGCGCAGCACCGTGCGAATGCCCGCGAGATCGAGCGCGCACGTCCGCTGGAAGCCGGAGCCCGTCGTAAACATCGCGTCGTACGTCGTTTGCGCGGCAACCGGCGTCAGGGTGGCATCACGTTTGATCAACGTTGCGACACCGCCCGGCCGATCCGCGGCTAACGTCGTCAGGGCCGACCGATAGGCCGGCGCGGGTAAAAAATCCATTGCCGATCCCGTACGCCAGCGGCATCGCCGGTGCTCCGGGAAAAAAGTTGACCCGAACGTCGATCGCATCCGCGGCGCGAACCGCCTGCGGCAGAAGCATGGCCGCCGTCCCCAGTGCGGCAAAGCGCGAGCGATTCATCGTACGATTCTCCTAACTTCCCGCGAAGGCAGACGTCCGCAAGGTCATTGCGGCCGGTGCGCAGATATCTTCCTCCATTTAGGGCACCTGATGCAAACGGCTACCGCCGTGAATGGGAGCGACGGCGCATGCTTTCGCGAGAAGAGAACGAGCTTTTAACACGCGTCGAGGGCGACGCGCCGATGGGACAAATGCTGCGTCGCTACTGGCTTCCGGCATTGCTCTCCGAAGAAATCGCGGAGGCCGACGGCACTCCCGTGCGCGTGCGTCTCCTCGGCGAAAATCTGGTGGCGTTTCGCGATACGGCGGGCGGGACGGGTTTGGTGCAAGCCGCCTGCCCGCATCGACTCGCTTCGCTCGCACTCGGGCGTAACGAAGAGTCGGGCCTGCGCTGCATTTACCACGGTTGGAAATTCGACGTGACCGGAAGGTGCGTCGACATGCCGACCGAGCCGGGGAGCTACAGCTTTCGTGACCGCGTCCGATTGAAAACCTATCCGACGCTCGAAGCGGGCGGCATGGTGTGGACGTACATGGGTCACGAAGGCGATGCGCCGGCGTTTCCGCGTCATGATTGGATGGATCTCCCTGAGGAGCAGCGGACCGTCGTGAAGATCGGTTCGCACCTCAACTTCGTGCAAGGCAGCGAGGGTGCGATCGACTCGGCGCACTCATGGTTCTTGCATCGCGGCGGCAGTTCGGCGCGCGATTGGGCGACGCGCACCGCCGTCTCAACGGATCAATCACCGCTGTTGGAAGCCGAGGATACCCCGTACGGTTTTCGGTACGCGGCAATTCGCCGTCCAAACGCCAATCCGGACACCGAAAAATACGTGCGCGTCACATTGTTTCAAATGCCGAGCACCGCGTTCATCCCGCGTTCGCTGGACATCACCACGGAAGCTCACGTGCAAATCTTCGTGCCGATGGACGACGCGCGATCGCTCTTTTACGGTGTTTTTTTCAGCCAAAACGACCGCCCTGTACGCGATATGCGAACGTTCCTACGCGCACGTCGCGGAATCGACCTCGACGCACAGTACTTCAACCGGGGCAACGAGAGCAACGGCTGGCTGCAGGATCGTGACGCGATGAAGTCCGGCGAGAGCTGGTGCGGCATCAACGGTTTTCCGAATCAGGATATCGCCTGTCAAGAGTCGATGGGACCGATCGTCGATCGTACGCGCGAGCACCTCGGCACATCGGACATCGCGATCATTCGCATGCGGCGGCGCATGCTCGAGGCGGTGCAGCGTTTCATGGCGGGCGAGCCGCTGATCGGCCAGGATTCGTCCATTCCGTATCATCAGTTGCGCAGCGAGCAAAAGATCATTCCGATCGACGCGCCGTGGCAGCAAGTGGGTGCCTTCGCGGGAGAATTCGCGTGCACGTAACGCGCCGGACCGCACTGCGCGGCGTCGCGGCCGGCCTCGGTGCTGCAGCCCTTTGGCCCGCACGTCCGGCTTTGGCGCAAACGTCGACGCACATCACGGTCGGCGTGCCGCCGGCCGACGACGGTACGCCGATTCTTTACGCGATCCACTCCGGCATGTTGAGCCGTGCCGGTATCGAGGTCGAGCTGAGCCCTGCGCAAAGCGGCGCGGTCGTGTCGGCGGCGGTCGCCGGCGGTGCGCTGCAAATCGGAATCTCGAGTCTGGTGCCGTTGATCGGCGCGCACGCGCGTGGGCTGCAATTCCAATTGATCTCTCCGGCGGCGGTGTATAACAGCAAAGCGCCGTACGCGGCCATGATCGTCAAGAAGAGCGGCCCGATTCATTCGGCGCGCGATCTGAATGGGAAGACGCTCTCGTCGTCGGCACTTCGCGATCTGATCGGCACGTCGAACCTCGCCTGGATCGATCAAAACGGCGGCGATTCGACCACCGTCAAGACGGTCGAACTGCCGCAAGGGTCGGTCTTGGGAGCGATCGATGAAGGCCGCATCGACGCGGGCACGTTGATGGAGCCGCGCCTTTCCGATGCGTTGGATTCGGGAAAAGTCCGTATTCTCGGGACCTCGTTCGACGCGTACGGGAAGCAATTTCCGATATCTGGCTGGTTTGCCACGAGCGACTACATCACCGCCAATCGCGAACTGATCCTGCGTTTCGCGCACGTCATGCACGACGCGAACGCATATTGTAATGCCCATCATGCGGAAACGGCGCCGTTGCTCGCGGACTTCTCGAAAGTCGACCTCGTGAAGGTCGAGCATTCGACGCGCGTATCGTATGGCGATATGCTCGATCTCAAGCAGATTCAAAACGTGATCGATATCAGCGCGCAGTATAAGGTCATCGAGAAGCCGTTTCCGGCTCGCGATCTCATAAGCCCGACTGTCGGCTTCCTCGTGCGCGCATAACCCCATCCGGTATGCAGCTTTCGGCGAGTGCTCGGCGCGCGCTACGCTCATGGGCGACGTATCAGCGTGCAGCACCGCCGAGCACAACTGCGCGGCGAAAGGCGATCGCGGCGGTGGCATAGATCTAGCCGAAGCCGAAACGCTCGTCGTGAATGGTGTCACGGCCTGGCAGATGCTACATCGCGAAGCCCGGACGAAAGCGGGCCAAACGATTCTTGTCCATGGAGCAAACGGCGGTGTCGGCACAACTCTCGTCCAGCTTGCTCGCCATGCCGGCGTCCATGTCATCGGTACGGCATCGCCGCGTCACCACGATGCGCTCCGTGCGCTTGGCGTCGAACCGGTCGACTACAACGATATCGACCTCGCAGGAAGTGTGCGACGCTTCGCGCCTTAAGGCGTCAATGCAATCTTCGACCACGTGGGCGGAAAGAGCGTTGACACATCATACCGTATGCTCGCGCCTGGCGGCACGCTCGTCTCCTACGCTATCGCCTCGGCTCTCACAGAGTCCGCTCCAATGCTCGTTCTATGCCTATCGCTGATCGCCAAGCTGGTTTGGTGGAACGCCACGCCGAACGGACACAAAGCGATGTTTTACAACATCTGGTCGGGACATCAAGGACACCCTGAGGCGCGGTTTCCACTAGAACAAATCAGTACTGCGATGTCATTAGCCAAGTTGCGAACCGCTTACGGCAAAGTTGTCCTGGTGCCAAGCTCAAAGGCGATGAAAGCAGACTGAGATGCCAAGGAGCCGTCTACGCCGCTCTTTACACCATGCGCTGGGACACGATCGTCGACTCAATCATCGGTCACTGCGTTTCTCGCGCGCGCGTCTTGTGGCAAGAAGCCGCCGATCGTAGACAAACGCATCGATCGAATAGTGGACTTCGGCAAATCGTGGATGCAACGGGTTGAGGAGCACGTTTCGCTCGGGCGCTGCCAATGGAATGTGCACGGAGGGGACAGTAAGCGCGACGGACCTTGCCTCTCGGACCCACCCATCACCAATTGCGGCGTCGATTGCCGGCGCGGGAACCGCGTTCCAATTCCACGGAAGCGCCACGCCAATCGCTTCGAGCGAAAGGACCGACTCGTCCGGAACATTGGCGCTGACGTAGACCAGCGCAGGTGCGTGAAACGGGTCGAAGTCTTCAACGTCCACGTGCGCTAAGAATTCGAGCATCGCAAGCGTCAACGCGGATGAGGTGTAGTTGACGCGCGTGCCTACGCTCGACCAGCGCCCACCGTACAAGAAAGACCCCTCTCCGTCGAGAGGGGTCTTGGCATACAGACGATAGGCTATTCGATATACGGTCATCAGCTGAAACCGCCGAGAAGGGCGCGCCCAAGCACCGCTTCAACTTCCCTCCCGCCGATGTCCGTCTGAAGCAATTCGAGGGGGACTCGACCCCCAAGAGCGCGATTCGGTTTTACAAGCCAGCGGCCCGTGGCTCGCGCCGACCCGAGCGCCTCATTCCCAAGAGCGACGATGAGGCCGAGCCGCACGACTCGTTCCGATTCCTCGAGACCGAGGCGCCCAGTCGCCTTCCGTCGGTTCAGGGTCGTACGCGCGATCCCGATGGCGGCAGCAATCGCGATCTCGGAACCGCCAATCAGATTTACGATATGCTGGAACGCCCCGATCGGAATGCCGGCGTGGATGACGCGGTCGAAGTCGAGGAACGAATGAAGCTTGCTATCTTTAAGAGCTTTGGCTCCGCCGAGCACGTCGACAACGCCTTCAAAATGTTTGACCATCTGGAACATCAACATAGCCCAGTTGGTCAGATAAGGAAAGCCTCGCGCAGTCGAACGCTTGACTCTCGCTCGATGCTCCCCTACCATTATGCAACTTCGTCCCAAAGGTAGTTTTGCGAATTGCTGATGCAGCGCACGAGGGAGTCGTAGCGGATTGTCTGATCGGCGCGCTGCGCTCGCGCGCGGCACGCGCGGCATCGTGGCCAGCGGGCATGCTTACGGCACGGATGCGGCACTGGCCGTTTTGCGCGGCGGCGGCAACGCGGTCGACGCCGCCGTAGCGGCGGCGCTGGTGCTCGCGGTCGTTTGTCCGTATGCGACGAGTCTCGGCGGTGAGCTTTTCGCGCTCGTCTACGAACCACAAACGCAGGCGGTGCGAGGTCTCAACGGCACGGGCTGCGCGCCGGCAGCGGCGCATGCCTCCGATTTTCCTGATGGGCCGCCGCGTGACGGTGTCCGCTCGGCGACCGTGCCCGCGCTCCTACGCGGTCTCGACGATCTGCTGCGGCGCTACGGCAGCATGCCGTTCGCAACGCTCGCGGAGCCTGCGATTCAGCTTGCCGGCGACGGCTTTCGGGTCTTTGCGGTCCTCGCCGAGAACACGCGCGAGCGGCGCGATCTGCTGGCGCGTGATCCGGCTGCCGCCGCACTCTTTCTGCCCGCCGGCGAACCATTGGCCCAGGGTGCGCTCTTCGCGCAACCGGACCTCGCGTCGGTGTTGCGCACGGTGGCCGACGCCGGTGTCGACGCCTTTTATAGCGGCGCATTGGCGCAACGCGTTGCCGATGCGTGCGCTGCGGCCGGCGGGTTGATCGATCGCGCGGATCTCGCCGCGCACGCATCGCTTTGGCAGACGCCGCTGCACGTTCCGTTCTACGGTCACGACGTGTGGACGATGCCGCCGAATTCGTACGGCGCGACGCTGCTGCTGCAGCTGCTCGATCTGGCGGGCATCGGCATCGACGCCGTCGATCCGGCCGGCCCAGCGTTCGTCGACGCCGGTATCGAAGCGCGCCGCCGAGCGTACGCGACCGCCGCACCCTGGATCGCCGATCCGCGCATCGGCGAAGCGTCGGCGGCTGCCTTTTTCGAGACGGCGGATCTTCGTGTACGGTACGCGGCCGGCCCGACGCCTGCCGACGAACCACGCGACCGCTGCACGACGAACGTCGTCGTCATCGACACGAGCGGCATGGCCGTTTCGCTGGTCGAGAGCATCTCCGCGCCGTACGGCGCGGGGATCGTACTCGAGGGCCTCGGCATCTTGCTCAACAATCGCATGGGCGGCTTCGCGCGCGACCCCGCGCACGTTAACGGTATCGCGCCCTCGAAACGCCCCGCGAACACGCTTGCCCCGTGCATCATCACACGCGATGGCGCCCTTACCTTCAGTTTGGGCACGCCGGGCACCGTGGGTCAGACGTGCACGCTCGCGCAGGTGATCGCGCGAATCGTCGCCCGCGGCGAAGCCCTGGAGGCTGCGGTCGAAGCGCCGCGTTGGTCGATCGATTTTCAGGGCCGGCTGATCGTCGAGGACACGATGGACGCCGCGTTGTGCGCGGCGGTCCTCGACCGTCACTCGGATGCGCGCGTGATGCCGGCGGGCTGGATCAGTTTCGGTTCGATCAAACTCGCAGCCGTGCGCGGCCGGGATTACGCGGGTGTCGCCGATTTCCGGCGCGCAGCAACGGTCGCAGGCTGGTAGTCTGCACGAGGAGTGAACCCTTTGCCCGATATCCTGAATTTCGAGATCGCGTGTCTGCAGACGCGGACGCGCCAGGTCGCGATCGACGACGCGGAGCAGCGCGATCGCGATATCCGCGCCAACCTCGAGCGAATGTGCGAGCTGGTCGACTACGTGACGTCGTTCGGGAACTCCGATGTCAAACTCATCGTGACGCCCGAATATGCGATCAACGCGAACTTTCGACGTATCAGCCTCGAGCAGTGGTGCGCCATCGCGACCACGATCCCGGGGCCCTACACCGACATTCTCGCGAAAAAAGCGAAAGCGCGCGGCGTGTATCTCGCCGCCAACCTGCTCGAAGTCCATCCGGATTTTCCGCGGCGGTTCTTCAACTGTTCGGTGCTCTTCGGACCGGACGGTACGATCCTCATCAAGCATTGGAAGAACAACAACAACTGCTGGGTCTTCCCGTACACGACGCCGGCCGACATCTACACGGAGTTCGTCGCGAAGTTCGGCAGAGAGAATCTCTTCCCGGTTGCAAAGACCGAGATCGGATCGATCGGCCTGTTGACGTGCGGAGAGTTGGGGTTTCCCGAGAACGCGCGCTGTACCATGATGAACGGCGCCGAGATCCTCTGCCATTTGACGTCGGAGCCGAACAACATGAGCCACGGCGACGTTCGGAATTGGAGAGCATTACGTACGGCGCGCGCGTACGAAAACAAGTGCTATCTCGCGGCCGCCAATATCGGGCTGTACGAGGGAACGTTGCGTGGTCTGCACGACTCGCACGGCGACTCAGCGGTGCACTATTTCGACGGTTCGGTCACCAACGAGATTCAAGGTCCAGGCGAAGCGACGATCAAGTGCCGCGTCAACCTCAACGACCTGCGCCTGTCGCGAACGCGGCCCTTTCACCCGACCTCGATCCGTGCGGAAATGTATGCGAAGGAATACGCGAGCTGGCCGAGCTGGCCCAATGACGGCTTCGCCGAACGCCCCATCGAGTCGATCGAGGATACGCGGGCCATCTTTCGGTCGCTCGTCGCCGAGCGCCAACGGCGTGGAATCGATCGTCCGCCGTATAACTATTGACTTTGTTACAAAGCTATTTTAGAGTGAGATAGCACATCGTCGTCTGCGGGAGGCATTTCATGCGCAACGGGTACCGTGTCATTGACGTCGACAGCCACGTCACACCGTCGCTCGAGGTGCTGCAGCGGTACGCGGGGCAGGCGATCAAGGATCGGTGGGACGAGTTCCAACCGTACGTTCGGGAAATGAACTCGCCGGACGGGCGCGGCCATCCGAAAGGACCCTGGCACACGCTCAAGGTCAACCCGATTCCCTACGATCGGATTGCCGGCCAAAAAGCGGGCTATGAAAAGGCCGAGAAGGGCGGCGCGGGAGCTGTCGAAGGCCGCGTCGTCAACATTTCGAAGGCCGTGTGCCACGAACGCATCCAGCATGACAATCCCGGCGGCCGGCTCGAGGACATGACGCTCGAAGGTGTCGATGTGAACGTGCTGATCCCGGGCACGTGGGCACCGGCTTCGAGCGCATTCGAGCCGGCGCTGACCACCGGACTCTACGACGCGTATCACACGTACATGCGCGACTTCTGCAGCGCTGATACCGACCGGCTCAAAGGCCTCTTTCTCGCACCCGGCACGGACGTTGCGTGGGCGGTGCGCGAGTTGCAGAAGATCGGGGACGAGCCGTGGTTGTGCGCCGTGTGGCCGTCGCTGCCCGAAGGCATGCCGATCGACGATCCGGATCTCGAGCCGCTGTGGCAGGTGATGAACGACATGCACTTGCCGATCATGCACCACAGCTTCTTTTACGAGCCGCCGTATTTTCCGGGCTACCGCGACATCTGGGGAAACTCGGCGATCGCGCGTACGGCAGCGCATCCGTGGGGCGCCCAACGTTCGCTCGCATACATCATCGCCGGCGGCATCCTCGATCGCTATCCGAACATCAAGGTCGGCTATTCGGAAACCGGACACGGCTGGTTGCCGAATTGGCTGCTGCGACTCGACAGCCAAGTACACTATGTGAAAGGCGTCGTACCGAAGCTCGAGTATCTCCCCAGTGAATACGCGAAGATGGGCCGGGTCGCGGTCTGTATCGAGGCGCATGAGGGCCCGGCGATGACCAACGCGGTGTTCGACATCCTCGGTGATACATGCCTGATGTACTCGTCGGACTTTCCACATCCGGAATGCAACTGGCCGAACTCGGTCGACAACGTGTTGACGTGGGAGAGCGTCTTGGGTCCGCAACGGATGCAGCGCCTCATGTCGGCCAACGCCGACAGTTACCTGCGGATGGGTGCGCTTTCACGCCGGTGAAGGCGACCCGACGTGAAGTACGAGCAAGCGATGACGTTCGTTACAACGGCCAAAACGTTCGCTGCCGAAGCCGGGGTTGAGGTAAGCGTCGCGGTGCTCGATGCGGCCGGCCATCCGGTCGTCGTCGCGCGCGGCAAACCCGACGCCTGGCACGGTCCGTACATGGCCGCCGGCAAAGCGCGCCTCGCCGCCGCGTTTCGCAAGCCGACGGCGCAACTGCTCGAGCAGTGGGCCGATCGTCCGCTCTACCCGATGAGTTTGGTCGAAATTATTCCCGGCGGCGTCACGCTCAACAAGGGCGGGTATCCGATCTTCGCCGGCGGCGTTTGCATCGGCGCGATCGGCGTCGGCGGCGGCTCGCCCGAGGTCGATGACGACATCGCGCGCCGCACCGTCGCGGCGCTCGAGTCTTCGTTGTGAAGGCGAAGGTCGCGGTGCACGCCGCGGGCGCGCCGCCGCCGACCGGACCGTTCAATCACGGCATCCGCTACGGCGATCTCGTGTTCACCTCGGGCCAAGCCGGGCGCAATCGCGAGACGGGCAAGATGGGCGACATTTCGGATCAGGCGCGCCGCTGCATCGGCAATATTGCGGCGATACTCGAAGCAGCGGGAACCTCGCTCGAATACGTTTTGAAGGTGACGGTCTTTCTGCGGCGCCCCGACGATCGAGCTGCCTTCAACATCGTCTACGAGGAATTGATGCCGCAGCCGTATCCGGTTCGGACGGCGGCCTTCTGCGAACTCGGAAATCCCGACATGCTCGTCGAGATGGACGTGATCGCGGCGGTCCCGCTCTAATGGTCGAGACGATCGACGCGTTTACGCCGGCGGCGTTCCGCGATGCGCTCGGCCACTTCGCGACCGGCGTCGCAATTGTCACGGCCTGCGATCGTGACGGCCAACCCGTGGGCTTGACGATGAGTTCGTTCAACGCCGTCTCGCTCGAGCCGCCGCTCGTGCTCTTCAGCGTTGCCCGCAGCGCCCACAGTCTCGGTGCGATGCAGCATGCGCGCGGGTTTGCCGTCAACATTTTGGGGCACGCGCAGTCGGCGGTATCGAAGCGTTTTGCGCGGGCGCGAACGGATAAATGGCAGGCGGTGGATCACGCACCGGGCTACGGTGATGCGCCGGTCCTCGCCGACGTGCTCGCGCATTTCGAGTGCAAGCCGTACGCCCAATACGCCGGGGGCGATCACGTGATCTTCGTATGTGAAGTGCTGCGTTTTGCGACCTCGACCGTCGAAGACGAGCCATTGATCTTCTACCGCGGCGGCTACCATCGGCTCGCTGCAAGCGTGAACGGGAGTGACCATGCTTAAGACCGGTAGTCAACATGCGGCGACACTCCGCGACGGTCGCGCGCTCTTCATCGACGGACGGCGCGTCGACGACGTGACGGCGGATCCGGCGTTTCGAGGGGCCGTCGGCTCGATATGCTCGATCTACGACTTTCAGAGCAAGCCGGAGCAATGCACGCTGATGACGTATCCGGTCCCCGGCACCGGCGAGCGCGCAAGCCGCATCTGGCAGTTGCCGACGAGCTACGAAGAACTGGTCGAGCGCCGGCGCGCGCTCGAGGCCTGGTCGGAATTGCATTGCGGTTTCATCGGCCGCTCCCCGGACCACGTCGCATCGTGCGTCTCCGGCATGTATATGGGACGTGAGACGTTCGCAGCCTACGATTCGAAGCGTGCGAGTGCGCTCGCGGATTACTACGAATACGCGCGCGACGCGAACGTTTACCTGACGTATGCAATCATCAATCCGCAAGCCGATCGCTCGAAACCCGCGAGTCAGCAGCAGACGGAAGACCTGACCGCCGGTGTCGTCGACCGGGACGCGCGCGGAATCACGGTGCGCGGCGCAAAGATGCTGGCGACGGGTGCTCCGCTCGCCAACGAAGTGCTCGTCACGTGTATCCAGCCGCTCGCAGCGGGTGACGAACGGTACGCCGTGACGTTCGCGGTTCCGCTCAACACGCCGGGCTTGAAGATTCTCTCGCGCAAATCATACGAACAAGCTGCACCGTCGGTCTTCGACAACCCGCTCGCGAGCCGGTTCGATGAAAACGACGCGGTGATCTACTTCGATGACGTCCAGGTACCGTGGGAGCGCGTCTTCGTCATCGACGACATCGCGATGTGTCACCGGCAATTTCACCAGACGCCCGCGCACGTCTACCAAAATTATCAAGCCATGATCCGCCTCAACGTAAAGCTGCGATTTCTGGCGGGGGTCGGGCGCCGGATCGCCGAGACCAACGGAATCGTTTCGCTCGCGCCGGTGCGCGAAACGTTGGGTCAACTCGCAGCCGAGGCGGAGATGGTCGACGCGCTCGTGAGCGCGATGGAGCTCAAAGGCGGCGCTCACGGGGAGTACTTCGTTCCCGACCGCCATACGCTCTATGCAACCCAGGTGCTCACACAGCAACTCTATCCGAAGTTCATCAACACGCTCCGCGATCTCGCCGGCGGCGGCATGATCATGCAGCCGTCATCGTTTCGCGATTTCTCGGCGCCCGAGATCGCCGACGTGATCGAACGCACGCAGCAATCTCCGGTTACCGACGCGCACGATAAGGTGAAGTTCTACCGGCTAGCGTGGGACGCAGTCGGCTCGGAGTTTGCATCGCGCCACACGCAGTACGAAATGTTCTATGCCGGTGCAAGCTTCGTGACCAAAGCACACTCGTATCGCACCTACGATTGGTCGCGAGCGACCGACATGGTCGATCGTATGTTGGCCGGCTACGACCTCCCGCTTCCCTCGCTCGAGCCGCTGCTCGCCGCCCGCTGATGCTCGCGCTCGACGTCGGAATCGATTCGCTCGACACGCGCTTCCGCTCCGCGCTCGCACGCATGCGCGAACGTGGCCGGCTGCAAGCGTACACCGCGCCGGTCGACCCGCACCTCGAGGTCGCGGGCATCATGAAGCGGCTCGACGGCGGACCCGCGCTGCTGTTCACCGACGTGCGCGGGCACGACATTCCCGTACTGGGCAATTTTCTCGCGGCGCGAGAGAACTGCGAGGCGGCGTTCGGCGTCGATTTCGCGACGATTCGCACGTTCGTTGCGCGCGGTTTAGCGAACCCGATGCGGCCGGTTCGGGTGACCGATGCGCCCGTTCACGAGCGCGTGATTACCAGCGGGATCGACCTCGGCGACATGTTTCCGGCGCTGCATCATACGGCGGCCGACTCCGGGCGCTACATCACGGCCGGCGTCATCGTCGCGCGCGATCCCGAAACCGACGTTTATAACGCGTCGTATCACCGGTTGCAACTCGTCGGACCGGATCGCACCGCGATTCAGCTCGACTTCGGCCGGCATCTTCGGCTCGCATGGGAACGTGCGCGGGCGAGCGGTGAGGCGCTGCCGATTGCAATCTGCATCGGCACCGACGTGGCCTTACAGTACACCGCCGCGACGATGGGGTCGCAACTTCCCGAGACGCTCGACGAGCTCGCCGTCGCGGGCGGCATGGCCGGACGCCCGCTGACGATCGTCGATGCGGTGACGCAGCCGTTGCTCGTGCCCGCGGAAGCGGAGATCGTTCTCGAGGGCCGCATCTTGCCGGACCAAACTGTTCGCGAGGGCCCCTTCGGTGAGTTCGTCGGCTATCTCTCACCGGTCGGCGATGCACCGCTGGTTGAGATTACCGCGGTCACGCGGCGAGCGAAGCCGATCTATCACGCGATCAACGGCTACGGGCGCGAGACCGTCATGCTGCGGAAGTACGTGTTGGAGGCGAGCCTGCTCAAAGTGCTTTCCGCCGCTGTTCCAATCGTCGTCGATGCCGAAATGACGGCCGGTGGTCTGCACCGCTTTCACGCGGTCGTCCAAGTGCGGCGCACGTCCGCGCAGCAGAACGGATTGCAGCAAAACGCCATCATGGCGGCGTTCGGCGCGCTCAAAGATTTGGACCTCGTGATCGTCGTCGATGACGACATCGACATCCGTAATCCGGCCGACGTCGAGTATGCGCTCGCGACACGCATGGAGGCGTCGCGCGATTTGATCGTGATCCCGGGCGCGCGCGGGCACGAATACGTTCGTATCGGCAACGCCGGTATCCGGGCGAAACTCGGGATCGATGCCACGGTGCCGTTCGAAGAGCGCGCCCGATTCGCGCGCTGCCAGTTCAGCGCGGTCGACGTTCGGCCCGCCGATCTCACCTTCGATGGTGGAGTATTGCAACGGTATCTGCGCGAACCCTGACCGGTGAGATCGTGCAACGCAAGACCGTCAGCAAGCCGGAACTGATCATCGATGGAACGGATGACGAATTCCGTTCTTTCATCCATGATTTTTTGGCATTTTCGGCGATGCTCACGGATATTCGCGGCGGTTTCGGCGAGTATATCGGACTGACGGGCATCGCGTATACCACCTTGATGTCGGTCAAGCATTTACAAGGGCGCACCGGCATCGGCGTTAACGCGGTTGCGGAACACCTGCATCTCTCGGGCGCGTTCATCACGACCGAGGTTGCGAAGTTGGTCAACCTCGGCCTGATCAGCAAACGCACCAATGCCAAAGACAAACGGCGCGTCCTCTTGACGATTTCTCCCGCCGGCCGCAAGTTGCTGGCAGAGCTCGTCGACGTCCAGGCGCCGGTGAACGATGCGCTCTTCGACACGCTCAGCTCCGACGAGTTCGTGCGCCTGAAAGAAATCATGGCGCGGCTCGTGCCGTGCGCGGCGCGCGCGCTCTCGCTGCTCGCCTACCTGCGTCAACCGCAGGAGGAGTCGGGAACCTAACCCCGCCGCCTGATTTCGCGCAGCCATGTGTTTGGGGCACACCGGCGTTTTTAGGCTGAACAGTTGGCCCAAGACGGCGTAATCCGTACGCGGTTATAACTATAAAACTAGCTTTGGCTCGAAGGTTCCGTGGAGGGGGCCCAACATGCTTTTGCTTCTTTGCTTAAGTCGTTTTGCGGCCGCCGTTGTTCTAACGCTCGTGACCGTCGGCGGTCCCGTTCTTGCGGAGACGATTGGCGCAGCCGCCGTGTCGCAAGCGACGCAGCAATCGGCAACGATCGATGGGCGCGTCAACGGTTCGTCGGCAGCCGGCCTCGCCGGCGCCATCGTCAATATCGACGGCCCGGTACGCGCCTCGACGACCACCGACGGGTCAGGTAAGTTTACGTTCAACGTGCCGCCCGGAGCCTACACGATCACCGTGAATAAGGGTGGCTATCAGACGGGCTCGACCCAGGTCGTCGCCACGAGCGCTATCGCCGTGACCATCAGCGTCGGCCTGACGGAGTCGTCCCTTGGAAATCTTCAAGTCATCGGTCGTACGTCGGTGAACGCGACGGGTAATGCCGCGAAATTCAATATCTCGTCGAGTTCAAACTCGGCACTGTCTCAAGCCGCCATCCAGGATCGCAACGTTCCCGAAATCGCGAAGCTCGTATCAACGCTACCCGGGGTCGTCGTCACAACCAACTCCGCCAGCGTCGTTAACAACTTCCGCATCCGCGGCACCACGGCTGAAACGAAGACCCAGCTCGACGGGCATCCCATTTCGAGCGGCGTCTCCGGGACGTTCCTGGCGAGCTTCACGGATTCGGGGTTACTCAGCAGCGTGGACGTGCTCAAAGGTGCGGGGCTCAACGGCCCAACCGCAGGCGAATCTGCCGTCGGCACCGTCAATCTTCGCACCCCCGACTTCGGCGCGAAGGATACGAGTTTTTTGCAGGGCGGCGTCGACAACTATGGGGCGAGTTTTTATACGGCACTCGTCGATATCAACTTGGGAACGAAACTCTCGTTCATCTTTGGAAAATCGTTCAGCGGTTACCGAGGCAACAACTTCGGTGCATCCGTCGACGGGATCGTGGCCGGTGGCACGGGTTCCGGTGCGACCGCGACCAACCCCGGGCCGAAGATCGGTCCGACCGGAACGTATCAGACGCCGTACCTGACGAACAGCCTCGCTGCATACAACAACGACTTCAGCAGCACGCAGACGTTGAACGCGCAACTAGCAAAAGTGCGCTATAAATTCTCGGATGCCACTTCGGTTTCCGCCGAGTTTTTCGGTTCGCAGGGCCAGTACGATCCTGAAGGCGGTTCGTACGGCCAATTCGTCGGTTATGCCACGCTCCCCCAATGTTTGACGAAAGGCGTGGCTGCAAACGGTGCGAGCTGCAATTTGACCTCGGTTTATAATTCGCCCTTCGTACAAGGTCAAGTCGGCCAAGCGAACACACCGCTGTACACGTTTTTTCCGGGCACGGTCATTCGAAACAACAACCCGAATTTCGATCTCGATTTTAAAACGACGTTCAAGAACGACACGATTCTTTTGCGTCCCTATACGGCATCCATTAACCGGCTGATCGACGGTAGCGGTCAGAACTCGGTCTATGCGAACGGACCGACCCAAGTGGCACAGGGCTCGTATGCGGTTATCAGCAACGCGAACTGCCAAGTGCAATTCATCGCGCCGACCGCGACCGGCGGTGCGAAGGGACCGTGTTACGCATCCGGTGCCGCGAGCAACACGCCCGGGTTTGTAACCAGCACGACCGGATTAAGCACCACCTTCCCGGTTACGACGAGTCCGGCCGGCATTTACTGTTCGCTTGCGGTGCCGTGCTATACGACGCCGACGCAACAGGATAATGCCGGCCAGTGGGGCTTCGGTACAACGTCCACACAGCAAGAAATCGACAAGCTGGCCGGCTACACGTTTACGTACATCCACCCGGTCGGAAACAACATTTACAACTTCAGCATCGACCACTACTACGACGACACCCAAAGCTATCAAAGCGATGCTTCACCATTAGTTTCCGGTTGTGCGTTCACGCAGCTCGGCGGAAACGCACCCAAAGCGAGCGATCCCGGTTACCAGCCCGGTTGCAAACTGATCGGGCCCAACGGGACCAACACGGTCGTGTACAAACCGACTCCGCTCGCCGTCCCGGAAACGTTCAGTTCGATCACGTCGTTCTCGCTCACGGCCCAATTTCAATTGCAACCGGACCTCGAGTTTGATTTCGGAAATTATTTCACAACGTATCGCATCAACGCGCAGCAGGAGGATCCTGCGTTTCTCGCCGCCTTCATCGCAGCGCAAACTGCCGCCGGTAATCCGGTAAATACGAATATTGCGCCGATCCGGTTGTCCGGCTTCACCAACAAAGAGAGCCATTACGATCCGCACTTCGGTTTCGTGTATCGTCCCTCGCGCGATCTCGCGATTCGTGCCACCGCCGGCTCGTCGGTTTCGATTCCGTACGCAAGTCAAGTTTCGGGCTTGGAAACGGTTGTTCCGACGACTGCGAGCACCACGATCACCGCACCGAATCCTAACCTGCAAGCCGAAGTCGTTGTTGCCGAGGATATCGGTCTCGACTACCGCTTTGGACACGGCGCGGTGTTTGCCGGCGACATTTACAACAACGTCATTCACAACACGTGGATCACGGAAAACGCATTGTTGGCGAATCCTCCGCAAGGCTTTGCGTCCGGCGGCGTCTACTATTTGTCCTCGACGTTCAACGGACCGGAAGAGCATTCGAAAGGGATCGAACTCAACGTCGCGAGCCTTCCGGCGCTGGGCTTCGGCTACAGTCTCTCGACATCGTTCAATCGCACCTACTATGCGAATCTGCCGCCATCGTATCTCGTGGTCGCGACAAAAGATTTCAACTGGATTCAGCAGTACGGCGAACCCTACTCGAAGGGCTATCTCAACTTGCAGTACGCCGGCCTGCGCAATTCGCTTCTGCGGCTCGGCGTCGATTACGAAGGTCCGGGAAACTCCGCCAACTACACGTCGTACTTCCAATTCGATGCCGGCCTGCGGCTGGGCTTCGCAAATAAAATCGAATTTCTGACATCGGTTGAGAATCTGACAGATCTGACGTTCGGTGCGCCCCTGGGCCATGCCGTTGCCTTCCAAGGGGTCGTGCCCGTCCAGGAGCAGCTCGTCAACGGTGTTGTCGTTTATTCGAACGGTCCTTCGCGCGGCATCTCCGCCCCCTTACCGCGCACGTTTCGTTTTTCGCTCGTGAAGCGGTTTTAACGGTGCCAGCCGATTCCACAGAAAGACACTCTTATGTGCACGCGACTCGTCCTGATCCTTACCTTCTTTCTATTGTCGGCGAGCATGACGTTTGCGCAGGGACCCACGATCATTCGCGTCGCGGGGCCTTCGAATGAGGGCTACAAAGACGTCTACTACGCCCAACAGGCGGGGATCTTCGCGAAGTATGGCCTTGAGGTTCGGCCGTCGATCGTGAACGGCGGCGCCGCTGCCCTCGCCGGTCTCGTCGGCGGATCGTTCGAAGTCGCCTACTCGAACCTCGTGCCCGTCCTCCAAGCGCATCAGCACGGTGTCGCATTCCAGATCGTTGCGCCGTCGACGATGTTCAGAAGCGATCAGTTGCAAAACGCGATGCTCGTTGCTAAGGATTCCTCGTTACGCGGCGCGCGTGACCTCAACGGAAAAACGATCGGCACCCAGTCGTTGCAAGACCTCAATTCCGTTGCAATGCGGGCATGGATCGATAAGAACGGGGGCGATTCGACCACCGTTCACTTCCTCGAGGTGCCGTCGTCGGCTGCGGTCACCGCGTTGACCCAGCATCGCGTCGATGCCATGGCGCTCTCGGAGCCGCTGCTAAGCGAAGCGCTGGCACGCGGGAACGTTCGCGTTTTCGCCAAGCCGCAAGGCGCGATTGCGAACCGGTTCCAGGCTCAAGCCTTTATCGCGATGTCCGACTACGTGACACAGCATCCGGACGTGATGGCGCGCTTCGTGAAGGCAATGCACGAGTCCGCGATCTACAACAACGCGCACCTTGCCGATACGGTCGAGCTCGTTTCTTCGTTTACCAACGTCCCGGCCGAGGTCATCGCCCATAGCGTGCGCGCCGTGGACGGTGAATACGTGGCCCCACGCTACGTTCAGCCCTTGATCGATGCCGCTGCGAAATACGGAATGATCGCACGCGCGTTTCCCGCCGAGGATATCATCAGCCCCGCTGCGCTCAAGCCGCCACACGAATCGAGTCACGACGACGATTGAGCCGGCGGGCGATCAGCTTCGGCGATGCTCGAGTTCCAGCGTTATCAATCGCGCGAGGAGCGTCGCGGGAAAGAGCTGCCCGATCACGCCTTCGATATTCGTCAGCGAACGCGCGAACGGATCGTGGGGAACGATATCACCGAATCCCGATGTCGTGAGCGTCGTAAAGCTGAAGTAGATGAGCTCCGCGATCGTGTGACTGCTACTGCGTCCGAGCGGAAACACGAATCGCCCCGGTCCGAACGCATCGATGACGCGGTAGGCAAGAGCGAAGATCGCAGCAACGTTCAAATAAATGGCGACCGCACCCATGATACAGCTCGACCCCTCGAGGATCACGAGCGCCGTCAGACTCCAGTCACGAAATTGCGCAGACGACACGCGACGGGATTAGCGACAACATACGCGCTCGCCTCGGATCGTAAAGCGGAATCGGCCTCGGCACCTCGGTCTCGAGACAAAGAAGTTCCACGAGCGTTCACCGAAGATTCGGGTAAAGCTCGCATTCATATGTGCGTTGGTCGCGATAGAGATGGTACGAGATACGCGTCGGATCGAGCATCGATCAGGCCTTGGGGAGGAGCAGCTCGCGCGCTGAGAACGGAGAACCGCCGCCATACTTTGCTGCAATGTCGATAACGGGCTGAATGAGCAGCTCGGTAGCGCGTCGGGATAGGTGGCACGCACAACGGAACGTGTCGTGTCCGCGTTGATGCCGGTATATTTTTCCAAGATCGGCGCTGACTTGTCATCATTCCTGTTCGCCCACTGCTCCGCATCGTGCATCACCTGCTGAAATCGTCGCAATATATCCCCGTTTTGTGCGGCCCATGCTTGTGTCGTGAAATATGCGGCGAGCAAAAAACGGTTGGCGACGGCGTCATAGCAATTCGCGAGCACGCGCGCCGTATGTCGCGACGCTGTCCGTTACGCCGATCGTTTTGCCACTGAGGTCGCGCGCCGTCTTGATCGGGGAACCGTTCGGTATCATCAAGACCAAGGTCGGAGCGTTCGTGTTATAGACGGCGGCAGGTGCAACGATGACGAACGGAACGCCACGCCCATGCGCTTCGGTAAGTGTCGTGCGCCACGATGTTAAACCGTTGCGCTCCGATCGCGTCCAACAGCGCCAGCATCTCCTCGGCGCAGTTCTCCCGTCGCCAATCTCCCGGGCGCTTCTCGCCTTGGCCGTAACCCTTGTGATCGGGAGCGATGCAGCGATACGTCGATCCGAAGGCCTCGAGCTGGGGATGCCAAGAATGCCAACTCTCCGGGTTCCCGTGAAAGAAGACGATCGTTTCCGCGCCGACCGGCCCCGCTTCAACGTAATGCCGGCGAATCGGGATGACGGCTCCCGGAGCCTCGGCGAAGTGGTGCGTGACCGGGATGTCGCCGAATCGTTCGATGTCGCCTTGGATGCTGGGTGTAACGCTGCGTTTCGGCACGAGGCCCATTCCCTCGTCCGCGTCGCAATCCAATGGCAACTTCGCGAGTTTCTACGCATTGCGTAGAAAATGGTTCCGTGTGTAAGATATCGTTGTGGAAAAAAGTGCCACGCCCTCACGGAATCGGGGCGTTCAGTCGGTCGAGACAGCGGCGGCGCATCTGCGTGCACTCGTTGTTGCTTGCGCCGCGCAATCGTTGACGGAAGTTGCCGGCGCCACGCGCATGCCGACCGCCAAGGCGTATCGCTATTTCGTGAGTTTGTGCCGATCCGGTCTTGTTGCGCAAGATCCGCGCACGGCGAAGTACGGTCTTGGGCCGCTCGCAGCCGAAGTCGGCCACGCAGTCCTGACACGCTTCGACCGCGGCCGCGCGGTCGAGAACAAATTAGACGAACTGCGTGACGCCGTCGACGAGACCGTTTGTATCTTTCGATGGACGCCGAATGGACCAGCGATGACGCACGTCGCGCAGCGTTCGCATGCAATCACGACGCGCGCGATTGGGGATTGCGCTGCCGCTGCTTACCACAGCCGCCGGACGCGTGTACGCAGCCTTCGGCGATACCCCTGAACTGCGAAGCCGCGTTCAAGCTGAGATTCGTCGGGCGCGCGCGACCGGCCAACGGTGCGCAACGGCGCTGGATTTCCGCAACGTCGTCTCCGAGACGCGCATACGAGGTTTTGCGCGAATTCGCGGTGATTATCGCTCGGGTGTTTGCGCAATCGCTGCGCCCATTTTCAACGTGCATCGTCAGCTGTCTGCCGTGATTACCGTCGTCGGTGATCAAAATCTCGACATCAGTTGGAACTCACGAACGGCGGCGTTGCTCCGCGAGTTCGCAGCTGATACGTCAGCCGATTTCGAGTCATTCGACGCGCGGAAGAAGAGCCGCGAGTAGACCGACTGCCGGCAATAACGCGCAGATTCTGTACACCGCGACGATGCCGGCAGCATCCGCAAAAAGTCCGAGGACGGCCGCGCCGAGGCCGGCCATGCCGAACGCAAAGCCGAAAAACAGGCCGGAGACGGTTCCGACCTTTCCCGGTACGAGTTCTTGAGCGTACACCACGATCGCGGGAAACGCGGAAGCGAGGATGAGCCCGATCACGACCGTGAGCGGCAAGCTCCAGAACAGATTCACGTACGGAAGCAGCAGCGCAAACGGTAACGCGCCAAGGATGGAAAACCAAATGATGTACTTGCGGCCGAAACGATCACCGAGCGGACCGCCCGCGATCGTTCCCACCGCGATGGCGGCGACGAACGCAAAGAGATGAAATTGCGACATCTGCACAGAGATGCCGAAGCGCGCGATAAGATAGAACGTCAGATAGTTCGTGATGCTGACCAGGTAGAAGTACTTGGAGAAGACCAAGACGAGCAGAATCGTGATTCCCGCGGTCACCTTCGCGCGCGGGATCGCCGCGCCGGCGGTTCGTTCGCGGGCGGCTGCCGCGAGCCGTGCAAGGCCGTGATGCCGGTACCACTGCGCCACGTTCCACAAAATTGCTGTCGCTAACAGCCCAAAGAGCGCGAAGAAGAACAGACTGGACTGTCCCCAACGCACGACGACGATCGCGGCGAGTAGCGGCCCCATCGCGGAGCCGACGTTCCCGCCGACTTGAAACAGCGATTGCGCAAGCCCATGCCGGCCGCCGGATGCCATGCGTGCAACGCGCGAAGCCTCGGGGTGGAACACGGCCGATGCGACGCCCAGCAAACACGCTCCGGCCAACAGTGTGGCGTAGTCGTTGCTGATCGCCAAGACGCACAGTCCGGCCATCGCGAACAACGTCCCTATCGGCAATGCGAGCGGCATCGGCCGTTTGTCCGCAAAGGCCCCGATGAGCGGTTGCAGGAGTGACGCCGTGACTTGATAGGCGAGCGAGATAAAGCCGATCTGCGCGAAATTTAAGCGCAGGGCAACTTTCAAGTTGGGATAGATCGCAGGCAACAGCGACTGCAGCATGTCGTTGCTGAAGTGACAGAAACTGATCGCCACGAGCACGCCGAAGGATGTGGTCGCGAGCGCACCCGGCCGCGTGACGGCTGCTCTTAGGACGGGCTGACTCGTTTCTCGAGTTGCCGCCATTACGACGGCGCTACGGTCGGTCGAGGCTCGATTTGTTACCGAGAAGCGCCTTGATCAGGGCCGCGATGCCAGGTCTGCGCAGGCGCCGATCGGCGAAGCGTCGATCATTCGCCACCGGCACCTCGACACGGCGGCGCTCGGTAGCCCGCCGCGCGGGTGCCTCTTGGGGTGGGTGTTCGGACGTCATAGAGCCCGTCTTCCCGTCGAAGGCTCGCGTGCTCCTTGCAGCGATCGATGCCACGCCCTTCGCGGTCTGAGCGGCACAGCGGACCTGAAGCGAATGAGGAGACGGTGCTCAGCTGGGTTAGGCGCTTTCCCAAGGGTTGAAGAGCTCGATATCGGCCGCCTGAAAGTCCGAGATAAAAGTTGAGAGATCGACTTCGCGTGGCAAATCCATCGTTCGTTCGACCCGGATATTTGCGCCCCGCAGGCGGGAAGCGGCAAAGAAGTCGGCGAGATTGATGCTGCGTTTCGACTTCTGCTCCCATTCCGAGACCGCGACAACCACAACGGCCCGGGAACCATTTCGAGCGATAACTTGCGGGCCATCGTCGATCGCCTCGTCGATTAGCTCGCTAAGGTGCGCCTTGGCTTCCGAAACCGCCCACGTCTCAGCGGCATCTCGTGCCGGGCGGTTGGAGTTGGTCTCGATGGTCATCATAGTCATTTTAGCGAGGTCAGGAGCCGTTCGCAACCGCGGTCGCTCTGTCGTCGTCCTCCACAAACCTACCGATACGCCTTTTTCACTTAATGAAGCGGGCATTCGCGAGGTCTTATTTGCGAAGGCGATCGGCGAGCCAGTCGAACATCTCAGCCGCGGCGTGGCGCCAATCGTCGTAATTGCAATGCATCGCGCCCGGACCGTCGTAAACGCGCAGTGTTTTGTCTCGACTGCCGAGAGCGGCGAAGAAACGCCGCGCGCCGCCGACGTTCATGATGCGGTCGTCCAGCCCGTGCGTAACGAAGGCCGGACACGTTATCTTCGAGGCGACCTCTTGTAAGTCGAACGCCTGCAACGCTTGGCGCGCCGTCGCGTCGTCGTGAGTCCCGGTGATCCAGCGCAGCTGCGGTTGAATCGGCGGAAAGTGATCGTAGATGTCCGGCAGCAAACTCATAATGCCGGACCAGCACACGAGCGCCTTGACCCGTTCGTCGAAGGCCGCTGCCCGCGGTGCATAATAGCCGCCGAGACTAATTCCGACCAGGGCGATGCGGTCGGCGTCGATCTCCGGCTGTTCGGAAAGCCAGTCGAGCGCAGTACGGACCGGAATTTCGTAATCATATCGTGTCGCAATCCCGTTGAGATAGATGGCGGAGCCGCGACCCGGCGTGTCGAGCAGTAGCATCGCCATGCCGCGTTCGACCAGACCGAGACCGCTGAAGTAATTTTCCTCGGCGTAAGAATCTGCGCCGCCGACAGAAACACGCCCGGCACCTTCGTGCCGCGTGGCGTCGGGGGAAGGCAAAGGTAAACCATCATACGTCGCGTCGCCGTCGCGCACGGCGATCGTGCGAATCTCCGGCTGATGTAGGGCGGCTCCGCGCCGACAACTTGCCTGAGCGCGCCGAAATGCGTTCGCCCGGCGCGGGTCACCGCCCGACGCGAAGACATCACTCTGTCGAAAGTATTGCGCCGCATGGAACGAGCGCGACCGCGCCGTTTGCCGGTGACCGGCGGCGTGCGCCACGGATGCTTCCGCGTCGACGCGCTCCGCGAGCGTATACTACGCCGTGGTCCAGCCCTCGACATCACCCGGCGTAAGAAGCCGGCAGACGTCGTCAATTTCGAAGATGTCGCCGCCTCCAACGGCAGCCTCAGCCGCGAGACGCAATGTCTGTGCACCGAATGCATCGACCGGCGAGAGGAAGTCGATCATGCCTTCACCGCCGCCAGCACGAAGTCGAGCGCGTACGTCGCATGTTCGTGCAGAAGTTCTTTGTCGCGCTGTGGTCGCCTTGCCCAAAGATGCCGGACGTTCGTCATGACGTTGAAGTAGTGGAGGCAGACGCCCATCACGTTGACCGCGGCGTGCCGCGGATCAGTCGCGCGGAAGGCACCGCTTGCGATCCCCCGTTCGATGATCGTTACGAGCATGGTGCTTGCCCCACTCTGACCGTAAAACCGCCCACGGTTTTGAATATTCTCGAGGGCAAAGAGCGGAGCGATATACGGCTTTCGATTCATCTGTTCGAGCAGCCGGACCACGAATGCTTGTAACGCGTCGAGCGGCGGCAACGCGTGCAGCGATTCGAAGTTCATGCCGCGAGCACGCTCGCGATGAATGCGTTCGAGAACGGCAGCATACAGTTTGTCTTTCGTGCCGAAATAGTAGTTGATCATCGCCTTGGTGATGCCGACATCTTCGGCAATGCGCTCGGTGCGAGCGCCGCGCAAGCCGTCCTCCGCGAACGCTCTCTCGGCGGCATCAAGAATTGCCGTTCGCGTGTCGATGCTGATCGCTGGCATGTGTCCCATTATCCAAACCCCAGGGCCCGAATGCCTGCACTTGGAGCATTGACATCATGTTCGGTCGTCCGTAGCATCGACTAACCATTTGTTTAGTCGCGCCGCCGGCGCGGTTACGGAGTCGCCATGATTGTCGAGATGCGGTCCTACACATTCCATCCGGGCAAAGCCGGAGAGTACCTCAAGCTCGTCGCCGACGAAGCAATCGCGGTTCAAGAGGAATATCTCGGGAAGTCGGTCGGCTACTATAGTTCCGATATTGGTCCGCAGAATAATGTCATTCACATGTGGGCGTACGAAGACTACGCGGATCGCGAACGTCGTCGCGACGAACTCGATCGCCAGCCGGCATGGAAGGCATTTCAGCCGAAGACTTCGCCGCTGATTCAATCGTTCGAAACGCGGATTTTGATCCCGGCGCCGTTCTATACGCCAAAGCGTTGACGGCGAGCGATCGCGTCCTCATCGTCGGCGGCGGCCCGGTCGGTATCTATACGGGTTTGGCGCTCGCACGTGCCGACGTACCCGTGACGATATTCGACGCTCTCGCGGAACCCGCGCGCGACCATCGCGCCGCGACGTTGCAACCGTCCACGCTCGAACTCATCGCCGAGCTCGGCGTCATTCCGGCGATCCTCGAACAGGGCCTGAAGTCACACGTGTTTCAGTGGCGCGATCTCGTGGCCAACGAGATCATCGAATTCGATTACGGATTGTTAGCCGAAGAGTGCCCCTACCCGTACGTCATTCAACTCGAACAACATCGGACGGTTCTGGCCGCTCTGAGCGTTGCCGCCTCCGAGCCGTCGTTCGATCTTCAACGGCCCGTTCGCGTACTGGAGGTTCGGCACGACGCCGATGGCGCCGAAGTCGACATCGAGCGCGCCGACGGAACACACGAAGCTCATCGCGGGCGCTATCTCATCGGCTGCGACGGCGGCAGCAGCCTCGTTCGAAAAACGATGAGCGTGTCGTTCGAGGGCTTTACCTGGCCCGAGCGCTTCAATATCATCTCGACGACCTTTGATTTTGCATCGCTCGGATTTCGCTTCCGCAATTACTGCCCGCATCCGGAGCGCTGGACGTCCTTCATGAAGGTACCAGGCGACGACTTCAAAGGGTTGTGGCGATGCGTCTTTCCCGCTCATGAGGACGAGAGCGACGAATTGGTCATGAGCGATGCGTGGGTGCTAGCTCGCCTGCAGGAACGCTTCGCCGATGGCGGCCCGTACCCGCTGGTGCACCGTAATATGTATCCGGTCCATCAACGCGTCGCCGGCAGATTCGTCCTTGGACGTCTTGCGATCGCGGGCGATTCTGCGCACGTCAACAATCCGGTCGGTGGTATCGGCATGAACAGCGGTATTCAGGACGGGTTGAATCTCGCGCGCAAGCTCATTGCGATTTGGAACGGTGCTGAGGCCGAGCCGTTGCTGAACCGATATGATCGGCAGCGTCGTGAGACGGCCGTCAATTTCGTGCAAGCGCAGTCGATTGCGAGCAAGAAAACACTCGAAGAGCGCGATCCGGCGGTTCGCGAAAACAATATTGCCGATCTGCGCCACAAAGCGTCCAATATGGAACTCGCTCGAGATTACGTTCGGAGAAGCTCCCTGCTCACCATGTGGCGCACGTCCGAAGCGACCGCGTAGGAGACCTTGTGATCGTTGCTCGTCCAGCTATCGGCGGTCGGCGTTGCGCCGCACTCGTTGCGTGTTTGTTCGTTCTGCTTGTTCCATCGGTGGTGCCGGCCGCGGAAACACCGATAGCGGTGAACCTCGCGACCATCGCGACTGATATCGGCGGCGAAGCGTATTATGCGAAAGACATGGGTTTTTTTACAAAAGCAGGGCTCGACGTCACCATCACCCCGTTTCAAAACGGTGCGCAGATGGCCGCGGCAGTCGTTTCGGGCGCGGAAGACATCGGGTTTTCAAACGGGATCGCGCTCTCGACAGCCCGAGAGCGCGGGCTCGCGTTCACAATCGTCGCGCCGGCCAACATGCACGTCGATAGCGCTCCGACAACCGGTATCATCGCCGTCCTCAAGACGAGCTCGATCGGGGGCGCGAAGGACTTGGCCGGGAAGACGATTGCGGTCGGCGGCTTGAACCAAATCGCCGATACCGCAACGAAGGCGTGGATCGACAAGAACGGCGGCGATTCGAGCAAGTCGCGTTATCTCGAGATGCCGCTGGCTGCGATGTCGGCGGCGCTGCAGGCGGGCCGGATCGATGTGGCGGTCTTGGACACCAACAACGACGTGACCCACGGGAAAGCTGACGACCCGCTGCGCAGAATCGGCAGTTCGTTCGATGCCATTTCGCCGCGTTTCATCGCTTCGATGTGGTTTACGTCGGCTGACTGGGCGGCGAAACATCCAGCCGCCGCGCGTGCGTTCGTGCAGGCCATGCACGAGACGGCAACGTGGGCAAATTCGCATCACCGTGAGTCTGCGCAGATCCTGGCGAAATACACGGGCGAGCCGCTCGAGCGGCTTTCCAATGTGCAACGCGTGACATACGGCGAGCGGGTCACGGACGAGCTGGTGCAGCCGGAGATCGACGCCGCTGCAAAATATGGCTTGATCAAGTCGAGGTTTCCAGCAGCGGACATCATCTATAGCGGATCGCGTTGAGTGCCGAATCTGACGGAGGCCGAGGGGCATGATCGTCGAGATGCGATCCTACTTGCTCAAAGCCGGTGCGGTTCCGGCTCCAGTCGCAAGAGATGTGCATTTTGAAGCCCGCGGCTTTTTTCACGCCGTAGGCCGGGACGTCGCCTCCCGTGCTACGGCGTGTCGAGCTTTGCGAAGATTGTAGCTAGATCGATCGTGAGGCTTGGGAAATCGTCGGATTGGTAGGTGTCGGTCATGTTGCAATCGCGCGGAGGTGCGCCCAGCGTAAAAGCGCGCATCGTTCGGCGTATCGGATCGACGATGAGAACGAGAGACGTTCCAGCGGACAGGTACACTTCGCGTTTGTGATCGACGTCGATGGCGCGATCTCCAGGTGAAAGAATTTCGACGACGATATCCGGGGCGAGCGGTGGATACTCTCGAAACTCCTCGGAAAGTGCGCTGAGTCTATCGGCAGCGATGTAGGCAACGTCGGGTACGAGCGGACGCGGTTCCTCACCGCGCGGCGCGACGTAAAACTGCCACTCTGTTCCGACCGAGCCGCGTTCGTGAGCCCAGTCGTCGAGAATTCGGTAGAAGCTGCCCTGCAACACGGCGTGCCGCCGGGTCGGGCTCATCTTCTGAAGCGCCCGACCGCGGACCCATTCGTAGGCGGGTTTGTCGTCCGGGACGAGGATCGTTCCGACGTGCATGGTTGCTCCGATTCTAGCACATCGTTCGTTCACACGACGGATCACAACAGCAAGGGCGGATCGGTGGCTCGAGAGCGACGCTAGGTGTGAAGTGCCTTTTCTACCGCTTCGTGGTCTCGGGAAATCGCGCAAAGTAAGACGCGCCGCAATCGCTGCGAACGATTCGATTAGAACGCGAAGCGGATCGCGTGCGGACGGTTACGGATTGATTCGCGACATCGTCGTTACGCGCTGAACGATCGCGAGCGTTGCACATAACCAGCCGCACCCGAAGAGCAGGCCGCCGCCGACATCGGTGAGGTAGTGCGCGCCGAGCGCGAGGCGTGACCAGGGAATGCCGGCCAGGCATGCGCCGAGGATAATTGCGAGCGGAATCGCGAGCGGGCGCGGAACGATTCCCGAACGTACGACCAGCAGCAGCAGCGCAAGATAGAACGCGATCGTCGTGACCGCATGTCCGCTCGGATACGAGTAGTCCGTTTCGCGCAAGACGAGCCAGTGGCTGGGACGCGCGCGATGAAAAATGCCCTTGATTCCGGCGACGACGCCTTGCGAGACGACCTGTGAGACGAACAGCAGAACGATCACGCGCAGATCGCCGCGCAACGCGATCGTGATCGCTGCAGCGACGACGGCGACGAGCGAGAGGACGTACCAGCGCCCAAGCAGCGTGAAGAACGCCGCGAGCGGTACCGCTTCGCCGCGGACCATGCCGCCGGCGACGTCGAGTGCGCCGGGCGGCCGTCCGGCGACGTACGTGCCGAGCAGCGCGAAGGCGAAGAAGCACGCTACCGCGACGATCCATAAGCGCTGCTCGCTCATCCGACCTCGCCCGTGAATCCGACGGGCACGAAAACGCGCAGTGCCTTACTCGCGATGCGAAACGTCGCGGGCGTCGTACCGCCGGCGTCGCCATCGATACTGATCGGCTGTTTCCGCTTCGTCTTCACGGTGAGTTTGCGTGCCGAGAACGTATGCGCGTCCGGCAATTTCGTTTGCAGCCCGAGCGCGAACGCCACGTACATTCGCGCGATGTCGACGTGCGAGGTGCCGTCGGTCGTGAAGAACGCGAGCTTGCCGTCAGTGATCGACGCGTCCGGTAAAACCGGCGTCTTTCCGAAGAAGCGGCCTGACGCGATAACCATTTGGGCCGTTCGCAGATCGAGCTTGCCGCCCGACCACCGGATCTTCGCCTTGAAGCTCCGCGCATGCAAGAACGGCACGATGCCGCCGACGGCGTAGGCCACCGGTCCGAGAATTGGTTTGAGGTCGTGCGGCGTGCTCGCCGCGATTTCGGCCGACAACCCGATGGTTGCGAAGTTGGCGAAGTAGCGCCCGTTGACCATGCCGAGATCGACGCGCTCGACGTTACCGCCGGCGACGATTGCCAGAGCCGCGTCGAGGTCCGTGCCGATGCCCAGCGTTTGCGCGAAACTATTCCCGGTGCCCATGGGAAGAACGCCGAGAATGGTGTCGCGATGAGCGAGCACGTTCGCGGCAATCGCCATAGATCCGTCGCCGCCCCCGACGAGCACCGTCCCGACCCCGTCCTTCACCAGTTGCCGGACGCGCTTCTCGAGGGCGGCGTGACTATCGACCGTGACGACGTTACCGGCCTCGATGCCGTGGCGCTGCAGCCGTTCCTCCAGATCGCGTAGGTAACGCCGCGTGCCGCTCGACTTGAGATTGAGGAGGATGCGCGTGTGCACCACGGGCATCTACCCGGAATATGGGCGAGTTAGCGTGCGGTCGTGATCCCATGAGCGGCGACGTTCGTGGCAGTGAGACCGTCCATCAGCAGCTGCCACAGGTCGTTGTAGGTGGCATCGATGGCCGGGTCGACCCACTCGGCGGCGTGCACGGGATGATGGAACCGGGAGGTGGCAAACAGGATCGCCCGGGCAGCGGCGCCGGCGTCGCCGGTGCGGAACGTGCCTTCCTCCACGCCCGAGCGGATGACCATCGCGGCTAGCCCGACAAATTCGTCGACATGGACGGCCGTAACGGCCCGCGCGTCTGCCGCTAACGTTCGGTAAGCGCTGAACAGCTCCGGGTCGTCAGCGGCCCAGCGCCGTTTGACGGCGATCAGCGTGTCAAAGAGCCGCCGCAGCCGCTGCGGGGCCGGGCCCGGCAGGGCCGCGATGGCCCGCAGTGGAGGCATGGTCGCCTCCGCGCACCGGCCGACCACCAGGTCCCGCAGCTCGGCCTTGGTCGCCACGTGCCGGTAGACGGCCGCGTGGCTCACGCCCAGTGCTCGGGCCACGTCCACGACGGTCGCCTTGGCCGGGCCAAACCGGCGGATAACGTCCTCCGCGGTAGCCAGGATCCGATCGCGGGTGAGGGCGACGTCAGCGGGTGGCATGAGAGCCGCTCGTATCAGTGCTCTGCCGCTACCGAGGCGGCGCCGATCCCGTCCAACTCAGCTAAGGTTTCCGGCGAGAGCGTCAGCTGATCGGCGGCTACGTTCTCGCGGAGGTGGGCGACCGACGACGTGCCGGGAATCAACAGAATATTGGGTGACCGATGTAACAGCCACGCCAGCGCGACCTGCATTGGTGTGGCGCTCAGTCGGTCCGCGACGGACGACAACGTAGATGACTGCAGCGGCGAGAAACCGCCGAGCGGGAAGAACGGCACGTACGCGATCCCCTGCCGAGCTAAGTCATCGATCAACTCCTCGTCGTTGCGTTGCGCCAAGTTGTATTCGTTTTGCACGCACACGACCTCGGTGATCGTTTGCGCTTCTGCAACCTGCGCGGCGGTAACGTTGCTCAGGCCGATCTGGCGGATAAGGCCCTTGCGCCGGAGGTTTGCTAGCGCCGTGATCTGCTCGGCGATCGACCCTTCTTCGGTGCCGTGGCCCGACCCCATCACGCGATAGTTGGCGATGTCGAGCGCGTCCAGGCCGAGGTTGCGGAGGTTGTCGTGAACGGCATCCTCGAGGTCTTGGGGTGCGATCGCCTTCTGCCACGACCGGTCGGCAGGGCGCATGGCCCCCAGCTTCGTGACGATCACCAGCCCCGTCGGGTACGGGTGCAGGGCTTGCCGAATGATCTGGTTCGTGATGTGCGGGCCGTAATAGTCGGCCGTGTCGATATGGTTTACGCCGGCCGCCACGGCAGCGCGCAGGACGGCAACAGCAGCGTCCTGGTCCTTGGGCGGCCCCCACACACCGGGGCCGGCCAACTGCATCGCGCCGTAGCCGATTCGGTGCACCGTCACCGACGTGCTTGGAAAGGTGAATTTGCCGCCGAGCGTCTCTTCACTCATCGTGTTTGCTCCTTCAGTGCTCACACGTGGACGTATACGCGCTCGTTACAGGAGTCAAACATTGAAACCCGTAACACGCTTGGACGCATGACTCTTTGCAAAGCGTAAATAGCAAATCGACTCTTGTCAGCGGCGCACCCATCGTTCGCAAAAAACCGTCCGAGCGTTGCAGCCACGATGGCACGAATCGTGACCGCGAACCTGTTGCTTTTAGCGCTGGTTACTTCGACGTCGCGCGCCGTTGCGATTGCAGCAGACGACGCCGCGCCCCTACCACCCTGTTCACGACGGTTGCATCGGCGGATGGTTCGGCGGATACGCTTCCCGCCGGACTTACCGGCTATGGAATCGTTTCCTACGCGCGGCACGCGCCGCGTGGAACGGGAGGCGAACTTGAATTGGAACCGCGCTTCGTCGTGAAGGCCGACGGGACGAAGATACCTGTTTCCGGTATGCTGAATATGCTGTGGCCAAACGAAGTAATCGCGACGCGCCTCAGATTCTCGGCGCGGTCGGCGCTTTTCGAGGTACGACATTCGCGGTCATCAGCGGCGTTCTCGGATTTTACGGCTTCGTTCACTACGGGGGTGAAGCGAAAGTGGCGCAAGCAGCACCGATTCGACTCATCGTCGGCGATGGAATCTATGACGGCAACGTGCTCGGGCTCGATGCTCCTTGAACACCCCAACTATCGGCATCATTGATTCTCGCGCTTTCCGTTAGTGGAGCATAAGCTCTGTAGCTGGAAACGGCGCCTTGAGCGCATGGTATTTTGCCGCCGCATCAATGACCGGCTGGATCTGCGCGGGGTCTAACGACTCGCCGTACGTGACGCGCGTGCTGGTCGAACCTGGCGCCACCTGCATGTACTTTTCAATGATCTCGCCCGAGCGCTTATGATTTGCCGGCTGGTTTGCCCAATGGCTTGCTTCATGCAAGGCCGCCTGGAAACGCCGCAGGACATCGGCGTTCTTCTTTGCCCAATCCGTCGTCGAGAAATAGGCGCTCAATAAGAAGTTATTGCCGACGCTCGAGTAGGCGTACGCGAGCACACGAACGTTTCCGGCGAGGGCTTTGCCGAGCGAGGGTTCCACGAGGATCGCAGCGTCGATGCGGCCCTACTCGAGCCCGGCTTCCATCGCTTGCAGCGGCAACTCGGTCACTTTAACCGACGAAACGTTGGCGCCGCCGGCGTCAAGCCAGGCGTCGGCCGCAATCTCCCCGATATTTTTGAGCGCATTGTTCCCTAGCGTTTTGCCTTCGAGGTCTTTCGCGACTTTGATCGGCGAGGTCTTCGCTACAACCAGCGCAGACGTGGGTGCCTTTGCGGTATAGAGCGCACCGGGCGCAACCAGGACGAACGGGATATTGCGCTCGTGCGCGCTCGCGATCGATGGCACGCTGCTTTGCGCGATGTCAAGCGACCCGGAGACGATGGCGGCGGCGTCAGCTGCGCCACTATTGCCGGCCGAAATGTCAGCGCGCAATCCTGCCTTTTTGAAGAGCCCGAGTTCCTGCGCGTAGTACACGGCCGCACCGGCTTCCGTCGGCGTCGTCGCGACGCGAATAACGGATTCGGTTTGAGCAAGCGCGATGCGGCTCGAAGAATCACACGCGGCTAGCGTTGCGGCGGTCCCGCGAATGAACTGCAGTCGACGAAAGTGCATCGTAAATCCGCCTATCAAGTGGCCCGAACAGTGGACGTGTGCCAAGCTTCTCGGACGATATGGCCGTCGAGTGACCATGTGTCTCGCCAAGTTGACAGTTACGCTGAAAAACAGTGTACTGTCAACACGGCGATGGATACGACAAACAACGAATCCGCTTTCAGCTACGTGATGCGGGCGATCGGACATCGGATTAGGCGCTGCCACCAGGTGTCGGTCGCCCTCTTCACTGAAGAGGTCAACGCTTTTGGCGTAACGACCATCCAATATGCGGCGCTCGCCGCAATCGCTCGCCACGAGGACATCGATGCTACCCGCCTTGCCCGACTCGTCGCCTTCGATCGCTCGACCGTGGGCTCCGTGCTCGAGCGCCTCGAAGCGAAGAGGCTCATCAGTCGGCACTACGGACCGGGCGATAAACGCATCAAGCTGCTGCGCGTAACGGCGCGCGGGCGCGCGTTGCTCGTCGCCTCCGACGCGGCCGTGCACCGCTCGCAAGACCGCTTTCTTGAAGTGCTCGACCCCATCGAGCGCGCGACGCTGCTCCATCTCTTAGAGAAGCTCATCACCCGACACGAGGAACTCAATGAAGCCGTATAGATTTGACGCCGTGCCGCTGCTCATCATCGGGGGCGGCATCGGCGGTCTCACGGCAGCCCTCGCGCTTGCCCATCGCGGTCGCGCCGTGCACGTGATCGAACGAGCGAGTGAATTCGGTGAAATCGGGGCCGGCATTCAAATCGCTCCGAACGCTTCACGTGTGTTCGATGAGATCGGCGTTCTTGCCGACTTGCACGCGTGCGCCGTTTTGCCGGCGCGTATCGTGTGGATGGACATGATCTCGGGCCAACGGTTAACCGACCTCGACCTCGGAGCACCGTTCCTGGAGCGCTACTCGTATCCATATATGGTCCTTCACCGCAGCGACTTGTTGGACGTCCTTGTGCGCGCCGCTCGAAGCGAGTCCCGGATCACGCTTGAGACCGATCGCGATGTCATCGAAATCACCAATGGCGGCGATCATATGGCCGTGCGCTGCGCAAACGGAGTATCCTATCGCGCCGATGCGCTCATCGCCGCGGACGGCCTATGGTCAAAGGGGCGAGCCTTCATCGATCCGGTGTCGGCGCCGATTTACGATCGGTTCATCGCCTATCGCGGCGCGATCCCCGTCGCGAAGATTTCGGAACACGCCGGGCTTGACAACGTTATGCTGTGGTCCGGCCCAAACCGGCACTTTATGCAATACCCGGTTCGCCGCGGCGAGCTCTTTAATCAAGTCGCCGTCTTCCGGAGCACAAGCAATTCGCCGAACATCGAGGACTGGGGAAGTCCGGCGGAACTTGATGCTGCGTACGCCGACGTGTGCCCGCAATTGCAAGCGGGCCTTGCGCTGATCCAACGCGATCGGCATTGGGTCATGGCAGACCGGGCGCCACTCGATCGCTGGACGGCCGGCAGAATGACATTGCTCGGCGATTCAGCGCACCCGATGTACCAGTACGCAGCGCAGGGCGCGTGCCAAGCGGTCGAAGACGCGAGTGCGTTGGCCGAGAGCATTGTCCGCGAGTCGAACGTCGATGCGGCGTTTGCTGCATACGAATCCACACGCAAACTTCGTACCGCACGCGTCCAACGCACCGCCCGTTGGTTTGGTGATGTGATGCATCTCGCCGGCGCCGGCGCGATTTTTCGGAATCAGATTCTCAAAAGTCGTTCACCGCAATCATATCACGTGCTCGATTTTCTCTACGGCTATGGAACGCAACATGCGTCGTCGGCTCGCAATATCGATGACTTGCTGACCGTCTGAGAAAGAGAGAGAGCAGTACGGCATGATCGATGCGCATCACCATTTCGAGCCAAGCGGCAAGAATGGCGGCGGCGTGGCCTGGTCTGTGGAGATGGCGCTCGAACAGATGGATAGCAATGGCGTGCGTACCGCCATCGCATACGCCGGGCCGATCTTTGGCGACGAGACTTCCGGTGCGCGAAAGCAGGCTCGCGAGACGAACGAATGGGCCGCGGATATCTGTCGAACGCACTCCAAACGTTTCGGGCTCTTCGCTTCGGTGCCGATCGATGACGTCCGAGCGGCGCAGGTTGAAATTGCGCACGCGTTCGACGTCCTGAACGTCGACGGAATCGGCCTTGCGCCCAGATACGGAATTGCGTGGCTCGGTGATGCTAAATTCCGCCCGGTTTTCGACGAGTTGAACCGTCGACGCGCCGTGGTGTATGTTCATCCCCACCGATCGTCCTCGTGCCGGGCGATCGGAACGCTCAGTACAACGGACGGCGTCATCGCAGCGCCGTGGATCGAGTACCCGACCGACACCGCGCGGACCATCCTTAGTCTCTGGGCCGGAGGCGTGACGCGCGAGTTTCCGGATATTCGTTTCTTGTTTTGCCACGGCGGTGGTGTGTTGCCGATTCTTCTCGGGCGCTTCGCCGGCTTTGCCGCCTGGCACGACGTCGGACCGGAACGGCTCGACGCGCTCTTCCCCGATGGTGTCTATGCGGAGTTTGCCAAACTCTATTTTGAGTGCGCGCAGGCATACGCTCCGGAAACGGTGACGATGTTGCGGTCGCTCGTTCCGCCCTCGCATCTTCTCTTCGGCACCGACTTCAGCTATTTTCCGATCTCGCACAGCGTCGCGGCGCTCAACGCGCTCGATTTACCGCCTGACGTGTATCGCTCGATCGCGCAAGACAACGCGGCTGCTTTACTGCCCCGATGGGCCCGATAATGCCAACGCTTCACTTGAGAAAGAGACTCACGACCGGAACCTTGCGGTTTTGTTCGAGGATTAGCGCGACGGTTTGAGCGCGTATTGGCTGATCATGTCCGGGGCCGGAAAGCTCTTCTCGATAACGCCGTACTTGGCGGCCGCGTCGATCGCCGGTTGAATGTCTCGCGGATCGAGGTACTCGCCGAGATCGACGGGCTTCATCGCCAGCACGCGCGCCGGATCGATTCCGGCGAACGCGGCGAAGAGCGGCGCGGTCTCGGCATGATGGCTGTTTACATAGAGGGTCGCAACGTGCATTACGCTCGCAAAACGGTCGATCGTATCGCGGTTCCTGTTCACGAAACTTAAGGTAGTCGACCAGGCCGCGACCATCCACCGCTTCGCAACGCCGTCGAACGGCGCGCCCACCGAACGGAAATTCCCGGTCGCCAGCGCCTCCTCCAGGCTTGGATTCAGTAAGCTGCCGACATCGATCCTCTTTTGCTCGAGCGCCGCCGGAACGGCCGACATCGGTAGTTCCACGAACTTGATCGCCGTCGAATCAACGCCGTGCTGGTCGGCCCACGCGCGAACCGACACCCAACTCACGTCCCGAATCGCCGAACAGGAGACGATCTTGCCGGGAAGATCCCGCACGGTTCGGATCGGCGAGTCTTTCAGAACCAGCAGCTGCTGCGCCGGATCGCTGGCGAGATAGATCAACGAAGGCGCGATCATCACGAACGGCAAGCCCCGAGCATGTCCAGTGATCGTCGCCATCAGGCTGATCAGGCCGACGTCGTACGAGCCGCTCACGACTGCAGCCGCGATCGCTGCACCCGACGTTGCCGGCGTAATCGTGATGTCCATGCCGGCGCGCCGAAAGAGCCCGCTCTGTTGCGCGTAGAGGAGTGGCGTTACGTCATCGTTCGGAACGCACGCGACGCGCAGCGGCGCGAGCGTTTGCGAGCGCGCTTGGCGCGGCGCAAACGCCAGCGCGCCCGCGGCGGCCGTGAGGAAGCGACCGCGGCCGATCAAGCGCCGAAGAACTGGCCGGGAATTGAGACGCCCTCGCTGTGTTTGTTCTCGGGCGAGTGCCCGGCGAGGGGGTGGCCGTCGGGGCCAAGGCGCCCGTCATCCGGCCACTTCTCCGCGGCACCGGCGCGCAGCATCACCAGATTTTCTGGTGCGCTGCTCTGGAACCAGTACGACACGCCGCGAGGAATCATTACGCCCTCGTATGTCTTGAGCACCCTCGTCGCGTCTTCCATTCCGATATGGAACGTCGCTTCGCCCTGGAGCACGACGAACGAGTGGTCTTCGTAGGGATGGAAGTGCAACACGTTTTCGCCGCCCGACGCATAGACTTTCAGTCGCAGCCTCAGCAGATCGGTCTGCGCGACGGTCGCATCGGAACGGCCGTCCGCGAGTAGCGGCGTATGGAGCGAGAAAAATTGCGCTTCGCATTTGATGTCGGTCCCCGTCGTCATACTAATTCTCCTCGAGGCGGGACGCCAAGCCGTACAGACGGATGGCATTGTCGCGGATGAGTTTGGCTTGAACATCCTTCGGCAAGTCGCCGATATGGTGGTATACGTTCGCGCGTGAATACGGGAACGTCATGTTGAAGTGCGGGTAGTCGTTCGACCACATCAGGTTGTCTTGGCCCCACCACGTGAACTGACGCGTGCCCGAGCGGTCTTCGAGCCACGTGCAGAACACGTGCTGGTTGAAGATTTCGCTCGGGAGGCGCTCGATCGCCAGCGATTCCTTGCGACGAAAGCGCTCGTAGTAATAGTCCCACTGTTGCAAGACGAACGGCAGCCAGCCGCACTCGCTTTCGGCCAGCACGATGCGGAGCTTTGGGTTACGTTCGAACACACCCGAGAAAATCACGTCGAAGAGTGCGTTGATCGTGTCGTTCTGCTTTTTGTTGACGGCGCCACGTATTTTTTCAGCGCCGACCAGTTTCTTTTGCGTCAGCGCGTAGGAGTGACCGGTGAGAATGTGCATGTGGACCGGCACGCCGGCTTCCGCTGCAGCCGCCCACAACGGTTCGTAGTGGGGCGAACCGAAGGGCAGCTTCGGATCAGGTACCTGCCAGATCATCGCACCGATGAGACCCAAGTCGAGCGCCCGGTGCATTTCCGCGACCGCAGCATCGATATCATAGACGGACAGAGCCGCCACGCCGAACAAATTGTGCGGAGCGGTGCTGCAAAAGCCCGCGAGCCAGTCGTTGTAGGCGACGAAGGCCGCATGCTGGGCCGGGCCGTCAGCCAGGCCGAAGATTGTCATGCCGTCGTTCGGGAAGAGCACTTCGGCCTGGACGCCGTCGAGTTTTTGGTCAAGGAGCCGTGCGTGCGGATCGCTGGCCCCTGCCGGCAACGTATCGGCGCGGAAGCCGACGCCGGAGAGCCAGCCGTTCACCGTCTCGCGGTGCCGAGCCGCCACTTTTTGCCAGAGCGCATGCGGCTCCATAACGTGAGAGTCGGTCGAGATCAGTAGCGGCAATGCATCGAGCGCCGCAAGGGTAGCCGGATCGGGATTCTTCAAGGCGGCGAGCGTCCGGGCTTCCGGAACCGCCACCTCGGGATGCATCATGTTCATGTCGACTCCGATCTGCACGGTGTGCCATCTGTCCCACCACGCGCTACAAGGGACCATATAGTATGGTCCCTAATAATCTCCGTTCACTGAAACACGTAGAAAGGTCGCTGTCAAGACGAGTCTCGGCTGCGGCCCACTGTGCCTCACCGCCGCCACTCACGGCTGGGCCAGGGTACCGTTTGCGAACGGCGCTTGCCGCACTCCGCAGCGAGCTGACGATTCAGCTTGCGCGACATGGCATCGCAGAGGCCCACTATTACTACTTGCGCATACTGTACGAACAGGACGGCCTCACGCTCGCTGAAATCAGTTGGCATGTCGGCGTGAAGCCGGCGACAGCGACCGGAGTCGTCGACACGATGGCTGCACTGGGCTTGGTTGAGCGCATTCCTCACGCGACTGACCGCCGAAAAATGCAAGTCTTTCTTACGAAACAGGGACGCGCCTTGAAACGGTCTCTGTTACGCTCGCTCGAGGCGGTTAATCGGATCGCGCTCGCCGACTTATCGGAGGAGAACTGGTCCGTATTTTGTGATGTCTGCGATCTACTCGTCTATAACATATCGTTGTCGCGGAACGGTAAGAAGACGTCCGGTGACTGAAGCTTACCGGGATGCTTTTCGGTCAGTACACATCTAATACGTCGCGAGTTGACGCAGCGCGTCGGTAACGGCCCTCAAGAATGTGTCGCCGCCGCCGTGCCCTGCGTCGTCGAGCACATGTAGATGGCTTGTGCTCCAGCGCTGCGAGAGCCGACATGCCGTCTCGAGAGGAGTGCTCACGTCGTAGCGACCGTGGATGAGAAATCGCGGGATTCAGTCGAGTATCGGTGCGTTACGCAAAAGTTGTTCTTCCTCGAGAAAGGCCGCGTGCCGCCAGTAGTGGGTGACGACACGCGCAAATCTCAGGCGAAATTCCGCGTCGTCAAAACGCGGATTTGGCACATGCCCCGGCGCCAGCGACACATGCGTTTCTTCCCGCGCGCACCATTCGCGAGCAGCGCGCTCACAGACGTCGCTTTCGGGATCGAAGAGCAGCGTCGCATAAGCCTCGACGAGCGGCATGTGCCAATGAGTCGGGTACGGCATCAGCAAAGCGCTGCCACTCGCGCGGAAATATGCGTCCCACTCCGGCTGTTACCCAGTCGACCTCGCGGCGCGATGTCGTCGTCACGAGTGCGAGAACCAGTGCTGAGACTCGCTTTGGGTACGTCTGAGCGTAGGTTAACGCGAGCGTCGTGCCCCACGACATGCCGAGTACCGTCCAGTGCTCTATGCGCAGGTGCTCGCGTAGGCGCTCAATGTCTGCGATGAGGTTCGCGGTGGTATTGGTGCTGAGGTCTGCATCCACGTCGCTCGCCAAAGCCGGCTGCGTCCCGCACCGCGCTGATCGATAAAACTGCGCGATGAACGTCAGGATCGAAAAAGCCACGCGCTCCCACTGAACATCCCGCATCCGCTTACCCCCTCCACTTATGAACGTGGCACCCAATGGGGCAACGTCAGATTCCATTCTCTTATGCTGCAGCGATCACACTAACGAACGTGTTTGTGCGGAGCCTGGGAAGCACGAACGGCAAGGAATTTCGAACCGGCTTTTAGGGATGGCTTCGCTTAAGAGCGGCAAGAGCCGCCCCCGAGCCGGCGAGAGCACGCGCCACCGTGCGGCCGGTTTCGGACCGCGGATTATCGACGTATTCGTCCGCAAGGCTTCCGGCGGATGCGTTCGACAAGCCCAACGCGCTGAGCGTGTTTTCAACAGCGACTTGCGACCGCATTAGCTGCGCCGCGGTTTCGCCTGCACGACTGGGGTCGGGAACGAGACGCCGGTCTCCACCGCCTATAACGGTGCCGATTCGGCAATTCACCAATAGGACGGCGTTGCCGCCATTGACTTTACGAGGCACGCAAGCGCCACCACTCGCGCAGTAGGCACCGCCGTCGGCGTCGTCGCGCTCGATAGTAACCGGAAGAATTTTCCCGGGTTGCCAACGGTTACCGAGATCGTCTGGTAAGGGGCGCATTACACGAATCTCGCACTCTTGCACGGTAGCGGCCTCCGAGAAGCTTGCAAACGGCAATACGGTCAAGGTGAGTGTCAGCGCGGTGATAAGGTATTTCAAAGCGATGTCTCCCGTCTCGGCGTAGCACTTCTCGAAATGCACGCGCTGCGTCTCGGCCCTGGACCGCTTCGACAGGACGAAGTGCGTGTCTGCAAGCTCAACGCTTCGTTAATTCACTTTCTATCAAAATCCAATAGTCAGCGCCGAGCCGTCAGACCGTCTTGCGATGAAGCATGGTTCAAATATAGGCCGATGACTCGAATCGACGAAATAATAAGCGCCGTCGGCCACCTGTGACTCGAATGCGAATGGGGAATCTTCGACCTCACCAGCGCGACAGCGTCGACTGGCGGCACGGCGTTAAGCGGCGCCTTCCTCGACGCGTTTAGAGAGAAACTTACGAATCAAATTCCGGAGCGTGCTGCGAGTTCGTTGAGTTCAGACAGTCGCGGCGCTACGCTCGACCGTTTCCACAAGATCAGACGTTAAGGCCGTACGGCGGTCTGATCTCATGGGCCCAGCGATAGACGCTGGGCCCTTTCAATTCCTAAATCAATAACACAGATCGTGGCCAGCGCGAGCATACTTCTTCCGCGGGGTCTTCCTCCGATTGTTATCCCGTGGGCGCTCCAAAATTGACGGCGATGCTATGCCGGTTGTTGCGTTTCGGTGCCCAACGTCTGCCAGCGCTGTTCGATTGGGATGATCGTCTGTTCGCTTTTCACACGGCTCCAATCGATTGTCGGGTCGAGACCGATGAGCGGTTCGCCGTTTTGAAAGCGGTGGACGGCTTCGAGCATGCGTTTGCGCATGCGAATGATGGCGATGTCGCTCGTGCCGAGATGCTCTTGCGTGCGGTCGACGATCGGGCCCATCGTTTCCTGACACGCCATGTCCTGATTGCTGAAGCCTTGGATGCCGGTCCAGTCGCCGTTCTTCATCGCGGCACGATCTTGTAAGAACCAGTTGGCTTCGTTGGCGACTTTGAACCAATTGCGGTCGAGGTCGATGCCGGGCACGACGTGGTGGGTCTCGCGCGTTTTGGTCTCATCGACCGCGCTGCCGTCTTGGCTGAAGAAGATGCCGTAAAACATCGTGTGCGTATCGTCGATCGGGACGAAGATCTGCACGTGCGCGGTTTTGGAGCGGTCCATCGGGCGCGGGATGAACGCGGTGTACGGCATCAAGAACAGCGTAACGCGCACGTAGCGTTCGGTCTCGGGATTGGTCGTCGGAACGCGGATCGCGGCGTAGCGGAAGCCGTAGTCGGTGTCTTCGGCCTCCATTTTCGGAGACGTATCCATTGACGTTTGCGAGCGCAGTTTCCAGTCCCACAGAATGCCTTGGTGTAAGAACCACGAGTGCGACGAGTCGATGGATCCTTCGATCGCCTGCGCGTAGTTGACGATCTCGCCGACCTTCACCGCCGCAAACTGTTTGCGCGGTAACTGCATCCAATCGTAGAGCGGGAACGCCGGCGCCATGCCTTCGGGTCCGAGGTACGTCCATACCATGCCGCCGGCTTCGCGCGTCGGATAGCTCCTGATTTTTATGCGGTCGCGGAAGTTAAATGAGCCGGGTTCGGTCGGCATGTCGATGCACGAACCGCTTGTGTCGAACTTCCAACCGTGATAGATGCAGCGAATGCCGCCTTCTTCGTTTCGGCCCAATGCGAGCGACGCGAGACGATGCGGGCAGCGTTCGTCGATGACGGCGACCGTGCCGTTCGTGTCGCGAAAAACGACGAGCCGTTCGCCGAGAAGCGTTGTACGAACGGGCGTGCCGTCGTTCTCCGCGACCTCGTCGCTCAAACATGCCGGCACCCAGTAGCGGCGCATCATTTGCCCCATCGGCGCCTCGCCGACGACCCGCGTGAGGAGGTCGTTATCTTCTTGTGAGAGCATGGTCGGTCTCCTCGAGCGTGATCGGGCGTCGTTCGCGCGCGCTTTGCAAGAGTGCGAACGTGGCAGCCATTGTCGCGGTGCCCCACGCGCCGTCGTGCAGCGCGGGCGTGCCGTTGACAACGGCGTTGTAGAGTTCGTCGATCACGCCGTCCTTGTTGGGATAGGCGCGCGCCGCGGGCGCGCGTTCTTCGCGCATCCCGTTGTCGTCATAGATGAGGACACCGTCGGGTGACGGACGCAGGTCGGCGTTCTCGCAACTGACGATCAAGAAACCGAAGTGCGGTTGGTGCATCGAGCCTGCGCTGCGGTTCATGCCGACGCCGGCGAAGCCGCGGGCCGTACGCGCGCGCAGTTCGTCGTCGTGCGTCGCGAAGGCGCGAATCGTGCGACGTGACTTGCCGTACGCGGGCTCTTTCGGATTGCCGTTCTCGCCGACCCAGCCGTAAAACTCGTCGCTGTCGAACCGGTCGTAGCCGGAGTACGTGAGCGATGCGGGAACGCCGTCGGCGAACTCGAGCAGCGCGGTCATCGCACCTTCCGTCGGGCGCGATATATCCCAGACGCCCGTGACGGCGTGCACGCTGCGCAGCGCGCCGCCGTGCACGGTGCGCAGAACGTCGATCATGTGCGGCACCTGGTTGTAGACGATGCCGCCGCCGCGCGCCGTATCGAGCTCTTCGGAGCGGCGCGGCCGGTAGAGGAAGTCGTTGTAGTTGACGTTCGTCATCATGCGCAGCGCGCCGACGTTGCCGGTTTGCACCAGTTCGCGCATCATCATGCTGGCGGGGTCGAAGCCGTGGCTGTGACCGACGACGAGCACAACACCGTTCCGTTCGGCGGCGTCGGTCATCGCGCGACACTCTTCGAGCGAGAGCGCCATCGGCTTCTCCACGATGATATGCTTCCCGGCGTTTGCCGCGGCGATAACGTTGCCCACGTGATACTGATGCGGGCTGGCGACGTATACGGCGTCGATTTGCGCGTCGGCACAGAGGGCTTCAGCCGTCGGGTACGTGCGGCCGCCGATATCGGCTTCGAAGCGAGCACAAGCATCCGCATTGGGGTCGGCTGCGGCAACGACACGCGTGTTCGGGTGAGCGAGCAAGCTGGGTAGCATCTGCGCTGCGGCCCGGCCGAGGCCGATGACGCCAAGATGTAAGACTTGTGCCGGCATTGAGTCCATTGTACACCGAATCATTTGGCTTGTGAAGTATTAGCGAAAACCGCCGATTGCAGTTGAACGACGTCTTCGATTATCTTGGTCGCGAGGCGTCGCCCGAGCCCGAGGCGACCACGGGAAGGCGATATGTGCCGTAACATTCGGACCCTGTTCAATTTCGAGCCGCCGGCGACCGACGATGACGTCGCGGCGGCCGCGTTACAATTCGTTCGGAAACTTTCCGGCTTTACGCAACCCTCGCAGGCAAACGCCGAAGCGTTCGATCGCGCTGTGGAAGAAGTTGCGGCAGCTGCGCGCGAGTTGCTCGGCTCGCTCGTGACGACGGCAGCGCCGCACGATCGCGACGCGTGGATTGCAAAGGCCAAGGCACGATCGGCGCAGCGGTTCAGCTAACGCGGACATCCGATCGCCAATCGGTGCATGCGTCAGCGCGTAGGAGTTTGCGCAGCATTTGTCCATACCAATCCGAATCATTCGGATTCCAAAGGAATATATGCGGCGATTTGTGGGCTCCGTTCTGCTTGGCGCGTTATTGGTCAGTGCTGCACTCTCGGCCGGGCCGCTCGGGGCGGCGGATGTGTATGTTATTCCGGTTGTGATGTCGCTGACCGGGTCGGCCGCGTTTCTCGGCAAGTCCGAAGCGCAGGCGCTGGGGCTCGTCGAGCAGCTCGTCAATAAGCAAGGCGGGGTGAAGGGGCGACGGATTCACTTCGACATTGCGGACGATCAGTCGAATCCGCAGACGGCCGTTCAACTGACGAACGGTGCGATCGCGAAGAAGCCGCCGGTCATGCTCGGTAGCAGTGTCGTCGGAACGTGCAGCGCCATGGCCGCGATCGTCAAGCCGTCGGGGCCCGTGCAGTACTGCTTTTCGCCCGGGATTCATCCGACGAAAGACAGCTATACGTTTTCGTCGAGCATCAACACGGCGGATCTCGCTGTCGCGGCGCTGCGGTTCTTTCACGGAAAGCACTGGAACAAGGTCGCGATCATCACGTCGACGGACGCCAGCGGTCAGGATGCGGCGAACGCATTCAACGACGCGGTGAAGCTGCACGAGAACGAGGGCGTCACGCTTGTTGCGGCCGAGCATTTCAATCCGACGGATGTGTCGGTGAGCGCACAGATGACGCGTATCATATCGGCGCATCCGGACGCGATCGTAGCATGGTCGACCGGCACGCCGTTCGGCACGTTGCTGCGGGGCATCACCGATGCGGGAATCGACCTGCCCGTGCTCGGAGGCAACGGCAACCTGACCTATCCGCAGTTGGAACAGTACAAGTCGTTTGTTCCCAAGCAGATGTACTTTCCCAGTCCGCGCTTCTTTGCACGCGAACAGGTTCGTCCGGGGCCGATTCGCGATGCGCAGAATCAGTTTTATGCGGCGTTCAAGCCGACCGGGGTGCGACCGGACAACGCGCACTCATTTTCGTGGGATCCGGCGTTGATCGTCGTTGACGCGTTGCGCCACACCGGGCTCCAGGCCTCGCCGGAAGCCGTGCGCTCGTATATCGAGAACCTGCACGGGTTTGTCGGAATCAACGGCGTCTACGATTTTCGCGACGGATCGCATCGCGGGCTGAGCGAGAACGCTGCGATCATCATTCGCTATGACGCGTCGAAAGCGACCTTCACCGGTGTCTCGCAAGCCGGCGGCGCTCCGCTCAACTAACCCGTGACGGCGCACACGCGGAGGCGCGCCGGACGTGGTTTTGCTGAAGACACGAGTGAGAGTATCGGGTACCTCTTGCGCGATACCTCGCAGCGGATTCTCGGCGCGATGACCGAGGAGCTCGATGGGCACGGGCTCTCGCTCCCGCAGTACTTCGTTCTGCGCGAGCTCTACGCGCAGGAGGGTCTTACGCAGCGCGAACTCGCGAACCGGGTCGACCGGCTCGAACCGACGATCGTCGCGACGTTGGATGCGCTGGAGCGTAGTGGGCTCATTGTGCGCGAACGTAGCAGCACCGATCGCCGCAAAGCGAGCATCATGCTGACGCAACCGGCGCGCGATTTACGCGCGACGCTGCTCGGTTACGCGGCTGCAGTTTTAGATCGCGCGCTCACCGGCATCGACGATTCCGAGATCGCCGCCTTACGCACAACGCTGCAAACGATCAAGCGGAACCTTTAGCCGCTTTATCGCGCTTCGGCGCGCGTCGGAAGCTGCCAGTTGCGCCGCACGAAGTGACACGTATAGCCGGCCGGATAGCGCTCGAGGTAATCTTGATGTTCGGGTTCAGCTTCCCAGAATGCACCGGCCGGAGCGACTTCCGTGATGACCTTGCCCGGCCATAGCCCGGACGCATCGACGTCGGCGATGGTCTCTTCGGCGACCCGCTTTTGCTCGTCGTTCGTATAAAAAATCGCAGATCGATAACTGAGGCCGCGATCGTTTCCCTGCCGATTGAGCGTCGACGGATCATGGATCTGAAAGAAAAACTCGAGCAGTGCGCGGTAGCTGATCTTTTGCGGGTCAAAGACGATCTCGATCGCCTCGGCGTGCGTGCCGTGGTTGCGATACGTCGCATTCGGAACGTCACCGCCGGAATAGCCGACCCGCGTCGACATCACGCCCGGATACCGCCGCAAGAGATCTTGCACGCCCCAGAAGCATCCGCCGGCGAGAATGGCACGTTCGGTCAATGCAGTCATAGCGCTCTCTCTAACCCGCTGCGCTGGCCCACTCGTTGCATGCGGAAGCGGCTTAGCTGATCCCGACCACGCGAATTTCGACGCTGCCATCGACGATGCGCGTGTCGAACGACGGTAGCGGGAACGTCGCGGGGGCTTCGATGACGCCGCCGCCATCGAGGGCGAACAGCGATCCGTGCCACGGACAGCGGAGGCAGTCGCCGGTGCGCTGACCTTCGTCGAGCGGCGCGCCGCGGTGCGTGCAGACGGCGGACGTCGCGTGGATGACGCCGCGGACGCGCGAGAGTAGCACCGGCATGCCCTCGAGGCTCACGCGAATCATTCCCTCGGCGGGCACATCGCTCGTCTTTGCGACACGCGTGAAGTCCGCCGGTGGATCGATCGGCTCGGCCGTATGGCGTGTGCCGAGCAACAAGCCGTACGAAAGTTCTCCGCCAAGGTAGCCGGCGGCGCCGAGCAGCGCATAGCCGAGCAATGCGGTAACCGTGGCAGCGGGCCGCCGCTGCGCCGCGCGCAGCGCGAGCGATGCGCTATACACCATGACGGCAGCGCCGTTTAGCGACGCGTGCGCGATTCCCAGACGTTTCGGATCGCCTTTCGTGTCCGACCATTCGGCCCAACCGGAGAGCGCGGAGGCGATGGCGCCGGCGTACCCGATCGTCGTCGCGACGTCGGCGGCAAACGCATAACGCTCGTCGCCGAGCGCAAGCAAATCCGCGACGGCGCCGACCGTCCATGCACCAATCGGAATGTCGGTAACCAGCGGGTGCAGCGGATGTCCGAAAAACGTGCCGTGCAGGACAGAATTGGCGAACTTCCGCAACGGGTCGTCGCCGTTGAGTGCGCGCTGAACGATCGGTTGAACGGCATCCGCGAGCGTATCGAGCCGTTTATCGCGCGCGAGGCGGTCGATGGGGCGATCGCCGGCCGGCGTTTCGGGATTCATGCTAGCCGTTTACCCGATTGTTCTATTTCCGGTATACTCGCGGGAGAGGTTCAAGGTAAAGATACATGACGACATCGGCGCCTATCATCTCGTTCAGCCATGCAGGAATCTTCGTGCGCGACCTTCCAGGAATGCTTGCGTTCTATCACCACGTTCTCGGCCTATCGATCACGGATCGCGGTCTGCTGGAAGGCTCCGAAATCGTGTTCCTAAGCGCAAATCCGAGCGAGCATCACCAGATCGTCCTCGCGACGGGCCGGCCGCTCGAGGCGCACTTCAACACGGTGAATCAGCTCTCGTTTCGCTTGCGTAGCCTCGCGGATCTGCGTCGGATGCTGCACGTCTTGCGCGATGCGAATGTCGACGACATACGGCCGACCTCGCACGGCATCGCTTTGTCGATTTACGTCAAGGATCCGGAAGGGAACCGGATCGAATTTTTTATCGACACGCCGTGGCACTGCGAGCAACCGCTGCGGGCAGCGATCGATCTGGAACGCGCCGACGACGAAATTTGGCGTGAGGTCGAGGAATCGGTACGCGATCTTCCCGGCTACGTCTCTGCCGAAGCGCGGCACGCCGAAATGGTCTCGTTGATGTCGAGCGGTCGATAGGCGAATTCCCGCGCTCCATGAGCGACATCATTTCGCTGTAGCGCGTCGTATCATGGCAGGGTGATCATCCGTAACGTCACGGTCATCGACGGCTCGGGCGCCGCGCCGATTGCCAACGCTGAAGTTTCGATCGACGACGGAATGTTCCGCGCGATCCGGCCCGTCGGAGGGGGCACGCCCGACGCGCACGTCGTCGACGGCCGAAATGGCTATCTCGTGCCGGGCCTGTGGGAGGGGCATACCCACCTGCGCATGCGCCCCGACGAGGATCCGCCCGATCAGGTGGCACGGCTCGAAGCGATATTAGCCGGCTACCTCGAGGCCGGAATTACGACGGTGCTCGAGCTGGGCGGACCGCTCGACGTCGACGGCCGTTTGCGCAAAAAGCACCGGACATCGCCGCCGACTGATGCCGCCGAACTGTTCTTCGCCGGCCCGTCGTTCACCGGAATCGATGGGTGGCCGCTCCTTCTCCACGGCAACCATTCGTTGGTTCGCGAAGCGGGGGATGCTGCGTCCGCGCGCCGGATGGTGCTCGAACTCGAAGCCGAGACCGACTTCGTCAAATGCATTTACGACGGCGAGCCGGGCGCCCCGGACAAATTGCCGCGCGCGGCGTTAGAAGCCATCGTTACCGCCGCGCACGAGCGCGGAAAGCGCGTGCTCGTTCACATCGCGACGAAGCGGGACATCGAAGAAGCGGTCGCTGCCGGCGCCGACGGTATCGAGCACACGTTCATCCCGCGCGACGCAACGACGACCGCCGAGGCTGAAGACGTTGCGGCGTTGCTTGCCCGCACCGGCACCTATTTTTCGCCGACGCTCACCATCTTCGAACAGATCGGACGCGGCGGCGACCGTTCCTATCTCGACGATCTGACCCGAGACGGGATCATCACCCTCGATGAAGCACGCGACGTGGCCGGCCGCACGACGTTCGGCGCTCCGTTCCCGCATCACCCGGCCGATGTCACCCTGACGCGCTTTCAATACGGGATGAACATTCTGCCGATCATGCGCGATGCGGGCGTCAAGATCGTCGCGGGAAGTGACGTCGCATTGTTCATGTCGCGACCGGCGGCACTCTTGCGCGAACTCCAGCTTTTCGTCAAAGCGGGTCTCTCGAACGGGGATGTCTTCGTTGCGGCGACGCGGCACGTGGCGGAGAAGATCGGCCAGGGTGCAACCGTCGGCACGATCGCCGTGGGACAGATCGCGGACGCGCTGCTCCTGGATGCCGATCCGCTTGCCGACCTGTTGCACCTCACTCGACCGTCGCATCGCGTCGCGACGATCCGGCGCGGCCACCTCCGCTTCACCTCGAACTAATCGGTGTACGTGTCGATTTTCCAGCACCCGGATCGATGTTGAGGTACAACCTTTTTTTTGAAAGGACGCGACCATGCGGTCTATGGTTCTTGTGAAGGCGACGGCCCAAAGTGACGTGCAATGGCCGGTGTCGGGCATCCCGCGCAATGCCGCGGCGTGGCTGACCGCTGTCGCCAAGCGTCGCGCCATCGACGCATTTCGCGGTGATGACGTGCGCGAACGCAAACATCATGCGATCGCGTACCAGTTGCTGCAGCAAAAAGAAGCGCAGCCCGACCCGGCGGATGCGATCGACGACATCGGGACGATCTCCTCCGCTTGATGCTCATCGCGTGCCATCCGGTGCTCTCGATGGACTCACGAGTCGCGTTGACGCTGCGCTTACTCGGCGGCTTGACGACGATCGAAATCGCGCGCGCATTTCTGGTCACCGACGGCGTGATCGCGCAACGGATCGTACGTGCGAAGCGCACCTTGTCCGAGGCGAAGATTCCGTTCGAGGTTGCGAGCGCGGCGGAACGTGCTCCGCGTCTCGCGCCGGTGCTCGAGGTCCTCTACCTTCATCTTCAACGAAGGCTACGGGGCGACGGCCGGCGACGATGTAATGCGCCCATCGTTGTGTGAGGATGCGTTGCGACTCGGACGCGTGCTGGCCGCGCTCGCACCGGGCGAGGCCGAAGTGCATGCGCGGAACCGGCGCTGCGCGCGTATCACCTGTTGCCGAGCGTCCGCGCCGATCTTCTCGTGAAACTCGATCGGTTGAGCGAAGCGCGCGCAGAATTCGAGCGGGCCGCTGCACTTGCGCAAAACACCCGCGATCGTACCCTGTTGCTCGGCCGCGCTGCACGCTGCGCATCGCAAAAATAACGCCAGCACCCAAAGCCCCTTCGACAAACTCACCCTTCGACAAGCTCAGGGTGACAAGTGATCTGCCTTCATGAACCGTCGCGACGCGCGTCGAAGGGCATGTCACCCTGAGCTTGTCGCAATGTGACCCTGAGCTTGTTGAAATGACATCGATGCGGGAAGTCGGCGGCTGCGCATAGGTCTTCGCGGCGTTTGAGAAGATGCGATTCTCCGCGAGCACATTGTCGTAATGCGCTTCACCCTTGATCGGATCCAGCCCGACATGGTCGATCGGCTCGAGCGAATCCATCTTCACGTCGCCGATCGCCACGTACCACACGATGAACTCGCCGGTTTCGTGCAGCATTAGCGCACCGCGCGTATCAACGATGATCGTGCCCCCGAGCTCACTTAGCGTATCCTCCGAGCAGACCAATTGGGCGAGGTTGGTCAGTCTTGGGTACGGTTCAGCGACTGCCGGGAGATTTGCGATAGATGTTGGGTTCATTGGGATTGAGAGCATGGGTGCCGCAATGGTGCCTCATTTGGTAAAGGCCGGGCATCGGGTGAGTGTATGGAACCGCAATCCGGCGCCGGCGAAGGTGCTTACGGACATCCGCGGTCGCCCGGCGCACATCTTTGCACATCCGCTCGTCCACACGTCGTTACACGCGGGCGGTGCGTACGACGCGAGCCTGCTGATTCCGATCATTCCATGAACGCGTTGGAGCGAGAACGTGCGGGCATGTTTGATCTGGGCGGCCGCGTCGTCGTTATTACGGGAGCCGGTTTCGGCCTCGGTCGCGAATTTGCGCTTGGCGTTGCCTCGTTCGGCGCGACCGTCGTGTGCGCCGATGTCGATCCTGCGCGCGCCGCGGCCGTCGTGCAAGAAATCGAGAGCGGCGGCGGTCGCGGGCTCGCGCTCGAAATCGACGTCGCAAGTGAAGCATCGGTCGAGCAGGCGTTCGCGTCGCTCGTCCGTTCGCATCCGCGTATCGACGCGCTGTTCAACAACGCGGGTATCGCGACGGTTCCCGCGCGCGTTCACGAACTCGCCGTTGCCGATTGGGATCGTCTCTTCACCATCAATTTGCGCGGCGCGTTTTTATGCACGCGCGCCGTGCTTCCAAAAATGATGACCGCGTCGAAGGGATCGATCGTCAATATCGCATCAATTCACGGACTGATCGGATACTATCCCGGCTTTCCCGCCGCCGCAGCAAACTATAACGCGTCGAAATCCGGTCTGATCGGCTTCACGCGACAAATTGCCGTGGAGTATGCAGCCGACGGCATTCGAGCCAATGCGATCGCGCCGGGTTATCACGGCGGAACGGACCTCGGGCGCGAACGCCGCTCGACGATGACACCGGACGATATTGCGCGCTTCGAGGGCGCGATACGCGCCGGTATTCCGATGGGACGGCGCGGCGTTCCGGCGGAGTTGCGCGGGTTGGCGATCTATCTCGCGAGCGACGCTTCCAGCTATGTGACGGGCCAGGTTTTCGCACACGACGGCGGCTGGACCGCGCAGTAACCAACTGCGTTTTTGCAGCGGGGCACGACGCGGATACGCGACGAAGACGTCCGCGTTATCGATTCTTTCGTTGATCTTGATGTGTCACATAACATCGACGTGTCTCTCGTGATCTGCACGCGTAACCGAGCGAACCGGTTGGGCGGGCTCTTGCGCGCCCTCGCCGACATACGGACGGGCTACGCATGGGAAGTGTTGCTCGTCGATAACGCGTCGACGGATGGGACGGCGGACGTCCTTGCGCGAGCCGACGATTGTGGCGGACGGCTGCGCTATCTGCACTGCGATCGGATCGGCTCGGGCGCGGCGCGCGACCATGGCTGGCGCGCGGCGCGCGGTCGCATCATTGCCTCGACGGACGATGACTGTTATCCGGCACCCGACTACATCGATGCAATCGCCGACGTTTTCGCACGCAGTCCGGATATCGGGTGCGTCGGCGGTCGCATCTTGCTTTACGATCCGCTTGACGCCCGCACGACCATCGATGAGCGGACGCGGACGGTTGCGTATCCGCCGTGCAGCTTTATCGATGCCGGCGAATTACAAGGCGCGAATCTTGCGATTCTCCGGACCACGCTCGAAGCGATCGGCGGCTACGATGCCGACCTCGGCGCGGGGACGCCGTTTCCGTGCGAGGACATCGACGTCGTCGCTGCAACGCTCTGGAGTGGAAAGTTCGCGCTGTACGATCCGGTGCCCACGGTAGAACATCATCATCGGCGGCGCGAAGCGGATGTTCCCGCGCTCGAAAAGTCATACGACGCCGGTCGCGGTGCGTACTATGCAAAGTATCTCCTGCGAGCGGATACGCGAATGGTGTACTTGCGCGCGTTGGCGAGGCTCGCGTTCCGGCACCAAACGCGTCACGATTTCGAACGGCTGAGCCGTGAGCTGCGCTCGGGCCTTTCGTACCTTGTACTGCGCCGCGCCTACGTGTTTACCGCCATTGCCGTTCCGGTCGGGTTGCTGTGGTACGGATTTGTAGCGTTGGTCGTCGCGCTACGTGCCGTTGGGCGGCGTGGCTTTCGGCGTTTCGCGTCGAGCTGAGTTCAGCCGAAGCGTTGATCGGAGGCACTCGCGATCTGCGAGCGATCAGGCCGATGCGACCGTTGTGTACGCGATGTTGACGCACCGTTCCATCAAGACGACGGCGCGTTGTGCCGCCCAGGCGCGGCGTGTCGTGACGGGGCGCGATTGAATGAGTCGCAGGCCGCGGCAGCGATGATGCCGGCCGAACTTGATGAGCCCGCGATTCTCCGGATGGTTTGCGTCGAGCCCCCACTTCGCGTTGAAGTGCGCGATCGTCGAGCGATTCCAGCGCTCGCTCCAACGCAACATGAAGTAGCGCACATCGGAGGGATGCAGCCGCATCGCCGGCACGTACGTCACGACGCTGTTCGGTTCGAAAAAGACGCGATGACCGAGTTCGCGCGCCTTCAGGCAGAAATCCACGTGCTCGTGTGCGCTGAGCAAGCCTTCGTCGAGTGGTCCCGTACCGTCGAAAACACTCTTGCGAACGAGCATCGTGTGGAACTCGACGAGGTCGGTCTCGGTGCGCTCGAGCGACGGCACGGATACAACGGGCATGCCGGCGTAGCGGTGCTTTTCGACATAGACGCGTGCCCGGCCGTCGGCTTCGATGCGCGACTCGCCGCCCGCCATATGGACGAGCAGCTTTCCGCCGACGTCGATGCGATAGATCGGGCCGACGATGGGCGCGCCGGTTTCATCCATACAAGCGAGCAACCGCTCGAGCCACTGCGGCGAGAACAGAACGTCGTTGTCGACGAAGGCGACAAGCGGTGTCTTGACTTGTTGAAGACCGATGTTGCGCGCTGCATTCGGACTGAGATAGCGGTTCGTGCGGACGTATTCGAAGCTTCGTCTTGCCGCTTGCTGTTCCAGGAAGCGACGGACCGGCTCAGGAGAGCCGCCGTCCACGTAGACAAGGTGTCCGATCCCCGGCGTGTGCTCGTAGAGACTCGCCAGTGACTCGCGCGTGAAGCTGAAACGCTCGCGCGGCGCGACGACGATGGTGACATCCGATGGACGCATGAACAAATGGTTCAGGATGCGTTCATTTGGTTCCCGTGGCACCGATACTCGTGTGACTCAATTGTCCCGCCGGGAGCCGCGGTCCGTTTTCCGGAAGGTATTGGCGCTGTGGGCGAACGTTTGCGCTTTACCGATCTCGAACGTCATTACGGCGCGCGCGAAGTTTTTGCCGGGTTGAGCGGCGTCGTTCGCGACGGCGAAAAGATCGGGTTGGTCGGGCCGAACGGTGCCGGCAAATCATCCCTCGTGCGACTTCTCGTCGGGCGCGATGAAGGCGATGGTGGACGAATCGTTCGGGCACGCGACACGCGCATCGGTTACTTGGCACAGGACGCCTCGGAGGCCGAGGACATGACCCTGCGTACGGCGTTCGACGATGCGCTCCAGCGCGGTTACGCGCACGAGTGGGAGATGCGCGCGACGTTGAATCGGTTTGCATTCGCGGAGTCGGATCTTGATCGACCGCTGCGCGAGTTCTCCGGCGGGCAGCGGACGCGCGCGCTACTGGCGCGCACGTTGCTCGAAGCGCCCGATATCTTGGTGCTTGACGAACCCACGAACCATCTCGATCTCGATACGACACGCTGGCTCGAGACGTTCGTCGCGCGTGACGAGCGCGCGTATCTGATCGTTTCACACGACCGGTATTTTCTCGAGACGGTCGCGACGACGATCTGGGAGCTCGCCGACGGCGAACTTTCGGTCTACGACGTGAAGCCGGGGAGGGCGTACACGTCGTTCTTGGCGCAGCGCGAAGCGCGGCGCGATGCGCAACGCCGTGCGTTCGACGCAGCGCAATCAGAACGCGCGAAAGCGCGAGCGGCGATCGCCGAATTGCGCACGCACGGTTCGCATAACTACAGTCACGTTCGCAGTCGCGAGAAGATGTTGGATCGCGTGGATTCAGTCGCCGCGCCGAAGACCGAGCGCCGCGCCATCGGGGTGGCGCTCGGGGCGGCGCGGCGCGCAACGAACGGAATCGCGGTCGAGGCGGTCGACATTGCCAAGGCCTACGCGGAGCAGCTTTTCCGCGGCGTCAACGCGACGTTCGTTCGCGGTGAACGCGTGGCGATCGTCGGGCCGAACGGCGCGGGAAAAACGACCTTGTTACGGATTTTCGACGGGTCGCTCGCACCGGATCGCGGGAACGTTCGCTACGGCACCGGCTTGACGACGGCGAGCTACACGCAGAGCAGCGTTGACGATTTGCCGGCCGGTGCGACGGCGGCCGAAGCCGTGATGCAGATGGGTGTGACGGATGAGGAGGCGCGCGGGTTGCTCGGGCGCTTGAACCTCGGCGGCGATGCAGGCGACAAACCGGTCGAAGCGTTCTCGGGTGGCGAGCGGCGGCGGATCATGCTCGCGCGGCTGATGGCGCAGCGCGCGGATTGCCTCTTTCTGGACGAGCCGACGAACGATCTGGACATTCCGAGTCGCGAAGCCCTCGAAGACGTGCTCGCCTCATACGGCGGCGCGCTCTTCGTCGTTTCGCACGACCGCTATCTCCTGGCGAGATTGGCGCAGCGCGTCATCGATGTTCGCGATGGAAGGGTCACGATCGTCGACGGCGATTACGCGACATACGAACGGCGAGCGCACGCGAAGCCGGGCTCACCGGAAGCGGTGACCGCCGTGCGTGAACCGGCGCAGCGCGAACCCACGGATTCACACGAGACGAAGCTCGAGGCGGGGCGGCGCAAGCGTGCGCTCGCGGAGGCGGAAAAACGCGTCGCGGATCTCGACGCCGAGCGCGCTGCGCTCGAAAAGCGCTTCACGTTTGCCGGGTTGTACGACGATCCGGCGGCGGTCGTCGACCTACAGCGTGAACTCGAGCGCGTGCGAGCGGCGGCCGATGAAGCGATGACAGCATGGGAAGCTGCATCCCAGGCGATCGAAGCGACGGGATAGCAAAAGGGTCAGGCCGGCTATCGTGTCGGCCGGCTTACGCCGTGAAAAATTTGCCGGGGATCGGGATCATCTCAACCGTTTTGTTTTCGACCGAGCCGCCGGCGAAAGGACGGCCGTCGGGGAACGCGCGGCCATCGGCGGGCCACTTCTCGGCCGCACCTGCGCGCAGCATCACAAGATTGTTCGGAGCGCTGCTCACGAACCAGTACGACGTGCCGCGCGGAAGCATCACGCCTTCGTATTTCGTGAGAATGCGAATCTCGTCTTCAACGCCGATGTGAAACGTCGCCTCACCCTCGAGCACGATGAACGAATGGTCTTCGTACGGATGCATGTGAAGCGCGTTCTCGCCACCGGATGCGTAGACTTTTACAATCAATTTCAGCAGATCGGTGCTCGCAATTTTATTATCGAAGCGGCCTTGCGCGAGCAGCGGTGAGTCGAGATTGCAAAAGTGGGCGGTCGTTGCGGCTTTTACGTCGGGCTGGGCAGACATGGTCAGTGCTCCTCAAGTCGAGAGGCCAAGCCGTAAAGACGGATGGCATTGTCGCGAACGAGTTTGTTTTGAATGTCTTTCGGCAGATTGCCGATATGGTGCACGATATTCTCTTTAGAAAACGGAAACGTGGTGTTGGGATGCGGGTAGTCGTTCGACCACATCAAATTCTCTTGACCCCACCACGTGAATTGGCGTGTCCCTGAGAAATCTTCAAGCCACGTGCAATACACGTGCTCGGTGAAAATTTCGCTCGGCTTGCGTTCGATACCCATTGGCTGTGTTTTGCGGAAGCGTTCGAAATAATAGTCCCACTGCTGGAGGACGAACGGGAGCCATCCGCATTCGCTTTCCGCAAGCACGACGCGCAATTTTGGATGGCGATCGAATACACCGGAAAAAACTAAATCGAACAGCGCGTTGATCGTGTCGTTTTGCTTTTTATTAACGGCGCCGCGAATGCGCTCGAAGCCAATCGACTTCCGTTGCGTTCGCGCATAAGAATGACCGGTGAGAATATGCATGTGCACAGGTGCGCCGGCTTCTGCAGCGGCCGCCCACAACGGTTCATAGTGGTCGGACGTGAAGGGGAGTTCGGGATCCGGTACCTGCCACACCATCACTCCGGTAAGCCCCATATCGAGCCCACGATGCATCTCAGCAACGGCACGTTGCATATCATACGCCGCAACACAGGGAACGCCGAAAAACTTCTTCGGCGCGGTTTTACAAAAATTGGCGAGCCAGTCGTTGTAGACGGTAAACGCCGCCGCCTGCGTCGCGCCATCGTCTAAACCGAAAATGCCCATGCCGTCATTTGGGAACAAAATCTCCGCTTGAACGCCGTCGCGCTCCTGATCGGCGAGCCGCGCTTGCGAGTCGCCGGCACCGACCGGGAGCGAGCTCGGCTTGAATCCCACGCGGCCTATCATTTCTTGCACCGTTTCGCGATGCGGTGACGGCAACTGCTCCCATACCCAGCTGGGCTCCATCACGTGCGAGTCGCTGGAAATGAGAAGCGGTAACGCATCGAACGCCGCCTGATCGGCCGCCGGAAACGCGCTTGCGGTTGCGAGCGTACGAGTCCCGCCGATGTCAACTTCGGGATGCATCATGTTCATGAATGTATTCCAATCGTTACGATCTGTGGCTGATCACATTCGAGCGTCATTTCGCGAGGATTGTATTCGCCTGGAGCGGCTTATCGATCGCGCCGAATTTATACATCATGGTTAGAACCGGTTGGAGCTGTGCCGGATCGAGCGAGGTGGCGAAGATCGCACGGTTCATATGCCCCAGAACAGCGACGTCGAACTTTCCATATTTCGCGAGAATCGCGGCTGTCTCCGAATGGTGACTGTTCGACCAACGTGCCGAATCGTAGATCGTGCGCGTGAAGCGCTGCACCAAATCGGTGTTCTGACGATAAAAATCCGCGGTGCTAAACCAAGGACTGAGCATAAAAATAGGCGCGATCTCGGAATAGACGGGCGCTAGCACGCGGACCGTCGTCCCGTTTGCAGCCGAGAGCCACGGCTCGGCAAGCATGCCAGCGTCGATCGTTCCGCGCTCGAGCGCGGCCGGCACTTCCGCGAATGGAATTTCAACAAACCGTGTTTTCGACGGATCGGCGCCGTTGCGCTGCATCCACGCCGTTGGCGCGATCTGGGTGATGTCCTTGAGCGCCGTCGCCGAACACGTTTTGCCTTCGAGGTCCCGCGCAGCGCGGATCGGCGATTTTTTCGCGACGACGAGCACCGTCGCAGGTGCAGTACTCGTGTAGAACCCGCCGCCGCCGACGACCACAAACGGAGCGCCGTGCACGATTGCATTGACAAGCTGCGCGGTATTGCTCATGCCCATGTCGACCGCTCCGCTCGCAACGGCCGTCGAGATCGCGCCCCCCGTCGTCATCCCGACAATTTCCACATCGAGAGCGGCTCTGGAAAAAAAACCGGCATCTTGCGCGTAATACGCCTCTGCAAATTGGTCGGCACTGGTGACCGCGATACGAATCTTTGTCGGCGGCACAGATTGCGAGCCGGCCGGGGACGGCATCAGAGGAGCAGCAGCGACGGCGAGCAACGAGCTCAGGAGCAGGCGGCGGTTGGGCATAACGGACCTCGCGGTCGGCGTCATCTCAGAAGTTTCTTTGAAGGGCTTAGTTCAGGCGTACGTCGATGCCTTCCGCGGGCGCATTCGCTTGCGGATTACGATAGGCTGCGGCGTTCGCTCAACGCAATGTCAGATTAACGATGGCCGGCGACGTGATGCGCTCATAGGAATGCCCGTGCGGAGCTACGATGCGCGGAGCCGTCATCGTTTTCAAGTGCGGGTTCACAAAGCGACATCAACATCAGCATCGGCGTTGTGCACGAGTCGATATTCCGTAACCTTTAGACGCATCTCAAGCGGCGCAAACATGCCGCTTTCTCCTGGGCGACGATAGGGCGCCGCGTCTGCCCCACGAGGGCCACATCAGCGAGGGGATAGCCGCTCCTTGGATACGTTCTTCGCAATCGATGCCAGACTCGAGGCGGCGGCGCGACGTTTGTTCAAATCGCACTCCTGGAGGTCGTATGAAGCAGAATCCCTTGTTCAGCGAAAATCGATTGAAACTCGGACTCTTTGGTCTCAACGTGAGTAACGGCTGCGCGATCACGACGGCCGCCGGCGCGCTGCAAACGTCGTGGCCGACGACGCTCGAACTCGCCAAGACCGCCGACCTCGACGGGTACGAAGCGCTGGTCCCGGTCGCTCGCTGGAAGGGATTCGGCGGCGAGACAAATTTCAACGGGACCAATTTCGAGACATACGTCTGGGCCGCCGGCCTCTCGCAGGCGACCGATCAGATTTGTATCATGACCACCTCGCATGTTCCGACCGTGCATCCGGTGCTCGCTGCAAAGCAGGCTGCGACCATCGATCATATTTCCGACGGCCGTTTTGCGCTTAATGTCGTCTGCGGTTGGTTTAAACCCGAGCTGGAAATGTTCGGTGCGCCGATCATGGACCACGATGTGCGGTACGATTACGCGGCCGAATGGCTCGATATCGTCAAGATGCTTTGGACGCGTGAGGACGAGTTCGATTACGAAGGCAAGTACTTCAAGATCAACAAGGGCTTCTCGATGCCCAAGCCGTTGCAACGGCCGATGCCACCGATCATGAACGCGGGCGGATCGGGGACGGGGCAGCGCTTTGCCGCAAAATATGCCGACATGGCGTTCATTCTCGTGCAGAAACACGATCTGGAAAGCACGAAACGGCAGGTCCAAGCCTATCGCGAACTGGCTCGCGAAGAATTCGGCCGCGAGATTCAGATTTGGTGCTCGGCGTACGTGGTTCACGGCGACACGCAAAAAGAAGCCGAAGAGTATCTGAACTACTATGTCGTTGATAAAGGCGACGACGTCGCCGTTACCAATCTCACCAACATCATGTTGGCGAACGCGCAAACGGTGCCGGCCGAATTGATGCAAGAGATGAGATTTCATTTCAAGGCCGGGTGGGCTGGCTATCCGCTGGTCGGAACGGCGGACAAGATCGCTCACGATCTCGAGTCGCTCTCGAATGTGGGCCTGGATGGTGTGGTCTTGAGTTGGGTCGATTACCGCTACGGCTTGGATGTTTGGCGTCGCGACGTCATGCCGCGCTTGGAGCAGCTCGGACTACGCAAACCCGTCGCGGCGGCTGAGTTGACAACGTGCTGACGGCTTAGCAGAGCGATGCGAAGAGCGTCTCAGCCGGAACCTTACGGCCGATCATGTACTGTTCGTGGAGATAGGTAATGAGGGCCTCAAGCGTGAGAATATTGGACTCGACGCCGTATGGCCACGGGTCGCCGCCGAAGACGCGTTCGATTTCGTCGACGTCATCAATCGTCCACGGGAGCATCGAGGACAGCGTCCCCACCGAGTGCAGTCGTCTGAGCGCAAGATTCTTTGCTGCTTGAAATGCAGTGAAGAGAAGCGTCGCGAGATCAGGGTCACGCTCGTAGACAGGCTTTCGGATGACGACGACATGCATGATCGGAAAAATGCCCGTGCGCTGATAGTAGTCTTGTTCGACTGCGCGGAAGTTCGGAAAGAGACGCACGATATCGTCATTGGTGCGCATCGCCTGCGGCATCGAGGTCCCCAGCGTCGCGTCGAGCTCGCCTCGATCGAGCAAATCGCTCAATGAACGACCGGTGCGATTTTTTTCGATTCTTACCGGCTGCAGGAGCGGCAACAGTATGGGGTCGCCGTGCGTCGCCGGCGCGTTGATTGCGCCTTCGATCCAGCGGACGCCCGAAAGATCGACGCCGTAGTCATGCTGCAGCATGCCGCGGATGAAGACGGCAGCCGTCATCGTATACAATGGAACGCCGATTCGTTTGCCGGCAAGGTCGGCCGGTGACTGCACCACGCGCCGGTTCACCGCGATCATGCTGTGTCGGAAGATGCGCGACGGAAAGACCGGGATGGCAACGAACGGGCATTCGCCCGCAACGAAACGCACAATATATTCCGAGAGCGACATCTCCGCGACATCGAACTCATCGCCCGCAGTTAGCCGGTCGAAGATTTCACGTGGACTGTCGATGGCAACGCAGCGTAAATCGACACCCGGAATCGTGACCTCTCCAAGCATGAGCGGCACGACCCGGTCGTATACACCGCACGCGAAGCTTAAACGCGTCGGGGTTTTCGCACGAAGACCGATCAAGAAAAGTCTCGCTCCCGCTTGATAGTTACGCGCTCCATCGTTCGCTGTTGCGGGTAGTAGTCGTTTGTGGCGTAATGCTGCGTCGGGCGGTTGTCCCAAAACACCATCGACCCAATCTCCCAGTGAAATCGGAATTGGTATTCGGGTATCATCGGCTGCGCGAAGAGAAATGCGAGGAGAGCCCGGCTTTCGTCCTCGCGCATTCCGGCAATGCGAACGGTGAACTGCTCGTTGACGAAGAGCACCTTTTGTCCCGTCACCGGATGTATGGTAACAACCGGAAGGGTCGGATTCGGCAACTCCTGTTCCATCCGGGCAAGCTGTTTATGGCGTTCCGGGATCGGCAACGCGTCAAATTTGTGACGGAAGTTCTGGAAGTCGTGAACCGCGTGCAGTCCGGAGAGAAAGCTCTGCATCGCGCTGCTGAGTCCCTCGTAGGCAGCGTGCATGTCGGCCCAGAGAGTGTCTCCGCCGCGTGCCGGCTTTCGGACGCAGCGTAAAATCGATCCCATTGGAGGGTCCACGCGAAACGTTTCGTCGGTGTGCCACGTGTCGGTCGAGAACACCGGATTGTCCTTATGATTGTCGAGAACCATGACTTCCGGAAACGCATCGAGATGCGGAACGAACGGGTGAACCGTCAGTTCCCCAAATTGGCGTCCGAATGCGACGTGCTGTTCGGGCGTCATCTCAACGTTGCGGAAGAAGAGCACTTTATGCGCCATGAGCGCACGATGAAGCGCACGGACCACTGCGTCCGGCACCAGTCGCGTGAAGTCGACGCCGCGGACCTCGGCAGCAAACGTCGATCCATATGGCACGACGTCGAGTTGCGACGGCTCGCGATCAAGCGAGAGATCAGATATTTGCGCCATGCGATGACTCCTTGGCGAGCTCGGCCCGGTCATAAATTCCGAGCAGGATACCTCGTTCCATTTGGGTGTCGGTGCGTTGCTCGATGCTCTTCACAGACTCAGTCGGACGCCGGATGCGCCGTGCCCACTCGTCTATCTGTCCCTCCAAATCGGCGCGGACGCCGGCCGCGCCCAAATCCGAACTCCGGTCGACGAGCTCATCGGGATCTTCGCCGAGGTTGAACAGCAACGAGGGGAAGTCGTCGAACTGCATGAGTTTCCAACCTTCGCTCACCGCCATTCGCATCTTCGAGCGATCGACCGGCGTGGCCAGGAGCGTCCGGACACGCGTCATGGCGTAGTCGAATTCGCTGAAGGCGGTCTCACGTTCGCGCCAGATGCCCCCGTGGAGCAGCGGCACGAGCGAATGCCCTTCTAACCTTTCCGACGAAGGCTTCCCACCCGCCAGTTCGATGAACGTCGGTAGTACGTCAATCGCTTCCACCAAGGCGTCGCACACGGTGCCGCGCGTCGTATCGGCGCCTGGGCGCGGGTCAGCGATAATCAACGGAATGCGTACAGACGGCTCGTGGAAGAACTCCTTTTCACCAAGACGATGATCGCCGAGATAGTCGCCGTGATCGCTGGTAAACACAATGACCGTGTGTTCCGTGAGACCGCGTTCGTCGAGCCACGCGAAGAGACGCCCGAGTTCGTCGTCGATTTGCGAAATAAGTCCCATGTATGCCGGTATAACGGCGCGTCGAACCTCGTCGCGCGAGAAGGCCCGCGAGTACGGAAGCTGCCTGAACGCGTCATAGACGGGATGACCGCTCCTCGGCCCATCGTTAGGCGAACCCACCGCGGGCGGAACGTCGGACGCGATGTATCGGGCGTGATACGGCGCGGGCGCGATGTACGGCCAATGCGGCTTGATGTACGAGAGATGGATGCACCACGGCGCGTCGCCCGACTGTGCGATACATTCCATTGCACGTTGTGTCATATACGGCGTCTCGGAATGCTCGGCCGCAACGCGGGCCGGATGCGGACCCGCGTCCAGCAGCCAGCCCGACCGAACGTTGCCGTCGACGTCTTCCCACGAATTTGCCCACGCGTGCCATGGGTTCACCCCATCATAACCGAGGCCGTTCAAATATTGGTTGTATCGCACTGCGGCAAATCGCGACGACGGAACACCCGGCGGTTCGGGATAGAGGCCATCGTCGCGTTCGAACGCTTCGAAGCCGCACTCGGCGGCAAGTTTTCCTGGACCGCTCGACGGATCGATACCCAGACGTCGCATGCCGGCGAGATCGGCACGCATGTGCGTTTTTCCAACCAGCTGTGTACGAACGCCGAGCGGGCGCAGATAATCGCCGAGCGTCCACTCGTCGACTCGCAGCGGTACGTCGTTCCATGTCGAGCCGTGGGTACGCATATATGTGCCGGTATAGAACGACATCCGCGATGGTCCGCAGATGGGCGACTGCACGTAGGCGCGGTCGAAACGCACACCGCGGCCCGCTAACCGATCGATGTTGGGCGTCGCTACCCGGTCAGGTCGGACGCACGAGAGATAATCCCAGCGCAGTTGATCGGCCATAATGAAGAGCAGGTTCGGGGGGCGATCATTCATGCTCGGTGCGCATGCGACGCTCTCGGTGTGCTGTCCTCGGCGCAACAGGTCGCTGCACAAGCGCCTCGTAATTTCGCCTGCATGGACGGCAATTTCCTCGATCTTGTCGTGGCGAACCGAATCCTCGCCGAGTTCGGCATCGTCGACGCGTACGGCCACGTCAGTATGCGATCGCCGGCCGATGCGCAGCGCTTTTTTTTGTCGCGTGACCTCGCGCCGGAGTTGGTGACGGTCGACGACATCCTCGAGTTCGATCTCGACAGTCAACCGCTCGATGACGAGAAGCAACGCCTGTATTCCGAGCGTTTCATTCACGGTGAACTGTACCGCGTGCGTCCCGATGTGAATGCAATCGTACACCACCATTCGCCGACCGTCGTGCCCTTCAGCATTACTCCCGATGTGAAGCTTTTGCCGCTCACCGCCGTGACGTCGTTCATCGGACTCGGACTGCCGACGTTCGAGATTCGCGACGTACAGATCGGCAGCGATATCCGGGTGCGGACGCCGGCGCTCGGTCAGGCGTTGGCTCGTGTCGTCGGCGACAAAGCGGCAGCGCTGATGCGCGGTCACGGTGCGGTCGTCGTCGGTCCGGACGTCGCGACCGCGGTTTCGCGCAGTGTGTATTTGGAACTTGCCGCGAAGCAGTTATCTCAAGCGATGGCAATCGCCGGTCCGGGTGGCCGCATCATTCCGCTCGACGACGCAGAGGTCGCCGCGGTGCAGGCCCGGCAAGAATTCAGCCGCCCATGGAACTTATACCGCCGGCGCGTTCTTGCCCAAATCAAAGCCGAGGGAACATAAGACGTTGCGAAGAGGACCGGCGATTTCGTTACTTGGCGCTGCGGTTTTAGGCGGCCCGTTTGCGGCGCTGGCCGACGTCCCTCCGTCGACCGACCTCCTACATATCAAAGCGGCCGGTACTCCGGAAGAGACCGTAATTCCAGCACTGTGGGCGCAGCAAAGCGGCCTTTTTGCCCGCCGCGGTTTCAATTTCGAGATACAGTCGCAACGATCCGGGGCGGCGATCGCCTCAGGTGTCGCCGGCGGCGCGTATCAAATTGGGAAGTCGAGCATCATCCCGTTGGTCATTGCCCATGCGCGCGGAATCCCGTTCACGCTGATCGCTCCGGGCAAGCTTTATCGTGCTTCAAAGCCGAACATTGCGCTAATCGGCCCGGCTGATTCCCCGATAACGACGGCAGCTGAGATGAATGGGAAAACGATTGCGGTGCCGGCGCTCGACGATCTCTTTACGATCGGTATTAAATTGTGGACGGACAAGAACGGTGGCGATTCCTCCACCCTAAAGATTGTGGAACTGCCGGTCAGCGCCGTCGCGGCGGCGCTCGCGACGAAGCGGATCGACGCGGGCGCCAGCGATATGCCGACATTGCAGCAGGCGCTCGACTCGGGGAATGCGCGCATCCTGGCGCATATGTTCGATGCGATCGCGCCGCAGCTCTTGACGACGGCGTGGTTCACGACGCGTACCTATCAGAGCGACCATTCGGAGATCGTTCGTGGATTCGCAGGCGCGATGCGCGAAGCCGCCACATATGTAAACGATCATCCGAAGCAAACAGTCGATCTTCTCTCGTCCTTCACGAATATTCAACCGGCCGTAATCGCGAAGATGGTCCGTTCGCAGATGGCAACGGTTTTCGATCCGGCTCTCATTCAACCGCTCGTTGAAGCCTGTGTCCGCTACAAAGTCATCGCGACATCTTTTGATGTACGCGACATGATCGGGCCGGGGCTCACGTAGGTGATGAGTCGGCCGCGTCGGCAGACACGCGCCGTGGAGCGAGACGAACTTCCAGGATGACAATCGGGTCGGGCTCATGCTTCGACAGGCTCATGCTTCGGCAGGCTCAGCATGAAAATGGATTGTGTCACCCTGAGCTTGTTGAAGGGTGGCGTTTGACAATGTGCTGACATGATGTTAGTGTGTTGTCATGATCCGTTCGGGCATTCGGACCGAGCCCGCGAAGCCGCGGTTCACCGACGCGCTCGAGGAACTCGTCTTCGAAGTATTTCGCGTCAACGGGCTGCTGCTCGCAGCAGCCGACGACCTCACGCATGATCTCGGTCTCTCGAGCGCTCGATGGCAGATCCTCGGCGCGTTGGATGCAGCGGGTCATCCGCTGACCGTTTCGCAGATTGCACGCAACATGGGCCTTACCCGTCAGGCCGTGCAACGCGTCGCCGATGACCTCGTCCGCGACGGCTACGCGCGCTACGCTCCCAATGCCGATCACCTGCGTGCCAAGCTTCTCAAGACAACGAACAAGGGGCGCGATAGTTTTGCCGCGGCGATGCGCCTACAAGCGCGTTGGAGAAAAGAAATTCTTACGGACGCGGGTTTCAACGAGCGCACATTACGTCAGCTTACGATGCGACTCAATGCGCTTCGTCAGGCGCTCGAACGACATGCTGAAGATACGAAGGAAACGTCAAAATGAATAGTGCGAGACTCAAGGCGTTCGGCGACGCGCTGAACGGTTCGGTCGTCGTCCCGGGTGACGCGGATTACGATTCGCTCCGCACACCGTGGCTCCATATCATTGAACAGCATCCGGCTCTGATCGTCGAAGCCGCAGGCGTCGGAGACGTCGTGGCTGCCGTCAATTTCGCGCGCGACGAATCGCTCTCACTCGGTGTCATGTCGACGGGACACGGCATCGCCGCACCGTGTGATGGTCTGCTCCTACGCTTTTCCAAGATGGTCGCCATCGACGTCGACGTCTCGCGAAAAACCGCTGCCGTCGGTCCCGGCGTCGTGTCCTCGGAGTTGCTCAAGGCGGTCGAGAACCACGATCTGGTCTATCCTTCGGGTCAGGTCGGCAACGTCGGCGTCATCGGCTACGCACTCGGCGGTGGCGTTGGATGGCTCGTGAGAAAGCTCGGTGCCGCGGCCGATTGGATTGTGGGGGCTGACGTCGTGCTCGCCGACGGCTCCGTCGTGCGTGCCGATGCGCAGAGCAATCCGGATTTGTTTTGGGCGTTGCGCGGAGGCGGCGGAAACTTCGGCATCGTAGTGTCGCTTGAGATTGGCCTCGCCCCTCTCGCGAAGGTCGTCGGCGGCGAGATGTATTTTCCAATCGAACGCACCACCGAGTTGCTTCGCTTCTATCGTGATTGGTCCTCAACGCTTTCGGATGAGACCAGTACCGTCTTCCGGATGGTCGCCGTGCCACCAGAGAAGACGTCGCCGCCCGAAATTCGCGGCCAGACCGTGTGCATGATCGGCGTTTGCCACGCGGATTCCGCGACGGCCGACGGCGCGTTCGCTCCGCTACAGCGTCTCGGTCCGCCGTTGCTCAGCGACATGAAAACACGGACGATCGCCAGCATGGCCGGGCTCGACCCGGCGTCGCACGCTCCGGGAGCGGCGGCGTACGGCCAGGTCGAGTATCTCAAAGTTCTTTCGGACGATATTATCGATGGGCTCGCGCGGTTAGCTCAAACGATGATCCCGCCGCTCATGCAGTTCGAGATTCAGCAGCTCGGGGGCGTGCTCGCGCCGACAGCGCGCGAGCGGCGCGGTGCTTTCGAACCGTCTTCCGCGGCGTATCTGTTGCATCTCGAGTCGCCGGCCGTCAAAGCGACGTTATCGGAACTCGCAACGGCCACCGCTGGCGCCTTCGCCGCGCTCGGCGACGCGTACACCGGAGAGAAGTCCTACAACTTCATGCGGGGTGACGAGCAGCCGAACGTGGCGCACGCCTTCGGCCCGAGCACATTCGAGCGGTTACGCGAAATCAAACGTCGCTTCGATCCGACCAATCTGTTTCATCTCAATCTCAATGTCGAGCCCGCGCACGCCTGACGCCGAACGCGGCTTGCTCAGGCAGCTACTTGAGCGTCAGTCGTCTGACCTACATGCCGTTTTTGCGATTCTCAGGATCGTCTGGGACCGTTCGTGTACGTTATAGCGTATGCAACGGATAATTTTTGGTCTTTTTCTCGCGGTCACGCTCGGCGTTCCGCTCGGCGCGTTCGCGCAACCCGCTCCCGGACCGGCCGGAGCGGGACCGCCGCCCGAAATGCGCGCGAAGATGGACGCGCTGCACGCGCAAGCCAAGACGGACGCGTATGCGACGTTGTCCGCCGATCATCGCACGCAGGTCCAGGCGATCGCGGCACAAGTGGCGTCGGGTTCGCTGATGCGGCGTGATGCGGCGCGGCAAATCGATGCGCTGCTGACTCCGGACGAGACGAAGTCGGTGCTCGGAGTCGCCCAGAAATCGCGCGACGCGATGCACGCGGCTTTCGCCGGCGCCGCTATGCCCGAGGACCGCGCGCACGCGGGTGGTCCAGGCAGCGGTGCGACGGCGAGCGGCGGCACTCCACCATCCTACGCGGTACCGGGTAGCGTCGCACCTGCCGGAGCGGGTCCTGGCGCCGGCGCTCCGGGCGGAGGCCCGCTACCCGGGCGGTACGCGATGTCGGCCGGCCGGTTTTTGCTGATGGTGTCGATGACGCCGGAGCAGATGCGCGCGCTGCGAGCGAATCGACCCTCGCCCTCTCCCTAACGGTGCCGCGTTTTCTCGACGATCTGCGGCCCGGTGATGTGTTCACCTCGCCGCGTCGCACGATCGATCGAGATGCGACGCTGGCATTCGCGCGCGAGTTCGATCCGCAGCCGTTTCACCTCGACGATACGGCCGCGGAGACATCGTTCTTCGGCCGGTTGATCGCCAGTGGTTGGCACACGGCGGCGCTGACGATGCGCATGATGACCGAAGCGAACTTCGATATCAGCGGCGGCCTGATCGGTGCCGGTGTGGACGAGTTGCGTTGGCCGAACGCGCTCGTCGCGGGCGATACGATTTACTTGCATGCGGAAGTGCTCGAGGTTCGGCCGTCGAGGTCGCGACCCGCGATCGGCATCGTTCGCGTGCGCATGCGCACCCTGCGTGACGACGGAACGGCCGTGCAGGAGATGGTCGCGAATTTGGTTGTTCCGACACGGCCGTAAGTCCACGTTACCATTTGCGACCATTCGCGTTCGGGCCGAGCCGGGTCCCGACGATTCCCTTCGCCGCGTAAGCACCGATAGCGTTGTCGACGTCGAGTGTCGACCGCCTAGGCGCATCGTACGCGCCGGATTCGCTGCAGCGGACCATTACGCTGTCTTCTCCGGATTCGCCGGATGCCTCGGCTCGAACCGTAACGCGATGCCGGCCGTCCGCGGCCGTGAGAGAAGACCAGCGCACGTAAAAGCAATTTGTATCGGCGATGCGCTTCATCGGTGCTTCCTCGCCTTCGTCGATTCGGGCGAGTACGACCGTTTCTGCGGTCGTGCCCCAAACGCGCGCTCGAATGTCGACGTCATCCCGGACGACTTGGTCGGGCGAAGTCGGATCGACGATCAGCGCCTCGTCGGCCGGCGCAACGATCTTGACGAGCGGCCAGTGTCCGAGCTCGTTGAACTTCCAGCTTACGACCCCGCGATCGATCGTGGTGATCGAGAAACCAACCCCGCCTTCCTCGAGCTGCCCGGTCGATCGGGTAGCTGCGTAAATGGTGTGTCCGTCGTTGGCGATTTCGTTGTAATGCGTGTGCCCCATGTCGACAACGGCGATGCGATATCGAGCGATCAGCGCACGTAGCATGCCCGCGCTGTCACCATGTTCGCTTGGATATGCATGCATAAAAAACGCAAGTGTCTGCCCGTCGCGGCGCGCGGTTTGACATTGATCGCTCAGCCAGTCTTGCTGACCGTGTCCCAGATCGAAACGATCTTTCTTCGGGCCGTCGAGCGAGTTTAAAAAGAGGCAACGGTACGGTCCCACGATTCGGGATCGCCATAATTGCGGCTCGAGGATGCGTTGGTAGGCTTCGAGCGATCCCGACTTTCGGTCGTGGTCGCCGGGGCGGATTTCGAGCGGTATCCGCAACCGGTCGATTGCGCGCCGAATCAAACCGTACTCGTCCTCGGTACCATCGTCCGCGTTGTCGCCCGGTAGTACCGCGAAGTCGATTGATCCCGCAAGATGTTCGTTCGCCTCGTCGATGAGTGCGAGAAAGTCACGGTAATTCGGCCGATCGTCGGATGTTATGTGAAGGTCGCCGAAATGCAGCCAGCTGATCGTCTGCGAGAGGTCGTTCATGCCAATCCGCGCGTTTCCGGCATCGCCACGGTAAAAAGGACAAACGCGCAAGCGGCAACGGCGGCGAGCGTTATGAATGTTGCGGGAAAACCGAAAGCCGTTGCGATGAACCCTGCCGCGATGTTGCTGAAGGCGCCCCCGAGCCCTTGCGCCGTGGCGAAGACGCCTTGCGTGAGATTGAACCGTCCCGTTCCTCGTGCGAGGTCGGCGGCGACGAGAACCCAGACGACATTGTAGATCCCGGCGCCGAGCCCGTCGAGCGCCTGAACCGCGACCATCAGGGCCGGAGACTTGGTCGTCAACGCGAAGAGCACGCCGCGAGCGACTAAGACAGCGATTCCGAACGCAAATACCGGCTTGCGTCCGAGACGGTCGGCATAGCGCGATGCAATCAGCGCGACACCCACCATAAGTATTTGCGCTGCGACGATTCCCGCGGAGAGGTAGAGCGAAGGACCGGCGGCACTGCTTTTGGGAAGCAATTGTCCGAAGAGCACCAGCATCGACGCGTTTGCGAGATGGAAGAGCAGCACGACCGCGGTGAACGTGGTAACGCGCCGGTCAGCCAAGAGGAGGCGCCACTTTGCTTTTCCGTCGGCTCCGTTGCCGGTGCCGGATTCACGCGCGCGTTGGTGATCGATATCGTGCTCACGGATACCGAACACCGACGCGGCGGTGAGAATGGCGAAAACGGCAATCGCGTAGATTGCGGTAGCCAGCGAAAAGAGCTTACCGAGTAGCCCTGCGGTCACGGCATAGACGATGTTGCCTGCGCTGTTGAACGCCTGGTTCGTGCCCTGCCGCTTCGGCAGCGCGTCGCGTCCGACGAGCCCCAAGCTGAGCGCCCCGACCGCGCAGGGGAGAAACGCAAAGGCGGCACCGACGACGATCTGGACGACGACGACCAGCCAAAGCGCCGTCGCGTTGGCAAGCACGAGCGCGCCCGCTGCACCGGTCAGCGCCGCAAGAGCGACGACCAGTCGTTTGCGCGTCGTCGCGTCCGTGATCGCGCCAGCCGGCGTTTGCATCAGGACCGTCGCAAAGCCGCCGGCGGATGTTGCGATGCCGACCGCTGCGGGATTGAAGTGCCGGACCGACGAGAGAAACACGGCGAGATACGGGCCGACCCCGGTCTGCAAGTCGGCAAGGAAGAAATTGAAAGCGTCGAGCGCAACGATGCTGCGGCGCGAAGGGTGCGGCGCGTTACTCACTGCGTACGTCGTGCTCGCCCGGCGCGCGCTTCGTGACGGCGGTCAGCATAGCGGCGTACAGTTCGAGCGTCTTTTTACCGACGATTTCCAACGGCTCGGCGATTTTTGCGGCTCCAAGTGCCGCAACGGTCAACGCAACCGCGAGTTCTCGCTCTTTGGGGCCGTTCGGCGGCTTCGGTTTCTGTTTGTGCTCATGGTCATGCTCGTGCTCGTGCTCGTGATTTGGCATCTCTTCTCCCGAAAAGCGTGGCACTCTCGCGATCTGCAATCGGCATGCCAATGCCCGCGGCTCGTCGCCGCCGCAGCGGCAAAGCCGACCGGAACCCTACGATTTGGTGCGCAATAACCTCTCATGCGGGAATTGGCATGCGGTTTGCAGGCATTTTATCGTGGCACGTGTGCTTCTCACCATTCTCATTGCAGCGTTGACGGTGTTGCCGGCTCACGCACAAGGGGAGCCGCCGCAGGGGCCGCCGCCTGGACCCCCGGACCCCACAATCGCCGTACCCCGTCACGTCCTCCGCGTCGTGGATCGCCTCAGCGGCGTCGTGGCAAGCGATGATGTCGGGCGACGCGCGCTGAGCGAAGCCTACGTCTCGTTGTCAACGGCCCGGGCTGCTCTCGCGCAGAAATCGTTTCGAGCGGCCGACGAACTCGCCGCATCTGCCGACGATCTCATCCACGCCGTGAACGGACCTCCACCACATGCGCGCCTGAGCGATCCGGCCGAAATCTTGCCGCGCGTCGCATTCGTAGAATCGGTATTAGCCAGCGTCACGCAGCGCCGCGTTCGCGCATTGCTCGCGTTCGCGAACGGTGTCGCAGACGGCGCGCGAACAAAAGCGGCGCGCGGTGAACCGGATGCCGGCCGAGAAGCAGCGCGGGCGGAAGCGATCGCGCGCGCCGCAGCGCACGTCGCGATTGCTGCCGACGCCTCACTCGCGCCCGCCTTACCGCCGCCGAAACCACGCAGGCCTCCGCCGGGCGATCCGACGTGACGACGCTCGTTGTTGGGGTTCGCACGGAGCTCAAAACCCAACTGCGCACCTACGCGGCGCTGTTGCCGCTTCGTCTGCACGAGCTCGATGAGGCCGTCGCACGTGAGGCCGCCGATAATCCATGGCTCGATCTCATCGATCGACCCGTGCTCGGACTGGGCGGTGACGAAATGCGTATCGCAGCCCCTGGGCCGTCGCTCGGCGAACATCTTGAGACGCAACTGAAGGGCCGCGGTGTTCGCGGAGCGCTCTTACGCGCCGCGCACTACGTGATCGGAGCGCTCGACGAGCACGCCTATTTGCGTGACGATGCGGCGCTTATCGCTCGCCTCGCACATGTGGGAAGTGTCGACGCGGAACGCGCTATCGACGTGGTCCAGAGACTCGAGCCGACCGGCGTCGCTGCACGGTCGCTCGGAGAACGGTTTCGACTTCAGTTGGCCGACCGCGAGCAGACCGCGTCACTTGCGTTCAAGCTGACGTTCGAACTCGAGGAGATTGCAAGCGAGGGTAGTGTCGCGTTCGCTGCCCGTCGCGGCCTCACGGTCGCCGAAGTCTCTCAAGCGTTGAATCGTCTACGTGCTTGTGATCCCGATCCCGCTTGCCACTTCCGCGTCAGCTTTGATCGCATTTATCCGGAGATCATCGTGACGCGCGAGGGCGATGGCTTTCAGGCGAGCGTTGACGGTCGCTTTTGGCCTGATGTTCGACTTGCGTCACTTCAAGTCACGCGCGAACTTTCAGAACCAATGCGTCAGGCACGATCGCGCGCGCGACTCATCGTCGACGCGCTCGCGCGTCGAAAAACCACCCTCGAACGGCTGGCCGTCGCGCTCCTTGACGCGCAGAGATTCTACTTCCTCAGTGACGGCGACGCCCGCGAACTGGTGCCCTTGACCGGTCGAGAATTGGCCCGCGAGGTCGGTTGTGCCGAATCGACGATATCGCGAGCGATTGCCGAACGCTACGTATCGACGCCATTCGGAACGATCCCGGTCCGTGCGCTGCTTGTGCGGCGACCGGCAGCGGTTGGCCGAAGCGTAGCGGTAATACGTGAACAGATCGGGGAACTCGCTCGGGCGTCGCCAAGCCTCTCGGACGATGCGATTGCGCGTACATTGCGGCTGCACGGCGTCCGGTTGGCACGCCGCACCGTCGCGAAATACCGCCAAGAACTCGGCCTGAACTCATCGCGCGGGCGCGCACGCCCATGAACCTTGCACGGGCTTTTGCAACCTTTGCCGCGCTTGCCGTCGTCGCCGTGCTCGTCGCGATCGCGTTGCTCGGGGCCGGGCTTCGATCCGCCGATGCTGACGTTGTCGGTCACGCGCACGGCGCCCTCATTGCCGTCGCGCGGCGGATAAGTGCGGCGTACAGCGCACAAATTGCGACGCTACGCGACGGACTTGCTGTTCCGCTCGCGCCCTTCACGCTGGACACGTATGGGCGCCGTGTCGTCATCGCTACGATCGGCGACGATGAAGGGATCGATGGAGGCTTATTTTTCAATACGGCGGGAATCGTCGCCGATGCGCCACAGCGCGTAACGGGAGCGCGCGAGAGGGCGGCGGTCGTCGCTCTCGGCCGCAGTACCGAACACAACCCCGCGTCACGGTCGGCGACGGTGTTGCTTTCGAGCGGAGACGTGGTCGCCGTCGACGCCGTACCGCTCGCGGACGGCAGCGGCGTCGCTTGGGCACGGCAGCGTATTGCCGCATCGACGCTGCATGGAGCCCGGACAACGACGACGCTGATCGCTGCTGCCGCTGTGAGCTGCTTCATCCTGGTAGCCTTGGGCGCTTGGATCGTGTGGATGATACGCCGCGACGCACAGCGGGTGCTCGTCGCGATCGAAGCACTCGAGGCCGACCCGAGTGCGCGGCCCGTCCTCCCGCGCGGCGACTTCGGTGCAATAGGCAGCGCAGTTGCGACGATGGCGCAACGTCGTGCCGCGGCCGAAGCTATCTCACAACGCAACGAGCGATTGGCCGCAATCGGCCGGCTTGCCGCCGGTGCCGCACACGAGATTCGTAATCCGCTCAATGCGTTGCGGTTACAGATCGATGTCTTGCGACGCCGCTTTGATCCCGCGCTCGACGAGCCTGCTGATAAGCTTCGCGCGGAGATCGAGCGTCTCGATGCGGTGGTCAGCGGAATGCTTGCCGTTGGCAGCGATGGCCCAGTCGATGCGAGTCGCGTAGACTTTCTCAACGTCGCTCAGCGCGCCGTTGCCGTGGTCGAACCCGATGCACGTGCACGCGCGCGTTCGATTCACTTCAGTTCTGCGACGACCCATGCGATCGTCTACGGCGATGAAGGACGCCTCGTTCAGCTCGTGATCAATATTCTGGCCAATGCCGTCGATGCCGCACCACCTCATACGGCAATCGATGTCCGCCTCCACGCGGGTCCGGTATTAACGATCGCCGATTCCGGTAGGGGCATTGCGCAGGGCGAGCTTGCAAAAGTGTTCGAGCCGTTCTACACGACGAAGCCCGCCGGCACCGGACTTGGCCTCGCGATTGCGCATGAGATCGCACGCGCGCACGGGGCGCGTATCGACGTGACGAGCCGCCCGGGCATGACGTCCTTTCGAGTCGACTTTGAAGGAGCGAAGCGTGGCTGAGGAACGGATTCTCATTGTCGAAGACGATCGTGGCGCTCGCGAGGCGTTAGCGGAACTCTTGCGCAGCGAAGGGTATGCCGTTGTCGAGGCAGGCACCCTCGCGCAGGCGCGTGCATCCCTAAACGCTGCAGCCGTAGACGCGATGATGCTCGATCTCAAGTTGCCGGACGGTAACGGTCAGACTCTCCTTGACGAGCTTGCAGTCGGGCGGGTATTGCCGGCGACGATCGTCATGACGGCCTTTGGAAGCGGTTCGCGAGCGATCGAAGCCATGCGCGGCGGAGCCGCGGACTATGTCCAAAAGCCGCTCGATTTCGGCGCCGTCATACAGGCGTTACGCGCGGCACTCGGACGTCGACGGGTCGATCGTGAATCGATCGCCTATTCCCCGAGCGACGCGCTCGCGGGCAGTGAACCGATCGTTGGATCGAGTCGGGCGATGCAAGAGGTGTTCAAGCTGATCGGCCGGGTGGCGCAAACGGACGCTACCGTTATGATCGTCGGTGAATCGGGAACCGGCAAAGAGCTCGTTGCGCGAGCGATTCATGCGTATTCATCGCGCGCAACCGCGCCGTTCATTGCGGTGAACTGTGCCGCCGTTCCCGAATCACTGCTCGAAGCCGAACTGTTCGGTTTCGAGAAGGGCGCATTTACCGGCGCGGCCGCTCAGCGCATCGGCCGCTTCGAGGCGGCTTCCGGTGGTACGCTTTTTCTCGATGAAGTCATCGACATTACGCCGCTCATGCAGCCGAAATTGCTGCGGGTTTTGCAGGAGCGTACCGTTGAACGTCTTGGCGGCAACAAGACGATTCGTGTCGACACGCGAATCGTAGCGGCTTCGAACCGGCATCCGCAAAGGGAGGTCAGTGCCGGGCGGTTCCGCGAGGATCTGTTCTACCGCCTCAGCGTCGTTGAAATCGCGTTGCCCCCGTTGCGCGAGCGTCGCGATGATATTCCGATGCTTATTGCTTCGGTGCTGCAGCGCGCGGCCGCTCGCGATCGCAAAACGATCACGATCACGCGCTCGGCGATGGACGTGCTGCAACAGCGAAGCTGGCCCGGCAATGTGCGCGAACTCGAAAACGGACTCGAACGCGCGCTTGTTCTCTCCGGCGGTACGATCGATGCGGAACACGTTCGAGCCGCGGCTCCGCTGACGGATGGCACACGACTTGCAGATACCGGAGTATGACAAAAACACATGCGCTTCGGGCGGCGCTTTCAATGGGCGCGCTTTTGATGACCGTGCAGCCGGGAACCGGCGCAACGCTCGCGGCCGTACCGGTGAACCAGCCCGCCGACGCGGGCCAAACGACACGCATTTTAAATCCGGGTGTTATCAGTTGGGTTCACTTCGGTGATCTCCACATCACGACGGCGGATCAACAGAACTACGCCGACTTCACGTCGATCATCGCTAACACGAATCAGTATCTTCTGAATGGTGTGAATTTTGCGGTATTGCCGGGCGACAACGCGAACGAAGGCAGCGAGTCCGAATATCAACTCATCAAATCGGCAACTGCGCAACTCAAAGTTCCGCTTTACGCCGTCCCGGGTGACCACGACCGGCACGATCTTGCAGCCTACGAAAAGTATATGGAACAACGTCCCTACTATAGTTTCTCGGCGGCCGGCTACCACTTCGTCTTTCTCGATGTGATGGGCGGTATCGATAGCGATGAAAAGTCATGGGTCTCGACCGACCTTGCGCAAGCAAAGGCGGAAAGCCAGAAGAGTGTCGTCTTTGCGCATACGTACAACGTGGCATCGGATCTGCAAGATGTCATCGCGCACGATGATGTGATCATGCTCGACGCGGGCCACACCCACACGAACAATGTCGCAAACGATGGTCATACGATTTACGCCGCGACGCGGTCAACGGGACAGCTTAGTGAAGGGCCCGTCGGATTCTCGCTCGTGAACCTCGACAACGGTGTGGTGAGCTGGAAGTTCAAGCCGCTCGGTTCATGGCCGTTCGTGATGATTACGTCTCCGGCTGACAAAGGTCTGATGCTCGGGACGAATCAGTTCGTGCGTGGCAACGAGGTCGTTCGCGCGAAGGTGTGGGACGATAAGGGGGTGTCCTCCGTTATGATGCAGATCGACGGCGGGACGGCGCTCGCGATGCAGCGTATCGGGACGACGCAAATGTGGCAGGCATCGTACGACTTCGGTCACGTGCCGGCGGGCGATCACAAAATCAAAGTCGGTGTACAAGGTGCCGGCGGAAACCGAACGGACGACACGATCGTCGTCGTAGTGGTAAGTGGAAATGTCACGCCGCAAATTGCGAGCCGCAGCTTCGGTCCCTCGACGAATTCACTCGGTGTGTACACGGAGAAGGGGCTCCTCGGAAACGTTGGAGGCGGTGCAGGTGGTCCGCCTCATGCGCCAGCCGGGACAGCGCGAGGGCCAGGTAATGAGCCACAAGGCGAACCGGGTGGTCCGTGTCCAACGCCGCCCGCGGCACCGCGATGCGGTCCGAAACGAAGAGCTGTAAATCGGACGCCGACCGGCGCTGGTCCGGCGCCCGACGCCGAGCCGGCCGGCAATGCGCGATAGCATCTTCCGAGAGGAAGGAAGCAGACCATGAATGCGTTCGCATCAACGCACCTATCAGACGATCGGTTACTTGCGGCATCGTTTTCGACCGACGGTGTGAATTACACTGACCGGCGGCCGAACGCACGCTACACTCACTGCATGAACAGGATGCGTATCGTCGCGCTACACGGCGAGTACGATTTGTGGCGCGAATCGTCGCTCGAGCAGCAACTTCGTGAAATCGAGGACTTCGGTGCCGGGACAGCCACGATCGTTGATTTGAGCGACGTGACGTTTCTTGACTCAACGGTCTTGAATGCGTTGTGTCGACTGCGTCATCGCCTGATCGCGGAAAAACCGGGAGCGAGCATTTGTCTCGTTGCACCGCGTGGCCACTTTGCTTGGCGCCTCTTCTCGATTACGAATTTGGATCGGCTCTTTTACATCTTTGAAGACGTCGGATTCGCGCGTCGTCATGTGTACGGTCGTTACGGTTTTCGTCAACCAGCGACGCTGTCGACGGTTTTCGATCTGAATCGCGCTCGCTCGCCCGCTCATAATGTCTCGAAATCGGCAACTGAAATGACGTTGGTACGCAGATCGGCGCTCTCGCAAGGCGGCGATGATGGCTTTTGACTTACAGATCGCCATGAAGTACGATCATGGCGACGGTTTCGACGGCCGACCCGGATTTTCGCGAAAGAAAACGCTCGTCTTCGAAGCGAGCGATGTCCTCTCTCATGAAGGTGCAGCGTCGCTTGCGCAAGCGATCGATGAAGCAGTTTCGCCTGAGTTCAGTGGGTACATCGTGCGCTTTCGATCGAACGACCAGATCGACGCGGATGCGCTTGCAACATTCGTGCAGTGGATCCGCGGTCGTCGAGACGAAGGCGTGGACGTGCGATTATGCGCGGTCGATCCGCGCATGCACAAACTGCTGGAGAAAACCGAGGAAGCTGATAGCGGGCTCGTGCCGTTCGCGCACGCAAACGAGGATACGGCTCGTCGCGTTGTGGACACTCGCTGATCCCCTCGCGGCGGCAATCGGCGCTACGGGAACACCTCCAAGCGCCCGCGCCCGACCGCGTCATCGCCCATCCCATAATAGATGTCGAAGACGTTCTTACCGAGGTCGGGACGCGCGTCGATTGCCGTAGGGAACACGACATTATCGACAAGGCCGTTGCACTCTTCCGGTAACTCCGGCGAAAACAGGGGTACAGCCGAGCGGTAGATGACCGCGTGCGGGCACGTCAAGTCCAGGAGCGCTAAGCCCGCACGATACTGCATCGCAGGCCGCTCGGACGCTTCGTGACCCGGCATCACGTCGATTCCGTGATAGACCAAGAGCCACGCTGCCCCCGCGCGGACCGGAGGAGTCCCCGTGCCGACTTTGATCGTTCCCCAAGCACCGTCGGGTTGGAGCACAACGTGCGTCTCCCTCACATCGAGCAGCGCGCGAATGTCGTGAACGACCGCCTCCGCCGGAACATACGCGATGCAGATGCTCTCGCGCTCGCTTGGCGGTAGCGCCAAGATTTCGGGAACGATCTCGCGCCCTCTGGCCGTAGACGCATGGAGCGTCGGCCGATGCAGCAACGCGAATGACCGCACCCCACTCGGAGATTGCACGATGTCCGGAAAGAAGGCCGCGTCTTTATCGCCATAGCCTTCTTTGCCGTGAAAGTCAACGAGCCCGAGTCTTGTCCACTTGCGAGCATCGTCCGAAATGGCGATGGCGATGCGCGCGCCCGCGGGGCCGTTTGCACAGTACGCCATGAGATAGCGATCGAGGGCCGACACGTACGTTACCCGCGGATCTTCACATCCGTAGCCGCCCGATTCCGTGCGAATTTCATACGGCGCATCCGGTTCGAGTACGAAGCCATCACGTTCGAACGTCACCTCGTCACCGTTCCAAGAGGCGGTGCAGCGAGCGATGCGCGAAACGTTTCCTCCGGCGACGAATCGCGGAAAGAGGACGAGCGTCCCATCGCGTGTGCGCGCGCTCGCCGGGTTAATCGTTCCGTCGCATTCGGCTTCATCCCCGTTTGGTGACAGAACGATTCCGAGCCGATTGAACGAAGCGCACGTCATGCGCATCTTTTTCGCTCGCTGCATCGGTTCTCCTCAGTGAACGTGATCCAACTCGTTAGCCCGGGGCTGTGTAGCGCTCGCGAACTGCTGCGATAACGGCATCCCGCGATTCTCGGTCGCCGAGCGAAGTTCCATTCTCGCTGCTTTCGACGATGCCGGCGAGGTCGTCATCTCCAATGGAATCGCGCATCCAGTTGGAATAGTCGTTGCGCATGCGATGATAGAGCCACGTCTCTGCGTCAACACCGTCCGCAAGCTGGACGAAAATCATAAGATTCTGAGCGCGAAGATGCTGACGCCCCTCGGGACCGGTGAAGAAGAACGACTTCTCCGGCGCGAGTTCGCCCTCGGCATACTTGCGAGCGTGACGCCGCCCTTCGACACGTGCTGGGACCGTCTCGACGGTCAACACGCGCGCCGGATCGGCGCGCTTCCAAACAACGGCCGTTCCCGTATGCGCGTGGTCGATGGGCGCAACCGCCGCCGGTTCAGCCGCACCGATGATCTCGCGCGCTTTCGCGATCGTTCCGCTCGGATCGTCGCCGACTGCGATCACGACCTCGATGGATTCAAACACCTTCGACGATACGAGTTCGGGCTTCGTGGTAATGAGAAACGTCGAGCCGCTGAGCTCGACCGGCGCGAGCGCTTCCGATTGCGCCGGAAGCACGTGATGGGCCTCATCGACGATCAACCAGTGCGGACGTCCGTATCGCGCCTGCAATTCGACGATTCGATCAAAGAGCCGATGCGCAAAAGCCGGCCGATCGGGTTGCGCTACGGCCAGTAGCGAAACGGTCATGCTCTTCTGACTTGCGACGACATCGGCCAGCGCGTCAAGACTCGGGGCGTTCGTTGCATCGCCAAGCGGTAGAGAACTCTCAAGACCGGTATAGTCGCCTTCGGGATCTACGACGCAGTACTCGTAGCCTAATGCGCTCAACCGCTCGATGAAGCCGGTAACAAGCTTCGTCTTCCCACCGCCCGAGGTGCCGGCGAGTAGCACGCCGCTGCATGCGGCAGAGATGTCGACGGATGCCCCGTCTCGTTCTTTGCCGAGCGCTATACGATGACGCCGCTCGACTGACTCAACTCCGCTCAGCTCGTCCATGATGATGCGGTCGATAAACTCTGCTACTCCTCGGCCATGTTCGCGATCGGTCACGAGGTCGCACGCCTCCTTGACGCTTGGAAGCGCGTTCGCTGTTGCTGCGGAGGCCTCACAGCGGGCGAGAAAGGCAAGGTCGTTTTCTGCATCGCCGATTCCGGCGATATTGTGCATCGAGAGCCCCATTGCAGCAGCTTGTGCTTCGAGCCCGGTCGCTTTATTCACGTTGGTAGGGAGCACCATCACCGCACCTTTGTTGAAGATCACGGTCAAGTCGAGTCCGAGCTCGCGTATCGTTTGCAACACCGTTTCTTCATGCGGATGCCACGTTGCGACGATCACGTCGCCAACCTCGAGGGGGGTCACGTTCTTTGCGCGCAGCGCTTCAACGAACGCCGCCGCCGCCGGTTCGGCAAGGCTACGCGTGTCGCGGCTCGTAGGATCGTAGAGGACCGCGCCGTTCTCTGCCACGACCGCATCAAAGAGGCTTAGGTCCGGAAACGCCTCTTGCAAATCGCGTAGGAGCCGTCCGGTGACGAGTATGGATCGGCGGCCGCTTTTGCGCAGTTGCCGCAATGCTTCAAGCGCTTCGGGGCCGGCGACGCCGTCGTGAGCGAGCGTGCCGTCGTAGTCGGAGGCAACGGCGTGGAAGCGCATCGCTAAGGTCTTTACCCGGCCGACGTCTGCGGTTAGCGAACGTCCCGCGCTTTGCGGGGCGCGCAACCCGAGATACACCGTATGCTTACCGAGGCGGCGCCTGGGTGCGCTTCGGATAGGGTTACGCGGCCGCCCCGGGATATGTCGGCGGCTACTATGGCGGCTGCGGGCCGCCGGCGGCATACCAGCAGCCGTCGCTCGCGCTTTAACGAAATGCGACCGTGCTGTCCGATATGCTGACGGTCAGCGAGATCGCGCCCTCGTTGACCGTCCATTCGTGCAATTCGAAGGCGACGGCGTCGACCTTCACCAGCGGGTCCGCCGCTGCCAAGGTAGCGGCGCGAGCGACGTCAGGTGCGCGAATGATCGTCAGGCCGTCCAATTGTGTCGACCCCTTGCGGCGCTCCACTGGTCCGGAAAGGACAATGTGGCCCTGAGCTTCGGCATCGATCATCCAGCGCAGATGCGCGCCGAGATGTTCGCGCAGCAACGCGGCGTTCAACGTCCGTCGTAGCATGACGAACAACGTTAATTTCGCCGATCGACTCAGCAGGCTTCGTGGGTCGGCTTTTGGCTCATCCATCTTTCCCGTTTCGCCGAAACGAACTTTGCGAACTTCAGGACCGAATTCTCCCAAATCCTGAACTGAATGTTCAGCTTGACAAGGATCGGGCAGGTGACACAGAATGCGCGAACTTCTGAGCATTGAAGAACATATTCTTCAGGGCAGAACTTTTGGCCGGGAGGCACTGCTAAACCCTCATGCCGCAACGCTATCTCGAAAACGTCTGGTATTGCGCAGCGATCGCGACCGAGGTCGCACAATTTCCGCTGGCGCGCACCATTTGCGAGCGTCCAATCGTCTTTTTCCGGGACGCGCGAGGCGAAATCGCAGCCCTCGACGATCGCTGTTCGCATCGCCAGGCCCCGCTATCGCTCGCCCGAATCGTCGACGGGCGTTTGGAATGTTCGTACCATGGTTTTACGTTCGATGGAAGCGGACGTTGCGTACACATACCGCAGCAAAGCTCAATCCCGCGTGCCGCCGATATCCGCGCTTATCCGGTCCACGAGCGTGATGGGCACGTCTGGCTTTGGCTGGGAGAGCGCCCGAACGCCGACCCGACGCTGATCCCGAGCATGCCTTGGATCGAGGACGCTGCACAGCGCTGCGTGTTTTTTCGTTTCGCCGTAAACGCGAACTTTCAGTTAATGGCCGACAACCTCATGGATGTCTCGCATACGGATTTTCTTCACCGGGCATCGATCGGCTCACAAACGGGACGAATCGAAAACGACGAAACCGAGATCGAGATGGATTGTAACGTCGACGGTGACCGGGTGCGCTTCACGCGCCGAGTCAAGAACACGTTACTCGGCCCCGTTTCCACGAAATGGGCGGGATCGACCAAACGCGTGACGCGAACAAATTATCTCGTTTGGGAAGCGCCGAACACGATACATAGCGTGCTCGAGTTTCAAAACGAAGAAACGCACCACACCATTCACCTCGATCACATCATGACTCCGGAGACCGCGACGACGATGCACTACTTCATGCCGTGGACGCGTGATTTTGGACTCGATAACGTAATGTACCCGACGGATCAAGACGTGCGCGACGAGCAGACGATGGTCGTGGGCGGCGACGACATTCCAATGGTCGAGGCCCAACAGCGTAATCTCGCGCACCTGCACGGAATTCGCGACGTACCTTCGCGGCAAGATCGTTTCGTCGTGACGGTGCACCGGCGGCTCGCCGCACTCTACGAGGAAAACGATTGCTCAATTCCTGTAGAGTTGCAACGACTTGGACTCGGATCCGCCGCGCTCGAATCGAGTGAGATGGTATCGCTTCGAGAGTAGATGCGGTATGCGAATGTTTGCAGGCGATCTCGTGCGGTGTTTACGTCGCTTGGGCAGTCTCTCGATGAAGTGCTAGGAGGGCGGGAATTACTGTTGGCGCTCGCCGACCGAAGCCGCATTCGGTCGCGATGCGGAACTGCGGGACGACGCGTGCTGCAGCGTGAATGCGACACGTTGCCCCTTCAACGCCGTCTTGTTCGTGCACGAGCCCAAGATAGAGTTCGGTAACACTCGGTAAGCGGAGGGAGCGCAACGGCGCGTAGTACGGGTCATCGGCGCGATCTATCGGAATCGGAAGATGCAGCCACGTGACGCTCCGACGGACACGTTCGAAGAGCGCGTTTGCGATCTCGACGACGCCTGACGTATCTACCGGCTCAACGAAGTGATGGCCGCCACGATTGCCGTAACACAAGTGCACCCCGAGTTACAAACGCTCGCGAACGGCGTCGCACAAGCGCGCTAAGCGGTCGACGATTCCGTGCTGTACATTGTCGAAATATGGCTCAATGTTCAGATAGCGGAAATCGCGTCGTCCGTTCGACCACTCCCAAAATGCGATCTCCACCGCGACATCCCACCGCAGCGCCAGATCGGACGGCGGAATTGCCTCGGCCATGCTTCGAGAGCGGCGCGTTCGTCCGGCACGATGAACCGACTGACCACGGCGACTGGCGTCGGCATGCTCACTTGGAAGCGCACCTTGGATGCGATGGCGCCGCTCGCTTTCAGTTTCGCAAATCGGGCGAACGACGCAATCGCTGCGTCGGCGTAGCCAAGGCGGGTGAAGTGCACGTCTTCGCTTCGCGCACCCGGGCGCAGACGAAATTGCGCGCTCGACGCGTCGTGGTCGCCCGCGGTGCTCGTCGACTGCAGCGATGGATTGGCCGCGAATGCGTGCCATTGCCATGCAGTCCACTCAGCGCGCTCGCCCGTTTCGCCGTCGGGGATGCGCCGGACATGGTCGCCGATGTGGCTTGCGACTGCGGCGAATACCGCGTCGGCGTCGGCAAGCGGGATGCTGCCCACGAGGTGAACATCGCGCCCGTTCATCGGACTGGTGCAAACCCTAGGCGGCTTGCCGCGACCCAGGTGTCCGCAGTCGGATTCCAACGTGCCAGCAAGCCGTCTTTTGCGCCGAGACCGCGATTGCTGCCATCACGAAAGTCGTACACGCCGGAGATGCCGAAGTAGTCATGCACGGTCTGGAGATAGTCGCGCACTTGTGTTGCGGTCGCGTTCGTTCCGAGCTTTCGAAGCGCCATGATGATCAGCTTTGCCGCGTCCCACGAGATTCCGGTTTGGAGATCAGGGCGTATCCCCACTGCTCTGAACGTGTCGACGAATTCGCGTTGCGGCACAGCCAGCTTCGCTTGTGGTGGATCGATTACGTATGGCTGCGTCGGGAAATAGAGTTCTTTCGGCAAGATGTTCGCATACCGTTTCATCTGCGCGTACGTCATGTTGCCGGGGCTGCCGATCAGCGGGACGTCGAGTCCGGTGTCGGCGATCGCCCGCAGCACGGTCGCGAACGGTGTGCCGGTTGCCCATGAGATCAAGACCTGCGGATTACTCGCCTTGATCTTCGCCAATTGGGCCGACACGCTTAAATCGGTGATCCCGAACTGTTCGTGATCGACGATGGTCAGAGTGCGGTTTTCAGGCTTGGCCATCGCCGCGGCGATGCTTTCGTCGGCATCCTGGCCCGTCGTATCGGTCGGATTGAGGATCGCGATCCGATTCCACCCGCGCGCCTGAAAGCTGCGGAAGAGCCCGTCGATTTGATCATGCGTCGCGACGATCACGGAGAAGAGATAGCCGCCCTTAGGCGGCGATGCCGACGGCGAGAGCAGTAGGTCACGGGGCCATTGACAACGAGCGGTGCGGCCGCGCGACACGTCACGGCGATGTTCGGGCTTAGGAGGACCGCCACGCGATCGGCGATGACGGCGTTGACGGCTTGCACGGCAACTTGCGGATTGGTCTGATCGTCTTTGAAGGTGAAGTGAATCGGATGGCCTTGAATGCCGCCGCGCTTGTTTTCTCCATTTTCGAGCGCAGCGAGGGTGTTGTGCTGCGCGTTGCCAACGAATGCACCTTGACCGGTCAACGACAGGATGACGTTGATCGTGAACGGTGATGTATCGGCGGAGCCGGCTGGTGCAGTAATGCCCACGGTGGCTGCAAGTACGGTCGCGACCGCGGTGCCGATGAGCGACTTATGCATAGGCTCTCCTTGACGCGAAGGGTCACAATGCGCGGCGCTCGCGTTTACGCCCAAACTTCTCGCGCATCAGTCCGTCTGATGGCTTCACGACCGGAGCATCAAGCGCGCGCTTCACTTCGTCTATGCTGACGATGCGCTTGGTCAACATTGAAAGCGTCTCACTAATCTAAAATCTTACCGCGTTGCCGCCACGCCCTCGTAGCAGATCTGAGTATCGCGTTCAATCCTGTTTCCATGTTCTATCGCAGGTAGAGTCGGTAACGGCGGTTGTTTGGATTCGCCGCTCGATGACGTAAGCGAGCTCCGCTGTGTACGATGCGCAGGCATCAGATGCCGCGGCGAAAATCCGAATGGACAAACGTTCCTGCGAACTACTCCGCGATGCGCTTGCAAAAAATATCTTGAAGTAGGCAGTGAGAACGTTCACTATTGGGCGCCGATGGCCGCAGCCACAAAAGGTGGCGCTATCAATGCAGAGCGGAAGTTCACTGCAGATAAATGTCGAGATGCAAGTGAACTCAGGTGTAGTAGCTACTATTTAATCTGACAGACGTCTGCTATCCAGTGGTGTCGGATGGAAGTTTGGTAAGTCTACGCAATCTGCTTTTCTTTGGCAAGCGCGACGCTGTCGTGCATCGTTTGCATCGGTGTCTTGCCGTAGCACCAACGGCCCTGGTGCGGTCGATCCTCGTTGTACTGCCGCACCCATTCGTTGAGGTCGCCCTGCAGTTGTTCGATCGATGTGTAGATCGTCTTACGAAACGCCACACGGTAGAACTCGTCGAGCATGGTCTTGTGAAAGCGCTCGACAATACCATTGGTCTGTGGATGGCGAGCTTTCGTCCGCGTGTGCTCGATGTCTTCGAGCGAAAGGTATAGCTCGTATGGATGGCTCTCGCGCCCGCAGAATTCCGTGCCGCGATCGGTCAGAATCCGCTGCAACGCGATCCCGTACTCCTCGTAGAGTGGCAGCACGCGATCATTAAGCAGATCGGCGGCGGTAATCGGCGTCTTGTCCGTATACAACTTCACAATGCCGACCTTGGCGTACGTATCGATGAACGTCTGCTGATAGATGCGACCAACGCCCTTCATCGTGCCGACGAAAAACGTGTCCTGTGCTCCACAATATCCCGGGCATTCGCTCTCGAACTCGCCATGCGATTCTTTTTCTTGCTTCGCGCGTTCGAGCGCGACGACTTGCGCCTCGGTGAGGACCAGGCCATCTTGAGCGCTCTTGGCTTCGAGTGCTTTGAGCCGCTTCTTCATCGTCGCGAGATCGTGCCGCAGCCACACGCCGCGCAGTCCCGCCGGCGACATCGTCATCCCGCGATTAGCAAGCTCGTTGGCAGCGCGAACTTGACCATAAGCGGGAAACGACAATGCCAACTCGACGATCGCGTCTTCAACCTCCGGTGCGATTCGGTTCCGAAGATTCGGCTTGCGCTTCGTAATTTCAGCCAGCGCCAAGTCGCCGCCGATATCATAGAGTTCCTTGAAGCGGTAAAAACTGTCCCGGCTATATCCAAAAACGCGGCAGGCCTCCGTTACGTTTCCCAGCTCTTTCGCGAGCTGCAGCATGCCGACTTTTGCTCGAATGACTTTCCGTTCGCTGTTCATTGATGTCTCCTCAGAAGGAAGCACCACCGAATTCGCCAAGTGTCCGATCAAATCCTAACTTATGCAACTCAGGCATGACCTCGTTGTCGTTCCTTACACCTGGGCCGTTACGAGCCACTGCGGGTTTTGCACGGTGCTGTCGAAGACGTGACTGGATTTGTAGAGCTCCGTTTTGCCATCGGCCGCGAGTTGCGCCGTCTTAGCGAGAATTTCGCTCACGCGGGCGGCGCTCAACGGCACGAACGTCGAGGCTGCCGTCATGGCTTGCTCGAGAACCGCAGGCGAATCGATGCCGGTAACGACCGTCGCAATCGGCAAATTCATGCCGTACTGTAGCATTGATATCGGATCGACCGCACCGGTATCGAGAATGTGGTGATCGCCGAATGTCTTCATGCCGATAATGCCCATATCGAGTTTGCGCGCAACGGGAAGAACGGCTTTCTCGAAACTCTGATAGTGCGCGTCCATCACATTGAGCGGCATTTGCACCGTATCGAAGGTAAAGCCGTTCTTCATTGCCACGTCGATCATATGCAAGTGATATGCCGGAGATTTATGTCCCGTAAATCCGATGAAGCGGATCTTGCCGGCTTTTTTCGCAGCAACGAGCGCTTCGATCGCGCCACCCGTCGCGAAGACGCGGTCGGCGTCATCCGGGCGGATATTTTCATGAATTTGCACGAGATCGATTCGATCGGTTAACAGTCGCGCGAGCGACTGATCGAGTTGCGCCGCTGCTGCCGCCTTCGTGCGTCCGTCCAGCTTCGTCATCAAGAAGACCTTGTCGCGATATCCGCCGACGTTGAGCGCCTGGCCCATACGCAATTCGCTCGCGCCGCTGTTATAGTCCCAAGAGTTGGCCATAAACGTAATGCCGCCGTCGATGCCGGCATGAATGAGCGAGACCGCTTCGGCGGCAGGCAGATCCGAATGACCGATATGGAAGCCGCCCATTCCCACCAAGCTGACGAGCGCTTCCGTCCGGCCGAGCCGCCGCTTCGGGATCGGAGCTCGGGCCGCGGCGGCGAATGAAGGCGTGATGGACACGGCACTTGCAACCGCGACGGCGCTCGCTCCCGACAAAAAGGACGGACGGTTCATTCTCATCTACTTTCCGGTGCTTCACCGACACATTCCGACTGGTCGCGACGATCTTTCGTCTCGCACGGCCGAAAGGCAGCAGAATGATTTCCACCCCTAGCGCCGTTCAAGCAGAACGTATCGCGCTGCATTCGCGCAATGCGCTCAAGATCGGGTTTTTCGGGCCCAACTGCTCGTCTGGGATCGCGGCTACGAAAACGCCGGAGCGATGGTCCGGATCGTGGCACGACAATCTGCGTCTCGCCCGTATGCTCGACGAAGCGGGAATCGAGTTTATTCTCCCGGTCGCTCGCTGGAAGGGGTGGGGCGGCGAGACTAACTTCGAGCAGCATACCTTCGAGACGATAACGTGGGCTGCCGGAATGCTCGCCGCTACGAACGCGATCACGGTGTTCGGAACGGTGCACGCACCGCTCGTCCATCCCGTGTTCGCTGCGAAGCAGTTCGTCACCGTCGATCACCTCAGCCGTGGACGATTCGGGCTGAACATTGTGTGCGGATGGAATCAAGACGAGTTCGAGATGTTCGGAATCGATCAGCATCCGCATGACGACCGTTACGCCCATGGCGGCGAGTGGATGAATGTCATCGGCAAGCTCTGGTCCGATAAACCGCCGGCCGATTTTGACGGAACGTATTTCAAACTGCACGCGCTGCAGGCCGAGCCCAAGCCATATGGCGGTACGCGTCCGGTCGTCATGAATGCGGGGGCTTCGGCCGCCGGCAAGGCGTTTGCGCTCGCACATGCTGATTGTCTCTTTACCGTGCTGCGAACCCTCGAGCAAGGTGCGGCTGCCGTGTCCGGGTTGAAGAGCGACGCCAAGGCGCTCGGGCGCGACGTAAGCGTGTACACGAACGTGCACATCGTTTGCCGTCCGACCGATGCTGAGGCTGAGTCGTACTACCGCTCCTTCGCTGACGAAAACGCGGATTGGGGCGCGGTCGAACACATGCAAGAAGTCGGCGGGCGTGGTGGATCGTCGTCACAGTCCGACGGCGCGTTTCACCGCATGAAGATGCGGTTCGCCGCGGGTTACGGCGGCTATCCGCTCGTGGGAAGCCCGGACACCGTCGCGACAGAGATCGCGCGCGTGAGCGCGGCCGGGTTCACCGGTTTTGCCGCCGGGCTGGTCAACTATCTCGACGAATTCCCGTACATCCAATCCGAGCTATTGCCGCGGCTCGAACGTCTCGGCTTACGCGATCCCCAGCGGAGCTTGCAATGAATACATCTCGACTCATCGCCGTCGCTGCCCTCGCGGCCGCACTGATCGTTCCGGTGACGGGAAGTGCCGCCGATCAACAGCCGTACGACATCAGCGTTATCGTCAGCCTGACCGGCCAAGGCGCTTTTCTCGGCACGTCGCAACAACGGGCGCTTCAAGCGTTTGAGGGCAGCGTCAACGCCCATGGCGGGATCAAAGGCCGTCCGCTGCACTTTTCGTTCTTCGATGACCAATCGACACCGCAAGTTGCGGTGCAACTGGCGAATCAAGCGATCGAGAAGAAGCCGTCGGTTGTCCTCGGCTCGTCGATTTCCGCGACGTGCCGTGCGATCGCGCCGCTCTTCGCGAACGGGCCGGTAAATTATTGTCTCATTCCGGCGATTCATCCACCGCGCGGCTACGTTTTCTCCGCAAGCGTCGACACGCGAGATATGATTGCGACTCTCGTTCGCTATTTCCGCGAACGTGGCTGGACCAAGATCGCGCGTTTGACGACGAACGATGCGTCAGGGCAAGATGCGGACGAAGCATTCGCGACCGCCTTAGCCTTACCGGAGAACAAAGACGTAACGGTCGTCGCGAACGAGCGCTACAACCTCGGCGATGTCACCGCCAATGCCCAAGTGTCGCGCATCAAAGCCGCCGCCCCGCAAGCGCTGATCATCTGGGCAACCGGAACGCCGTTCGGGACGGCGCTGCACGGTTTGCGCGACGTCGGTCTCGAGATTCCGGTGGCGGCATCGAACGCGAATATGGTCTACGCTCAGATGAAGCAGTACGCGGATTTTCTTCCCAAAGAAATCTACTTCGAGGGGGTCGGTTACTTGTCGGGGTTGGGCACGCCGGCGGAGCGGACGGCACAAGCCGAATTTCTACATACGATCAAAGATGCAGGTTTTCAAGCCGATTTTCAATCCGGAATGGCGTGGGACCCGGCGTTGATCGTCGTTGAATCGCTGCGCAAACTTGGACCGAATGCGACGGCGTCGCAACTGCAAGCCTATATCGAGCAGCTCGCGGATTTTCCGGGAATCAGCGGACGATACAATTTTCGCGACGGAAGTCAACGCGGCCTTAGTCAGAAAGATCTTGTCGTCATGCGGTGGGACGATGCGGCGAAGACCTGGACGACCGTCAGCGCCTCAGGCGGGATTCTCTCAAAAGCACGCTAGGAACCCAAACGATTGCCCGGCAGCGGAATCAGAATTGCGATCCCCCGCCGAGGGCGAGGTAGAGCTGGACGAGCGCGAGCCGCTCGTTGAGACGGGCGCTTTCGAGCGCGATCTGCGTGTTGTAAAGTAGCGTGTCTGCATTGAGCACTTCGAGATACGACGTCTCGCCTTGCGCGTACCGCTCGTTCGCGACGGTAACGGACTTTTGCGAGACGTCGGCGCTGCCTTCGAGTTCGGTGACACGCTTACGCGACTCACTGTAGAACACCAGCGCGTTCGATACTTCCAGCGCAGCGTTCTCGACCGTCTGCAGATACGCGTAGACGAGCTGCTGCTGCTGGGCCTTCGCGAGCCGCACCTGCGACTGCAGACCGCCGCCGGAGAAGATCGACTGCGCCAGCTGCGGGACGATCGAAAACACCCCGAGCGGACCGTAGAACACGTTGTTGACCGCGAGGAGCGACGCCAATGCAGGCGACAAATTCGGATAGAGCCCACTCGCGACTTGGCCCGTCGCCGCAGCCGATACGCCCAACGTGAGCGACGGGTAGAGCGCCTTGCGCGCGACGTCGACGTTTGCGGCGGCGGCCGCGAGCGTATACTCCGCCTGCGCGACGTCCGGCCGGCGCGAGAGCAGGTCTGCCGGCACGCCGGCCGGCGGCAGCGCGGGCAACGCGATTTGCGCTCCGAGCTCGAGGCCGCGCGGGATGTCGTGCGGGTAGCCGCCGGTCAACACGGAGAGCGCGTTCTCGTTTTGCGCGATGCTCTGGCGGATGAGCGGGATGTTTTGCGTGACCTGGTAGAGCGCTTGCTGCGCCTGATACTGATCCTGGATCGATGACTCGCCGTACTGCACGCGCAGCACGATGAGCCGCAAATTCTCGCGGTCGTCCGCTTCGGCTTTCACCGAGTAGCTCAACGTCGCATCGAGTTCGCGCAACTGGAAGTACGCGCTCGCGACCTGACTCACCAGCGTCTCGACTACGACGTTCGCCGCCGACTCCGTCGCTAGCAGTTGCGCTCGGGCGGCGGCGCTCGCCGACTTGAGCCGCCCGAACAGGTCGACCTGATAGCCGGCGCTGATGCCGAGCTGCGGCGCGAACACCGTCGCCGGCGTGCTCGCGGGCCGGCCGGCGGTCGTGATCTGGTAGGGCGCCTGCAGCGCCCCGTTTACAAACGGCTGTTGGTTCGCGTTGACGATCCCGAGGTTCGCCTGCGCCGCAATAACCGCGGCATACGCCTGCGCGACGGTCTCGTTCTGCGCTAGCGCCGCTTTGATGAGCCCCTGCAGCACCGGATCGGCGTAGAGTCGTTGCCACGGAATCGCGGCGAGCGACGTCTCGGTCGACGCGGTCCCGCGAAACACTGCCGGTAGCGCGGCATCCGGCGGAGCCTTCGGCGTCGGCGGCAGGCACGACGCCACGATATTGACGATGACGAATGCGGCGAGCGCGATCTTCACGCCGGTCCCCGCACGCGCGGCGCCGGCGCGCGCCGGCGCGCACCGCGATCGATGAGGTGCGCAAAGAACATGTAGAGCGACGGGATGAAGAAGATGCCGAGGCACGTTGCCGCCAGCATGCCGCCGAACACCGTCGATCCGAGCGAGTGACGCGAGGCGGCGCCGGCACCCGAGGAGATCATCAGCGGAATCACGCCGATGATGAACGCGAACGAGGTCATGAGGATCGGCCGGAAACGCAACTGCGCTCCTTCGCGCGCCGCTTCGAGGATGGGCACGCCGTCCCGATCGTGTCGCTCGCGCGCGAACTCGACGATCAGGATCGCGTTCTTCGCCGCTAGCCCGATGAGCATGATCAAGCCGATCTGTACGTAGACGTTGTTGTCGAGCTTCCACAGCACGACGCTCAAGAACGCCCCGCAAACGCCGATCGGCACGCCGAGGATTACCGCCAACGGCATCAACCAGCTTTCGTACTGCGCGGCGAGAAACAGGAACACGAGCAGCAGCGAGAGTGCGAAGATGATCGACTGCGTGTTCCCGACCGTAATCTGCTGGTATGCGGTACCGGCCCAGCCGTAGCTATAGCCGCGGGGCAGCGTCTCCTTTGCCACCGCTTGCATCGCATCGAGCGCCTGACCCGTGCTGTAGCCCGGCGCGTTCGAACCGATGATCTCGACTTCGCGATTCGTGTTGAAGTGTTGGATGAAATCGGCCCCATAGACGCGCCGCGTCTTCACGATCGTCGATACCGGAACCATGTCGCCGTCCTTGTTGCGCACGGAGATCGCCGCGATGCTGCCGGCGTCGGCGCGGAAGTCGGGTTCGGCCTGCACCATCACGTTCCACGTCCGGTTGAAGAGCGTGAACTGGTTGACCACGATGCCGCCGAGGAGCGCCTGGAAGTTGTGCAGCACGTCGCTCACGGTCAGGCCTAGCGCCTTCGCTTTGTCGCGGTCGAGGTCGACCTGAATCTGCGGCACGGTGACCCGCATCGTGTTGCGCAGCGACGCGAATTCAGTTCGCTTCTCGGCGGCGGCCGTCACCTTGTCGGCCACCGCCGCCAACTCTTGGATGCTGTGACCGGATGTGTCCGTCAATTCGAAGCTGAAGCCCGACGCATTCCCAAGGCCCGGAATCGTCGGCGGAATGAACGGGTACGACACCGCCTCGGGGTAGCGGTTCACGCGCGCGTAGATCGCCAGGACGATCGATCGCAGGCTCAACGCCTTGCTCGTGCGCTCTTCCCACGGCTTGAGCGTGATGACCAGGCTCGAAATATCCGGCGTCGCAATGCTCGAGATCAAGCTGAAGCCGCCGAGCGTCGCGACGTCCGCGACGCCGTCGATGTGCCGCACGTCGGCGACGATCCGGCGCGTCAACGCCTGATTGCGTTCGAGCGATGAGCCGAACGGCAAATTGATCTGCACGAACACGACGCCCTGATCTTCGTTCGGCACGAAGCCGCCGGGAATCGTCGTCCCCATATACGCGTCGGCGGCGTAGAACAGCGCGAGCACGCCGATCACGAGCAGCGAGCGGTGCAGTAGCCGGTCGAGGATCGAGACGTAGCCGCGCGTCGTACGTTCGAAGATTGCGTTGAACTGCGCGATCGCCCAGCCGAACGGACCCCACATCGCACGACGCCGCGGCTTGAGGATCGTCACGCACAACGCCGGCGTGAGGGTCAACGCGACGACCGCCGAGAGCGTGACCGACACCGAGAGCGTCAAGGCGAATTGCCGGTAGAGTTGGCCCGTGATTCCGGTGATGAACGCCGCCGGGAGAAAGACCGCGACGAGCACGAGTCCGATGGCCACGATCGGCCCGACCAACTCGCGCATCGCCGCTTCGGTCGCCTCGACCGGCGAGAGACCGTCTTCCATGTGCTTCTCGACAGCTTCCACCACCACGATCGCATCGTCGACCACGATTCCGATTGCCAGCACCAGTCCGAAGAGCGTGAGCGTATTGATGCTGAAACCGAGCGCCACGAATGCGACGAACGTGCCGATCAGCGACACCGGCACCGCGAGCATTGGAATGAACGCGGTCCGCAGACTGCCGAGGAACACGAACACCACGAGCACGACCAGCAGGATCGCCTCGAAGAGCGTGTGCTCGACATCGGTGATCGACGCCTTGACGAACTGCGTGCTGTCGTAGGGCACGGCGTAGCTCAGGCCGGCCGGAAAGCCCGGCGCCAGACGCGCCATCGTCGAACGCACCGCGGCTGCGGTTTGAATCGCGTTGGCGTCGGGCGTCTGATAGAGGATCAGCAACGTCGCCGGGCGGTCCGCGAGCGCGCCGACCGTCTGATACACTTCGGCGCCCAGCTCCACACGTGAGATGTCGGAGAGCCGCAACATCGATCCGTCCGGATTTGAGCGCACAATGATATCGCCGAACTGTTTGGGATCGGTCAACCGGCCGTCCGCATTCACGGCCGTCTGGAACGCATTGCCCTTCGGAGCCGGCTGCTGCCCGACAGCGCCGGTCGGAACGAGCACGTTCTGCTGTCGGATCGCGTCTTCCAGATCGCTGGCCTGCAAGCCGAGTTTAGCCAGTTTGTCAGGCCGCACCCATGACCGCATCGCGTAGTTTAGCTGCCCGATCGCGGAGTAGCCACCGATACCCGGAACCGAGAGCAGCGGGTTGAGCAGCTGCAGCGTCGTGTAGTTGCTCAAGAACAACGCGTCGTAGGTGTCACTCGGCGAATACAGCGCGACGATCATGAGAATCTGCGGCGACTTTTTCTGCACCGTTACGCCGACGCTCGTCACCGCTTGCGGCAGGCCGCCCGACGCCTGTTGCACGCGGTTCTGGACGTCGATGAGGGCCTTCTGCGTGTCCGCCCCGACGTTGAAGGTGCAATTGAGCGTGTAGATGCCGTTCGACGTGCTGGTCGACTGCATGTAGATCATGTTGTCGACCCCGACGACCTTGTTCTCGATCGCGTTGGCGACGGACTGTTCGATCGTCGACGCGCTCGCGCCGACGTACGCCGCCGTGACCTGAATGAGCGGTGGCGAGATCGGCGGAAACTGCGCGACCGGCAGCGTGAAGATCGCAAGCGTTCCAAGCAGCACGATCACGATCGCGACGACGATCGCGAAGATCGGCCGACGAATGAAGAACAGCGACATCAGTGCAACGCGACCTTCATTCCCGGCTGCACCTTTTGCGTGCCTTGCACGATCACCCGATCGCCGGCGCGCAGCCCGCGCTCGACGATGTAGTCCTGCCCGTGCGTGGGCCCGAGCGAAACGGTGTGCAACTGCGCGACGTTGTTGCGGTCGACGGTGTAGACGGTATTCACACCCTGCGTGAGCACAACCGCCGTTTGCGGCACGAGCATCGCGTCGACGCGGTCGTTCACGGTCACGCGGACCCGCGCGAATTGGCCGGGCCGCAGCAAGCCGTCGGGATTGGCAAAGCGCGCTTCAACGGCAATCGTTCCTGTTTTGGCATCGAGCGTCGGATTGATCGCGTAGAGCTTCCCCGGCAGCGCATAGACGCTGTTATCGGCCAGCACGAGCCTCAGATCCTGATCGCGCAGCGCGATCGTCGAGGCGCTGTGCTTCGTGCCGGAGAGCGCAAGATACGTATTTTCGTCGACCGCGAAGGTCACGCTTATCGGGTCGATCGATGTGATGGTGTCGAGCACTTGGGTCGTCGGCGTGTCGCCGACGATGTTGCCGACGTCATATTTGAGGAAGCCGATCAGTCCCGTGATCGGCGCGGTGACGTCGGTGTAGCCGAGGTTGATCTTCGCATTGTCGACCGCAGCCTGCGCTGCCAGCGTCGCCGCCTTGGCCGTCGCGATGCTGGCCGCCTGATTGACCTTCGCGTTGGTCAGTTGCGCGCGCGCGGCGTCGACGTCGGCGACGGCTGATGCTTGCGACGCGAGCGCGTTGTCGAGGTCTTTCTGCGGCAGCGCCTTGTCGGCCGCGAGCGGTCGCACGCGGGCGACGGTTGTGTTCGCGCGCACGAGCACCGCCTCTTTTTGCGCCAGCGCCGCCTGTGCTTGCTGCACGGGCACCGCTTCTTGCGCCTGCGTCAAGCTCGCGTGCGCGGTGAGCGCCTGGGCCTGCGCGGAGAGCAGCGCGGCCTCGTATTGATTCTTTTGCAGCGTGACGATCAACTGCCCCTTGTGTACGAGCGATCCTTCGTGAAACGGCGCGCTCACGAGGATACCTTGTACGCGCGCGCGCACCTCGACCGACTGGATCGCGCTCGTCGTACCTTGGTAGTCGTTCGCAATCGGGACGTTCCGTTGACGCACGTTCGTGACGATGACGTACGGCGGCGGCGGCTTGACGTTCGCTTCACGTGAGTCGTCGCGTTGCGCGCAGGCGCTCAACATGGCGAGGACGGTGAGCAGAGCGCCGGACATGGCTTTCCTCAAGAGATGCCTATTCGACCGCACCGCCATTGCGTAGCAAGGTTGGGGTACGCGTTCCTGCCGCCGTGACCGGTCCGTGTTACTTGATCAGGACGACGTTTTGAAACGACCGCTGCGGCCCCTTGAACGTCGTCTGAAAGGTTCCATCGACCGTTATTTTGTCGCCGTTGGCATGTGCCGTATTGGTTTCATCGATAACCGTGATGCACTTCGTATCGCAAACTTGAAAGGCAGCCACGGTGCCCATCATCGTTTTGCTTTGCTGGTATTTCGCGACGCTGCCGGCCACGGCGACCGCTTTGCCGTCGTACGCTGCGGCGTGAGCGACGAGCGTTGAGGGTGCAACGCTGTCTGCAGCGATAGCCGGGACGTCTGCAATAGCCACGACGGACGCGAAGAGCACAGCCGCTGCGGAGAGGGTGATCATGACGGACTTCCTTGCGGAGAGAGGGATGTGAAAGTACGTGCCGACTACTGCGGCGTTACGTTCCAGGTCGTTACGATGCTGACGTCGCGGCCACTGGCGACGAAATGCTGCGTCAACGAACTGTTGATCGTGGTCAACTTGCGTTCGGCGATAGTCGCCTTGAGTCGCAGGCTGTTCGTCGTCGGAACGCTCTCCTCGACGCCTTCGCTCTTCTTTCTTGCGCGATGTGCTCCGATCGCCGCGCCGAGCCCGGGGTGACCCGTCATGGTTGCGCCGAGCATTGCTCCGCCGGCGGCGCCTTTCGCGATCTCCTTCGCCGAATTATCGGGCAGCGTTATGCGTCCGGGGCCGGTGCCCATCGCGTTGATCGCGATATCGCCCGAACTCATGCCGAGGTTCGCGGACATTGCCATCGTGCCGGCGTACGGGTTCATTGGGTCGCTCGGAAGTTGTGCGCTCCACGTCGTCTCTTGACCGGAGTGCGCTTTCATGATGCCGGCAAGCTGTCCGAAGGGTGCGAATAGGGCGTACGCCTGTTTTTTCGAACTGTCGGTCGGATCGACGGCGCTGCGATCGGCTTCCAACTTGTCGCCGTCGATCGTCGCCGGAATCGTTGCCGACTGGCCACTCGTCGTGCTCAGCGCGATTGTTGCCGCGCTTTCCGACGCGCGGGTCAGACGAACGCTGCCCGATATTTGTGTGGTGCCTTTTGGGGTCGTGACGACGATGTGCTCGCCGTAAATCACGCTTGCGCCAACTGTTGCGGGCACGAGAGACGGCGCTGCTGCCGAAGCCGGCACAGCGACGGTGAGCAGTAACATGGACCACAGTGCGCTCAGCCTGAGCCGCATGATCGTTCTCCTCGTTCTCTTGTGTCGTAGGAAGCTCTCCGAGTACGTTATGCTGGAGCATCTGTGAGATTGTTGAGAAATTCGAATTCTCGGCCTTGGTTCATGGACGTAAAGGGAGTGAAAATGCCGAAGGCTCGGATCGCGGTTATCGACGACGAGCGCAGTATGCGTGAAATGCTCGTTCTGGGGCTCGAGCGCGAAGGCTATGAGGTCCGCGTCGCACATGACGCCACGACACTGTTGCGACTCGTGCGGCAATGGTCTGCCGACGCCCTCATCCTCGACATCATGCTCCCGCAGGCCACCGGCATCGAGTTATTGCCGAAGATCCGGGCCTACACGCAGGCGCCGATTCTGATGGTGACCGCACGTGGGGAGAAGAGCATGAAACTCGAGGCTCTCACGTTGGGGGCCGATGACTACATTCAAAAGCCGTTCGACTTCGACGAATTACTCGTGCGGCTCGAAGCCGCACTGCGCCGCCCTGTTCTCCGCCCTTCCCGCAACCGATCCTACGCAGGGCTCGACCTCGACAGCGATCTCTACGAATGCCGTTACAACGGGGAGCCGGTCGACCTCACGGGTCGGGAATTCGACTTGCTCTCCGTGTTGCTCGAAACGCCCGGGAAGGTCGTGCCGCGTTCGACACTTCTCGCGCGCGTGTGGGGGGCGCAGTACGACGGTTCGCCCCACGTCCTGGACACGTATGTTTCTTACCTGCGCAAACGGCTCGAGTTGGCAAACGCCGCGGCAATGGTCGAAACGGTCCGTGGTATCGGGTACCGGCTGCAGCACCGGAACCCGCAATGACTGCTCGGCGTCTAGCTGCACTCTACGCATGTACGGTCGCAGCTGCCATCTCGCTGGCGCTGCTCGCGCTCGCGATCTATTTCTTTTTTGTGATACGCGGCGACGTCGCTCGCGTCTTGGTTCTGCAGCGTGCATCGGTCCGCGACGCCGTGGAGAATGCGCGCGCGTCCGGACAACCACTTGCGGCGTTCGCACCCCACCTCGCCAATATTCTGCATGATCAAGATTACCAGTTGACGGTCTACGATGACTATGGAAACGTCTTGGCGTCAACCGATGGCGAGCACCCTTCCCGTTTTATCCTCGGGGATTACTCATTCGGCATTCGCAATTATCTGTCGTTCCCGATTCGCGGTGGATATGCTCTGGTTTCCTCATCCAACGCATTAATCTCTGATCGATTCAGCCGGCTATTCATTCTATGGCTCATCCTACTTTCGATCGTTTGTCCGACGGTGTACGTGGTCGCGCTTCGACGTACGGCACCTCTGTTCGACGCGCTCACCTCGATCACGGCCATATTCCAAGCTTTCGCTCGCGGCGAGTCTCCCAAGGCGTTAACCATGGTCCGCGCTCCGGCCCTGAGTCCACTCCTCGAAGGCTTCAATGCCGCCTCGGAAGCACTCGCGCAATACGTCGCGGATCGGACGCTTCTCGAGGGTCGGATACGCGCCTTTACGGCGGAAGCCGGCCACGAACTCAAGACCCCGATCGCTGTAATCATCGGCTATATCGGAATTCTTCGGCGTGGTGCATTGCGCGATGCCGACGAAGCGTCGCGAATTCTCGAAACCATGGCGGCCGAGGGGAAGCGGCTTCAAGTGATGGTTCAAAATCTGCTGCACTTGGCCCGAATGGACGCGCATCAGATCGGCGAGGCCGAAACCATTAATTTGCGCCAACTCCTAGCTGCAGCGGCGGCGAAAGTTGACCCGCTTTCGGACGGAAGTTCGATCCGAATAACGTGTCCGCTTGACCTGCATGTCCGGTGTGACCCGGACGAATTGCAGGAAGCGATCGTCAACGTTCTCGACAACGCTCTGCTCTATGGGGCACCTTCGGGAGTGACGGTGACTGCCGAGGAGTACGGCCGCGAAATCGAGATCATCATCGCGGATCAGGGCCCCGGCATGAGCCACTTCGAGCGTGAGCACGCATTCGAGCGCTTCTTTCGCGGCAGAGGCCGGGGTGACGTGGAGGGGTCGGGCCTTGGTCTCGCTATCACACAGGACGTTATCCAAAGTGCAGGTGGGAGCGTCGCGATAGAGTCGGAGCCGGGCAAGGGCACCACGGTACGACTCCGACTTCCACCAGCTACGGTTCACACGCTTTTTTGAAACTTCGGGGCGCATAGTTTGGGCGTGACAGCCCCGTCTCTTGCACAGCCATTCCGGAACGCGTTGTACGACGTAGCTCGGATCGTTGCCGTCGGATTGGTGTTTGTCATGAGCGCGATCAACGCTGCAGCGAGCACGATTCGAATGCCGGGCGATCTGACGACTGCGGCCGCTAGCTACGACGGCAAGGTTGTCACCGTCAAGGGAACGGTTAGCGCATTTCGGGAGCGAACGACCCGCGGCGGAGCCGTCGCGGTTTTTCGGTTGTGCGCCGGCGCTTGCGTAACTGTGGTCGATCATCGCGTCACACCGCGTGAGGATGGCGCCGTCATGACCCTAACGGGCATCTTCCATCAGAAGTACCAGAATGTACGGCTCAGCTTCAGCAACGTCATCGAACAGGGCGAATAACACCCTCGGCGCCGCGCGATTCGCGCAGTGGCATCAACGGCCAAGGGCGTAGACGACGCGCTCGAGACCGAGCCATGATGCGAGGTTTGCAATCTCGTCGCGTAACGCGTCCCGAAGCTCGATCGAGGGACGAGCATCTTCAAAGTGGATCGTGATAACCTCGAGGGTCGACAATGCGCGCTGCGCTTTCGCATCGATGCGAGCCGCAAGCCGATCTCCGAACGCGAACGGAAGTACGTAATAGCCGTGAAGGCGCTTCGCGGCCGGCGTATAGATTTCAAGACGGTAGTCGAAGTCGAAGAGCCGCCGGTCTCGCGACCGTTCCCAGACGAGCGAATCGAACGGTGAAAGAAGCGCTCGTACATCGGCCGCTCGCGGCACGGAGCCGCCGGCGGCGAGATATCCCGGCTGCTTCCAGCCTTCCACCGTAACCTGCAGCAGGGTGCCTTCCTCGACGAGTTCCGCGATGCGCGGATTCGCGTCGGCGGCATCGAGCCGGAAGTAGTCGCGCAGATCGAGAGCTGTTGCTATCCCCAGGGCTCGAGCCGCAAGCCGAAGGAGTTCGCGTTGCGCCTCTTCGACTGTCGGCGTCGCGGCGTTGAGAACGGCAGCCGGCAAGACGCGGTCGGGCAGGTCGTACAGCCGCTCAAAGTTGTGACGGCCCGATACGCAGATTTGGCCAGACCAAAAGAGATATTCGAAAGCGATTTTGACGTCGCTCCAACTCCACCAACCGGATCCCCTCCGCTTATGTTCTGCGATGTCGCCGGCAGCGAGTGGACCACGTTCGCGCACTTCGGCAAGGATCGCATCGCCGTACTTCCGTTGCGAGCGCGCAAATTCGGCGATGCGCCCCCACGTGCCGATACCACGCATCGCACGTTCCATCCGCCAGCGGAAGAGCGGCTGCCGGACGATCGGGATCAGCGACGCTTCGTGACCCCAGTATTCAAAGAGGCACCGCGACCGATTCTCGTATGCGGCGCGATCGAGCAAATGGCGATCGTACGTACCCAGGCGTGAGAACATCGGTAGATAGTGCGAGCGCACGAGGACGTTGACGGAATCGATCTGAACGAGTGCGATGCGATCGATCGTCGCGCGAATCTGTCGAAGGCCGGGCGGAGCCGTCGCTCGATCCTTCGCGAAGCCTTGAGCAGCAAGAGCAATCTTGCGGGCCTCGGCACGATTGAGGTGTGCCTTCGTTCTTCCCGCCATGCCGGGTTTAAGCGACCGTACGTTTTGCACGAGATTTCACGATCCAGCATGCCCATCAATTGTGCAACACGTCGGCCTCGCGCGTATCGGCTTGCCGACATCCATCTCGTCGCCGCTCCCGGCAAGCATTTCGTCTTCACGATGAAGAACGGCGCGGTCTACCGGAATACGCAAATGGCATATGGCCGGGCGTTGTGCCGGTCGTCGGAGAGAGATGGTCGTGATGACGCAGACGTTGTCCCCCGCGGATTTGCGGCGCTTGCGCGTCGATCAGGTTGGCAGCCTGGCGGCTTCGGCTTGGTTGCGGGCGATCTTTGAGCGGAACGGCTTAGGCGAGGCGAGCGATGACGACCTAAACCGGGCACAGGACGACGCTATTCGCGACGTGGTTGCCAAACAAGAGGCCATCGGCTACCCGATCGTTACGGACGGCGAGTTCCGGCGGCGAAACTTCCAAGACAGCTTCGGTGCCGCTGTCTCCGGATATGATCTGCCCGAGGATCTCAAGCGCAGTTACATCGAGCGCCAGCGGGAGATCACGACTGAAGCGTTCCAGCGTGCCGAGCAAAATTTCGAGGCGGCCGGTCCCGCCATCGCCCACCGCCGTCCGGTATACGAACGGCTCAAGCTTGTCCGGAACGTGCCTCTCGATGAGTATCGCTTGGCCGCGCCGCTGACGTCGCGTCCGGTGAAGCAAACGATCGTGAGCGCGGACCGGATCGCCCAGCGCTTCGCTCACGAACACTCCACCGCCGTTTACGCCGATATGGACGCCTTCATGGCCGACGTCATCGCGATCGAGCGCACGATGATCGCCCAACTCATCGCCGCCGGCTGCCGCTACATCCAGATCGACGCGCCCGGCTACACCGCGTACGGCGACCCGGTTTCGCTCGATCGCATGCGCTCGCGGGGCGAAGATCCGAACGAGAACCTCGATCGCGCGATTCGCGCGGACAATGCCATCATCGCGGGATTCGAGGGTGTCGTGTTCGGCATCCACTTGTGCCGTGGGAACCCGCGCACGGTCGATCCGGCCACCGGCAAGGTTCTTGCACAATGGCATCGCGAGGGGCATTACGACGCCTATGCCGAGCGCCTCTTCGCCGAACTGGCGCATGACCGCATCCTGCTCGAATACGATTCGGAGCGCGCGGGTAGTTTCGCGCCGCTCCGCTTCGTACCGAAGGCCAAGATGGTCGTGCTCGGTATCGTTACGACAAAGGACGAGGCTGTCGAGAGCATCGATGACCTCGAGCGCCGCATCGCCGACGCCGCAAGGGTTCTACCGCTCGATCAACTCGCACTGAGTCCGCAGTGCGGCTTCGGCGGAGTCGGGGCGGGCGCCGTACTCCCCGAAGACGTTCAGTGGCGCAAGTTCGAGCGCATCCTCGAAACCGCGCATCGCGTGTGGGGAGCGCCGTGAAGCGGCGAGCGGCTCTCGCCGCGACAGCCGCCTTCGCGCTTCTCGGCCGGGGCGCAAACGCCCAGACGTCGACGTTGCGCGTCATCGGGCCCCCGAACGACGGCTTCAAGGCGGTATTTTACGCCATTCGCGCCGGCCTCTTCGCGAAGAACGGGCTCACCGTGCAGACGACGCTGGTCAATAGCGGAGCCGCGGCGGCGGCCGCGCTCATCGGCGGTTCAGCCGACGTCGCCTACACCAACATGACGACGCTCGTCACGGCGCACGCGAAGGCCATTCCAATGCAAATCCTTGCACCGGGGGCGATCTTCAACAGCAGCGCTGCCAAGACGACCAGCGCGATGCTCGTGCTGACCGATGCGCCGATTCAAACCGGTCGCGACCTCAACGGCAAGACGATCGGCTCCGTCGCGCTCGGCGATACGATGTCGGCGTCGGTCCTCGCGTGGATCGACCAGAACGGCGGCGACTCGTCGACCGTCAAGATCATCGAAGCCCCCGCGTCGGCCGCGGTGCAAATGCTCCAAGAAGGCCGCATCAGCGCAGCCGCGGTCAACGAGCCCGCCGTTACGCAAGCGGTCTCGACGGGCAAAGCCCGCGCGCTCGCAAACCCGAACGTCGCGATCGCGAAGACATTTTTGCAAGCGCTCTTCGCCGTCATGGCACCCGCGGCGGACAAGGTTCCGCAAGCGATGCGCCGCTTTGCGCTATCGATGCACGAAGCGTCCCTCTATACCAACGCGCATCTTTCGGAGACGGTCGATATCGTCGCGAGTTACAGCGGCATCGCCCCCGAGGTCGTTGCGCGGAGCGCCCGCTTCACCGACGCCGAATACGCCGATCCCGCGCTCATCCAACCGGCCATCGACGTCCTCGCGAAATACAATCTGATCGCGCGCGGGTTCCCGGCGCAAGAGATCATCAGTCCCCACGCGCTCAAACACACCTGAGCGCGGTGCGATTACATTACCAGAGTTCGCCGCCGCCGAACACAAAGTAGAGAATCGGTCCGATTCCCCAGATGATTCCCGTGACGGCCCAGATGATTTTTTGTACGCTGTTGAGGTCGTCACGCCCGGCGAGATTGATCCACATGAGAATGGCGGCGATCGGGTGCAGAACGATGGAAAGCACGACTTCCAGGATGAGTTTCATTCGATCTCCTCGCGAGGGGTGCGCCTCGTTATGCGACGGCTTGCACGACTCGGCCCTGCGCGATGTGGAGCGTGCGTCCCGGAAACGCGGCGCGGTCGGCCTCGTCGTGCGTGACGAGTAGTACCGGGACGCGCACGTCGGCGAACAATGCTGCGAGTTCGCGGCGCACGCGTTCCCGAGTCGCAGGATCGAGCGCCGCGAGCGGTTCGTCGAGCAAGAGCGCATCGGGTTGGATTGCGAGTGCGCGCGCGAGCGCAACGCGCTGACGCTGTCCACCTGAGAGTTCGGTCACGCGCTCGTGCGCAAGCGAGCGAATTTCCAACATGTCGAGCGCGCGCGCGACAGCCGCTTCACGCGCGCCGGTTCGCAGGTTGCGCGCGAACAAACCGTAGCCGACGTTGGCCGCGACGTCGAGATGCGGAAAGAGCGCGTAGTCTTGGAAGACGACCCCGATGTTACGCCGGTACGGCGGCACGAACGTGCGCGCGTCGTAGAGCACGCGGCTGCCCAACGTGATGCGACCTGCCTCTGCGCGTTGCAGTCCGGCGAGTAAGCGCAGCAGCGTCGACTTTCCGGCACCGCTCGCACCGACCACGACCGTGACGCCGTCCTCGAGCTGCGCCTCGATCTCCAGGGCGAAGTCGCGCAGCGTCGTTCGCACGGCGAACGCGAGCATCAACGCGCCTCGAACATGCGCACGCCCAACACGATGACGAGGCTGCAGAGGATCAACACGACCGCAAGGGCGACGGCAACCGGCACGTTCCCACTTTCCAGATGCACGTAGACCGCGAGCGGCAGCGTTTGCGAGACGCCGACGAGATTTCCCGCGAACATGATCGTCGCGCCGAACTCGCCGAGCGCCCGCGCCCACGAGAGCACGGCACCGCCGACCAGCGACGGCGCGGCGAGCGGAACGGTGATGCGCGCGAAGGTTCGCAACGGTCCCATTCCCAGGGTCGCCGATGCGGCTTCCAGCGTGCGGTCCACGCCGGCGAAACCGGCGCGCGCGGCGCGAATATAGAACGGCGATGCAACAAACATCTGCGCCAGCACCACGGCTGCGGTCGTAAACGACAGCTGGATTCCGGCGGCGCGGAGCACCGGCCCGAGCGTCCCGTTGCGGCCGAACACGAGCAAGAGCGCGAGGCCGGCGACGGCCGGCGGAACGACGATCGGCAGATCGACGATCGCGTCGACGATGCGACGACCGGGGAAGACGCCGCGTGCGAGGATGTACGCGAGCGGCGTGCCGAGCAACAGCACCAGGACCAGCGCGATCCCCGTCGTGAGCGCGCTCAGGCGCAACGCGGCAAGGGCGTCCGTCGTCATCAGCGCGGCGGCGACATCGGCCGGCGTGAGGTGGAAGAAGAGGCTCGCAAGCGGGACCACGATAAGCGCGAGGAGCAGCGCCGACGCCGCTACGAGCACGGTGCGGATCACCATGCGCCTCTACGAACGGTTGCGATATATTCCTTCGGATACAACGCATCGCTCCGCGTCGTCCGCGTACCAGGCCGCTCCCATGCTATCGCCTAAACCGTACATGTGTCGCAGACGGCCGTTTCCAAGCTCGTTTCGAGCAAGGACGCGTTAGTGAAACGCGCGAATCGCATTGCTCCGGTCCGATTGACGCGGGTGTAATGTAATGGTAGCCTGCGACCTTCCCAAGGTTGACGCGCGGGTTCGATTCCCGCCACCCGCTCCAAACGTTGACGTCCGTCACGGCGACATAGCCAAGTGGTAAGGCAGAGCTCTGCAAAAGCTTTATCCCCAGTTCGAGTCTGGGTGTCGCCTCCAATTCTTCTGTTGGTGGGGGCTTTTCTCGCGGTTGCTATCTTCGGCCCGATCTGGGCGATCAAGCAGCTCGATGCCGCGTCGAATCGCCTCATCCAACTCGGTGTCGCCGGCGAGGACCTTGACGCGCTCGTGCGTGCGCAGCTCTCCGAAGAGACCGGGCTGCGGGGATACGTCGCGACGCATGACCGCTATTTTTTAGATCCGGACGGGCCGCCGAACCCGGAGTTCGACGGGCGCACCAGGTCACTTGGGACGGCGATTCGCTCCGCGGGGCTCATGGAGGCGCTGCCCCTTGCGGAAGAAATTCGTACGACGCACGACCGGTGGGAAGCGGCTGTCGCGACGCCCCTGCTCCACGATCCTTCGCGACATGACGCACTTGCCAAGCAAACCTACGGCAAGCTTCTCACGGACGAGTTGCGGGCATCGGCGCAAATGCTACGTGACGCCATCGGAACCGCGAACGCCGACGTCGAGGCCGATCAGGGAAAGCGCATCAACGCGGCCGTTTCGGTAAGCGCGGGAATTGTCGCAATGTTCGGCATCGCGGCGGTTACGCTCGGCCTCTCGCGCGCCACGGCGGTCCGTCGCCTTGAAAAGGAACGTTCGCTCGTCGACGCGCTGCAGCAGACGCTGCGCGTCGGGGGGACGCGTTTGCCGCGCACGGAGGTGGGTTTCGCGTATGCTTCGGCGACGGCCGAAGCGCTCGTCGGCGGCGACTTGCTCGACTCCTGGCGCGACGGTGACGACATGGGCTGGTTCTTGATCGCCGACGCCAGCGGGAAAGGCATCCAAGCTGCACGCCACTCTGCCTTCGCGCAATACGCGATCCGCGCGCTGGCATCGGAACGCGACGATCCGGGCGACGTGGTCGCGCGGTTCAACCGCCTTTTCGATGATACGTTTGCCGACCCGGGAATCTTCGTCGTGCTGTTTCTCGGCCGCTTCGACGCGCGCACCCGGGTGCTGCGGTACGCTAGTGCCGGTCACTCCGCGGCGTTCATCCGGCGCGGCACGATGGTGACGCAGTTGCCGCCCACGGGTCCGATTGTCGGGATGGAGCACGACTCGGCCTACACGACGCGCGCGGTGACATTACGGATCGGGGAAACGGTGCTACTGGCAACCGACGGGCTGACCGAAGCGCGCGATTCCGCCGGCGCCTTCCTCGGCGACGAGGGCGTGGCGCAAATCCTCGCATCGGCCCCGATCGATCCGCAGGGCATTTGCGACTTGCTCGTCGGCGAGGCGGAACGGCGTTCGGAAGGCCGCATTACCGACGACTTGGCGATCCTTGCGATCTCGGTTCTGGCGCAAGAGGACGGCTCCGACACCGGCTTTTCGACGATGGAAGCGGCGCCGCGGCGCTAAAGAACGGACGGTGCTGGCGCGTCGAATCGTTCCCTGTCTTGATATCAAAGACGGCCGCGTCGTCAAGGGCGTGCGGTTCGTTGACCTCACCGATGCCGGCGATCCCGTGGCGCTCGCGCGGCGCTACGAGGTCGAGGGCGCCGATGAACTGGTGTTCCTCGATATTACCGCCACGGTCGAAGGCCGTCGTGCAACGCTCGCCGTCGTTCGCGCGGTCGCGGCGGAACTCACGATTCCGTTCGCGGTCGGGGGCGGCGTTCGCAGCGTCGACGACATGAACGATCTTCTGCGGGCCGGCTGCGACAAGGTCAGCGTGAACTCGGCGGCGCTGCGCACGCCGGAATTGATCGACGCAGCAGCACTGCGCTTCGGCGCGCAATGCATCGTCGTTGCGATCGACGCGCGGGCGAGCGACGGCGGGTTTGAGGTCGTCGTCGACGGTGGCCGTACTCCGACCGGCCGGGACGCCGCCGTGTGGGCGCGCGAAGCGGAACGCCGCGGCGCAGGGGAGTTGCTGGTGACAAGCATCGATCGCGACGGGACGCGCGCCGGCTTCGATCTGCCGTTGCTGCGTGCGATTCGCGACGCCGTCGATCTGCCGGTGATCGCATCGGGAGGCGCCGGCTCGGCGAGCGATTTCGTCGACGTGTTCGAAGTCGCCGATAGCGACGCAGCGCTCGCGGCCAGTCTGTTTCATTATGCGGAATTGGGCATCGTCGAGGTGAAGCGCGCGCTCGCGGCGCGCGGCATCCCCGTCCGCCTCGAACGCGTGGCGGCGTAACCGTGGACCGTACGCAGCTCGCCGATGCCGTGCGTTGGAACGCCGACGGCCTCGCGCCGGTCGTGATCGTCGACGCGCGCACCGATGCCGTGTTGACGCTTGCCTACGCCAATCGCGACGCGCTCGAGAAAACGTTGGCGACTGAGTCCACGTGGCTCTACAGCCGTTCGCGCGCCCAATTGTGGAACAAGGGCGCAACGTCGGGCAACACGCAGCGCGTCGTCGCCGTCGCGCTCGACTGCGATGCCGACGCGTTGCTCTATCGCGTCATTGCCGCCGGTCCGCCGTGCCACACCGGCGCGCCCACCTGTTTCGACACCGTCGTCCCGCTCGACGGCGCAGAGTCGACGCCCGACGGCGCGCCGTTCGCGACGGCGCTGATCGCGCTCGCGCGCACGATCGCGTCGCGTAAGACCGAGGCACCCGATGGAAGTTACACGGCAAAGCTGTTTGCCGGCGGCGTCGATCGCATCGGAAAGAAGATCGGCGAAGAGGCGACCGAGGTGGTGATCGCCGCGAAGAACGACGATCGCGGAGAACTCGTGTGGGAGACGAGCGACCTGCTCTATCACACACTGGTGATGCTGGCCGAACGCAACGTCTCGCTCGATGAGATCGGCGCCGAACTGGCGCGCCGCGCCCGCGAATGAGGGCGTGCTAGCCAAACTTCCGGGGATCGGGCCCGCGACCGCGACGAAGTTCGCGGAACTCGGCATCGAGACGCCGGAGCAATTGCTCGCGTACCTTCCGCGTGCGTATCGCGATTGGCGCGTACCGCAGCCGATCGCGACGCTGGTGGAAGGTGAAGCGATCGTTGTGGGACGCGTCGTCCGCGTCAAAGAGCGAGCCGGCCGTTTCCCGCTCGTTACCGCCGACTTGAGCGACGAGAGCGGAACCGTCGCCGCAAAATGGTTCGGGCGCAAACATCTCTTCGGCCGTTTCGCCGCCGGCGATCGGCTCTTCGTGACCGGCCGCGTAACGCGTACCGGGCTGCTGCCGGAGATGAATGTGAGCGCGCATCGCGAGTTGCACGGCGACGAGCCGTACGTTGGCGAAATCGTTCCGGTTTACGGCGCGACGAAGGACTTGCCGTCGCGTACGATCCGGAGCACCATCGCGAAGAATCTCGACGGGCTCATCGGTGACCGCGCCGACGCGCTCCCGCCTGCGCTCGCGCAGGCGTTCGATTTTCCCTCACCGCGCGCGGCGTGGTACGGTGTGCACGCGCCTCACGACATGATCGACGTCGATCGCGGACGCCGCCGTATCATCTTCGAGGAATTCTTCGGCATCGCGCTCGCCGCCGCGCTCAAACGTGCGCGACGTGAAGCAGCCGGCGGCGCAACGCCGGCGCATCCGCCGGCCGGCTGGTACGACGCGTTCGTCGCCGAGTTGCCGTTCGCGCCGACCGGCGCGCAAACGCGGGTGATCGCACAGATCGCGCGCGATATGGAGCGTGTCGCGCCGATGAACCGTTTATTGCAAGGCGACGTCGGCAGCGGGAAGACGCTCGTCGCAGCGGCGGCCATCGTCCTTGCGCATCATGCCGGGATGCAGAGCGCGTTGATGGCACCGACGGAGATTCTGGCCGCGCAGCATGCGCGCAAGTTGGCGCCGCTGTTGCTCCCGTTCGGTATCGCGGTCGAGGCAGTCTTCGGTTCGATGGGCGCGCGCGAGCGGCGAAACGCGCACGAGCGCCTGGCGTCCGGAGAAGCGGCGCTCGCCGTCGGCACGCACGCGTTGCTCACGGAGACCGTCGATTTTGCGCGGCTCGGCCTGGCGATCATCGACGAACAGCATCGCTTCGGTGTCGCGCAACGCGCCCGGTTGCGCGCGAAGGGCGCAACATTGCCGCACACGCTCTACATGACCGCAACACCGATTCCGCGCACCTTAGCGCAAACGAAGTATGCCGACCTCGACGTGTCGATCATCGACGAAATTCCGCCGGGTCGCAGGCCGATTCAAACATTCGTTATCCGCGCGAGCCGTACCGAGCACGTGTATGACTTCGTCCGCAAAAACGTGGAAATGGGCCGTCAAGCCTTCGTGGTGACTCCGGCGATTGATTCCAGCGAGAGTGGACGTGCGGACTGCAGCGAAACGCGACCAAGTGAGATGCCGTCGAGGACGACACCTGCAAGTGCGCTTGCGACGGCGGAAGAACTGCGCGGCGACATCTTCAAAGATCTTCGCGTCGGCGTGCTGCACGGCCGAATGCCGGTAAAGGAGAAAGACGCGGTCATGGATGGGTTCAAGCGCGACGCGATCGACGTGCTCGTCGCAACGACGGTGGTCGAAGTCGGCGTCGACGTACCGAATGCGAGCGTGATGGTGATCCTCGATGCGAATCGCTACGGCCTCGCGCAGTTGCATCAGTTGCGTGGGCGCGTCGGGCGCGGTACGGCACAATCATACTGTCTGCTCGTCGCGCCCGACGATGCGCCCGACACCGAGCGGCTCGATATTCTCGCGCAGACGACCGACGGATTCGCGATCGCCGAAGCCGATCTCCAGCTGCGACGCGCGGGCGAACTCGCCGGTACGGCGCAGGCCGGCGGAAATGACGGCACGATCGGTGATCTCGTCAACGATTTCGCGCTCTACATGCGCGCGAAAGAAGCCGCCGACGAGATCGTCGCACGCGATCCCGAGTTTCGCGAACCCGGTCACCGGGCGCTGCGCGCGCTGATCGATGACGTTGCCGCTGCACGCGCCCTCCTGGTGACGGCATGACCGTTGCCGTCGGATTCGATTTCGACCATACACTCGGACTCGACAACGGCCTCGAGCGCCGTGCCTTCGGTCTCGTGGCCGACGGATTGGGAACGCCGATCGATGTCGACGCGCACGACGAGAAGGCGTTCATTGAAGAATTGCTCACACCGTTTCGCGCGGCGACGGTTTCGATGAGCGACATGCTCGAAGCGTTCGTCGCGTCGTTGCCCGCTCAGCCACAATCCCGCCGCTATAGCGGTGCGGAATTGGCCGAGCAATACCGTGCGGCGTGTTTCGAACTGGTCGCGACGTTGGTGCAGCCGCTCGACGGTGCCCGTGCGTGCATCGATGCGCTCGTCGCCGAGGGCGTGAGTGTCGGCATTCTCACCAACGGCTGGTCGCCGCTGCAAGAGCGCAAGATCGCGCATGCGCTCGGAGCGTTCCCGGGTCCGGTCCTCGTCAGCGATATGATCGGCGCATACAAACCATCGGCCGAAGCGTTCGCGTGGCTCGAACGCGCGCTCAACGTGCGCGCAAGCGATCTCTGGTACGTCGGCGATAATCCGCTGGTCGATATCGGCGGAGCGCACGCGTATGGTGTGCGCGGCGTGTGGCTCGATTGGGAAGGCACGCCGTATCCGGAGGATGTCGCGCCGCCCGCCGCGCGCATCGCGACGCTCGCTGAGTTGACGATGGTCATCCGAGGTTCGTAGCGCCGCACGGCGAAGAAAACGGCCCAACCGGATGGGCACATTGAGACTTACCGGAGGGACGCTTCGTAGTCGAAGCGTACGAACGCCCTCCGGACGTGCGGTACGACCCACTCCCGCCCGCGTCAAAGAGGCGTTGTTCTCGATCCTCTCCGACCGAGTCGTGAACGCGAACGTCCTTGACGCGTTTGCCGGTACCGGCGCGCTCGGCTTCGAAGCGCTCTCGCGCGGCGCCGCGCACGCAACGTTCGTCGAGGCGCATCGACCGACCGCCGACGCGCTGCGCGGCACGGCGCGCGAGCTTGGCCTCGCGGACCGGACGACGATCGTTGCGCTGCCGTTCGAACGCTCCGCAGGCGTCATTTACGGCCGCTTCGATCTGATCTTCGCCGACCCGCCGTACGTGCAACCGTTTCCGGCGCAGGCGCTCGTCATGTTGCGCGCGCGTGGCGCAATCGACGGACGCTCGCTCATCATCTACGAACACAGCGCGCGCACGCCCGCGCCGAGCGATCCGGCGTTTCGCCTGGAACGCAGCGCTTTGTACGGGGAAACGGCGCTCGCGTTGCTGCGGCCGGAGACGGCGTGACGCAGAACGGTAGCGCGCCGCATCCCGCGTCCGTCGCGGTTTATCCGGGCTCGTTCGATCCGCTGACGATGGGTCACCTCGACGTGATCCAACGCGCGGCGGCGATCTTTCCGCGCGTGCTCGTAGCGGTCGTCGTCAACCCGCAGAAACGCGAACCGCTCTTTACGCTCGATCAACGGAAGCAAATGATCCGTGCCGCGACGAACCAATACGGCAACGTCGACGTGACCGACTTTCGTGGGCTGCTTGCCGGATTCGTCAAGCAGATCGGTGCCGGCGTCATCGTCAAAGGTCTGCGCGTCGTGTCGGACTTCGAAAACGAAATGTCGACGGCGCTCATGAACCGTTCGCTCAGCGGTGTCGATACACTATTTCTGCCGAGCGATCCGCGCTACTCGTTCATATCATCAAGCTTGGTCAAGGAAGTGTTTTTTCTCGGCGGCGAGATCGAACACTATGTCCCCGAAGCCGTCCTCCAGGTCATGCGCGCAAAGCGCGAGGAGAACCGCCCATCGTGAGTATCTATCGCGTGCTCGATAAACTCGAAGCCTACGTACGGACCGGCACGGTGCTGCCGCTCAAGCGACGCGTTCTGAGCGAAGAACGGCTCTACGAATACATCGAGAAGATCCGTTCGACGCTGCCGGCGGAAGTCGGTCAAGCGAAAATGATCGCCAAAGATAAGGACCGCGTGATGCGCGAGGCGCAAGAACGCGCGCAAGCCATCGTCACCGACGCGTCGGAAGCGCACGCGCAACTGATCGACGACCACGAGATCGTCCGTCGCGCGCGCACGACTGCCGAAACCGTTCTGCGCGAAGCCGAGGCGAAAGCCGCGCGCATTCGCGAAGGCGCCGACACCTATGCCGCGCAGGTGCTCACGGATCTCGACGGCCGTCTGTCGACGGCGCTCGGTTCGGTCAAGAAGGGCATCGAGACGATTACCGCTCCACGCGCGAATGCAGCGCCGGCGACCGCAACCCCGGCTGAATCGCCCGCGTCGGGACCGCTTGCGGATGCCGCCGCAAAATCAAAGCGCGCGGCATTCGACGCGCAGGCGGAGCCGCTCGACGCGGAAACTGCCCAGCTCGAATCCGTGTAACGAAGCCGAACTCAGACCGGTGGCGCTTGTACCCCGTGCGCGAACGCTTCGAGTCGCGCGCGGTCGATCGAGCGCACGCGGCCGCGATCGAGCTCGACCGCATTGGCGTTTTTCAACCGGATGAGCGCGCGCGCCGCCATGTCGCGCACGGTTCCAGCGGCGGCGGCGATCTGCGCTTGCGAAAGATTCTCCACGCCCGGCAACCCGGGCGCCATCCCGGTTGTCGCCGGGGCATACGAGATGAGAAACTTCGCGACGCGCTGCAAGACGTGCGCGAAGGCGAGATCCGCAATCGTATCGATCGAACGGCGACGCGCTTGTGAGGAGGCCGCCAGAAATCCGAGTCCGAGTTCGGCGTCGTTGCGCACCGCATGCAAAACGGCATCGGCCGGAACGAGCACGAGCGAACAATCGGTGAGCGCCTCGGCGCGCGTCGTTGAACCGCCTTGGTCGAACGTCCCGGATTCGTTGATCGAATCATGCGTGAGCCGCTCGCCGAGCGCGTGCGTCTTGCCATCGGGCGAGAGCAAGGTGTAGACGACTTTGCCGCTCCGTACGAAGGCGAGATACGGCCACATCTCGCCCTCGTCGAAGATCGTTTCGCCGGCCCGGTAATTGCGCTCCGTGGCGACGCCGGCGAGGTCGGCGATCGTCGACTGGCGCGCCGAGAGAAAGGGTGGGCAGTGCGAAAGAAACGTCGCCGTGTCCGCGCGTTCATCGATGCGCTCGAGGCGAATCGTCCAGCGTCCCGAGCCGTGATTGCGGGCGTCCCAGGAGAAACGGCCGGCACGATACTGCTGCAATTCGTTGCGCAGCGAGCGCGGGTCGCTTTCATCGTTGAGTTCGAGAATGGCGCCGACCGCCAACTTATCGAACGCTTCAAGGATACGCAGCGTCCGGTTCGTTGCCGGCAGCGCGCGCGCGTCGATCGTGACCGACGGCGGACGGTTACTGGGCATCGCCACGTAGGATGCGCGTTGCGGTAGGTGCGAACCTCTGCCGTCCATGGCTCCCGTTCGACGCTGGGTCGCGCGCGGACTCGACGTGCTCGCGATCCTCGTCGTCCTCTTCGCGCTGTTCCAATTTTTCATCGCACCGCGCCTCGCAATGAACCGAACGGAGCCGGCTCCGCCCGTTTCGCTGGCCGCTCTGGCCGGCGGCCATTTCGATGTCGGCGCGCATCGCGGCCGCATGCTCTTCCTGGACTTTTGGGCGTCGTGGTGCGAGCCGTGTAAGATGTCGATACCGCTCATCCAGCGCTATGCGGCCGACCATCCGGAGGTCGACGTCGTCTCGATCGACGTCGGTGAGCCGGCGAGTCTGGTTCGCGAGTACGTTCACGGGCATCCGATGAAAGCCGTGGCGCTCGATCCCGATCTCGTCGCTGCGCACGCTTTCGGTATCGTCAACTTTCCGACGCTGGTCGCGATCGACGCTGCGGGAAGAGTCCGTGCAAAGTGGGTCGGCTTCAACCCGGCGATCGGCCTCGTGATGCGCGACGCCGAAGAGCGTTTTCGGCCGAAGCGCGTCTCGTGGCTGGAACCGGCATGGGCGGCGGCGCCCCGGCCGCCGATGCTCGTGATCGAAGACGAGCCGAACTCACTCGATACGATCCGGAATACGCCTTTCGGTTGGATCCTCGGGCCACTGACCCAAGGCTATCTCTTTCTCGTCGACGACCGCGGCGAGTTCGTCCCCGACCAGGCCCTGGCGCTACCGACGCGCGCGAACGGGGGGATCTCGGCCGACGGGTTGCGCATCACGTACCGGATTCGCACCGGCCGTTGGAGTGACGGCGCGCCGTTTGACGCGCGCGACGTCGGCTTTACCATCGACGCACTGCGCAATCCGCGCACCACCGTGCCGGACACCTCGGCGGTCGCGCCGATCCGGTCGTGGAGCGCGCCGCGGCCCGATACGCTGATCGTGCGTTTGCGCACGCCCTCGGCACCGTTCGTTACGTCATTTCTGACGCTCGGTGCGAACGATCCGTTCGCGATTCTCCCGCGCCATATCGCGGCGGCGTACCCGTCGCTCGACCGGACGTCGCTCGACACCGATCCGGTCGGTCTGGGGCCGTTTCGCTTGTTGCGGTGGGAGCGCGGAGAGCGCCTTTCGTTCGTGCGCAATCCGTATTACTGGCGCGGTCCGGCCGCGAGCGCGCGCATCGATATCGCAATCGTGCCGGATGCGCAAACGCGACTGGTCCTCGCGCGAACCGGCGCGATCGACCTGACCGAAGTCACCGGTTTCGGCGTCGACGTCGCTCACGGTATTCCGAACGCCGACGTGATCGGACGAACAACGAACGTCGTGGACTACCTGCAATTCAACCTTCGTGCGCCGGCCTTCGCGGCTGCGCGCGTACGCCGCGCCTTCGCCGCCGCGATCGACCGTCGCAAACTCGCGAGCGCGATCTATCGCGGTACGCTCGAGCCGGGTGACTCGACACAGCTCGATCCGCGCTTTCGGGGCACGGGCCGCCTGCCGGCGTTCGACCCGGTGGCCGCGAAGCGTGTCCTCGAGCCCGCGCACCTGACGATCGACTTGGCGATCGCGAGCAATTGGCGCAATAGCGCCTCCGCCGCCGTGCAAATCGCGGCCGACCTCGGTGCAGCGGGCGTGGCCGCGCGCATCCACTCATATTCTGAAGCGCAGTTCTGGGGCCCGAAGGATCGCGGCGGCATTCTCGAGAGCGCGCGCTATGATTTCGCCCTCACGTCGTGGTCGCCAGCGCTCGACCCCGATCGCTCCTATCTGTTCGGCTGTGCGGCCGTGCCGCCGGGGGGCGGCAACTCGATGTTCTTCTGCGATCCGGCCTACGATCGCGATGAAGCGCGCGGGGCGGTCGTGTACGACGCCGCGCAGCGTGCCCCGTTCTATCAACGCGCCGACGACCGGGTCATCGCCGCGTTGCCCGTCGTGCCGCTCGGCTTCGAGCGTCGCACGTATGTCGTCTCGCGGACCCTGAGCGGCTTTCGTCCCAATTCGCTCGGCCGTGACTTTTGGAACGCCTGGCAGTTTTCCAGCCGATGAAGCGGCGGCTTTTTCCCTTCGTCGGAAGGACAGGCAAGAGCGGTATCGCTAAACTCCACTTTCCGTGTTTCCGAACACACTCTTAACACGGTGGGACGCCGCCGTTGATGAGTCTCCGGGCCAAGCATGTCGTCGCCGCTTCACGGACGGCGGTTGATTCATGTCGATCTATCCGCGCGAGCGGATAAGCGATGCGCTTCAGGATTCCGCCAATCGTGGAATCGCCGTGGTCATTGCGCCGGCCGGGTTCGGCAAGACCGAAGCGGTCAGCGACGCCTTCGGACCGACCGGGCATTGGATTGAACTCTCCGATGCCGGCGTCACGGTCGAGACTCTAGCGCGCGACATCATCGCGATCGCGGCGCCGCAGTCACTGCGTGCGCTGAGCCCCCTGCTCGCTCGCGCACCCGACACGGAAAACCGCGCCCACCTGACGGGCTGGGTCGCGTCCCGCCTACGCAGCGTCGAGCAGCCCATCATCGTCGAAGATTTTCAACACGCGTGCCAAGATGCGGCAGCGCTCGGTTTCGTTCGCGAGCTGATCGTCGCAACGATTCCCAACGTGCGTTGGGTGCTCGTGTCGCGCGAAACCCCGGAGCTGCCGATCGGGACCTGGCTCGCGCGCGACTACATGACGCTGCCGATCACGACCGACGACCTTGCGTTCGACGTCGCGGAATCGGCCGGCGTCGCTGCCGCGATGGGCGTCCAGATATCTGAGCCGGCACTCACCGAACTTGTCGACGACGTATCGGGCTGGCCGCTCGCCGTTCGGCTCTCGCTCGGGGCGTGGGAACGAACGCGTTCGCTGCCGCCGCTGCGCATCCGCACGCGCGCGCTCCTCTTCGACTTCCTGGAATCGGAGATCTGGGCGCAGCTCTCCGACATCGAACGCGAGTTCTTCGAAGCGGCCGCGCACCTCACCGAATTGCGCCCGCGCATCCTCAGCGCGGCCGGATTTCCGGAATCGCGCTTGTCGCTCGAACAGCTCCATCGCCGGCTCCCGCTCCTCTCGAAGCTCGGCAACGGCGCGTTCCGGCTGCACGAATTGTTTCGCGAATTCATCCTCGAGCGTCCCGGCAGCGAACCGGCGGCTCGCGCGGCGCTCACGAAGCGGCTCGCACGTGCGCTCGAGCGGTTCGGCAGCTTCGAAGACGCGGTCGCCATGTCGATGCAAGCCGGCGACTGGGAAAACGCGATCGTGCTGCTGGCGCGCCGCGGGATCGACCGCATCGAGAACGGCCACCGCGGTGAACTCTCGGCGGCGCTCGCGCGCTTTCCGCGCTCGTATCGCGACCATCCGGTCGTCACCGGGCTGCGCGGCTACGCTCTGGTGATCGATGGCGCCTACGATGTCGCGAAGCGCGAGATCGACATCGCCCTAAGCGGCAAGCTCGATGCCGCACTGCGCGGTCCGCTAGCGCTGGAAGCTGCCGTGCTGGCATTCAATCTGCACGACTTCATGCGGGCGATGACGCTCTTCCGCAACGTGATGAACGACGAGCGGTTCGAAGGCGACATCCGCATGCGCGCCGCAGCGTCGCTGGCGCTCGCGTCAGCGCGCGCCGGCGAAGCCGAGGCGGCGCGCGACGCAATGGGATTTTGCGCATCGGGGCTCGAGGCCGGATCGGTCGAGCTGCGCGCGTTCGTGCGCCACAAGCTCGCGTACACGCACATGCTTCTCGGTGAATACTCCATCGCCGAGCACTATGCGAACGAGTGCGCGGCGCTGGCGCATTCCGTGGGTCTCGAAGCGATCGCGGCGCGCGCATACAGTATTTTGCATAACGTCGTCGGCGACATGTACGCCGATACGCTTCTTGCGCGCCGGTACGCGGAGTCGTGTTCGGTCTCGGCGGAAGCGGCCGGCGACCGTGCGATGCAGGTGTTTGCGTTGGAAGCACTCGTGTATCTCGCGTGTTCGCAGGGTGATGACGAACTCTACGACACAAGCGCCGCCCGGCTCAATGAAGTGCAGGGAAGAAACGTTTCGCAGAACGAGGTTTGGGTGCGTTTCCACCGCGCCATACGCGAAGCTGGACGCGGCAACGTTCCGCGTGCGATCGCGGAACTCACGCGTCTCGAGCGCGCGCGCCTGAGCAAAGCGGCCGAGGCGTTCGTCGATGCGGTGCTGGCCGTGCTGTATGCCGCCGTCGAGCCCGAAACCGCGGAACGCTTGCTGGAGCGACCCGTTCTCATCACCGCCGACCGAAATCACGAAGCGACGCGATTCATCTATCACGCCCAAGCCTATCACGCGCTCGGCCACTGGCTCATCGGACGCGGCCGTTCGGCGCGGCGTTCGCGCATGCCCAACGCCAACGACCTCTTTCCGAGCGAGGCGGTCGTCCTCACGGCAATCGGAACGATTTGCTCGACGTCGCGCCAAACCATCACCGCGCGGCAGCTCGACCAGCTCACCGAACCGCTCGTAGCGCTTAGCTACGGGGGGTATGCCCGGTTCTTCCGCGTCGTTCTTGCGCCGGCGTCCGTGCACGAACTCACGCGGACCGAAATCGACGTGCTGCGCGCGCTGCGCACGGGCGGAACGACGGCCGAAGTCGCTGAGCGACTCGGCAAATCGAGCCATACCGTTCTCAGTCACATCAAGTCCGCATGCTCGAAACTCGGTTGTTCCGGGCGGATTGCTGCGGTCACGTATGCGGTTAATCAGGGGTGGATCGACTGATCCACGACCTGTCACGATCTCCCCAGATCTTGGGAGTTACGAGGTTCGGCGTTCACCGTATCATGTCGGCATAGCACTTGCCGCCGTAATATGGAGAGCAATATGAACAACGTCGCAACGGTTTCCCCGACCTTCCTCCCCCCGATGTAATTCGGACGTTGACAACGCTCGCGCATGATGAGCGCGACGAGTCGACGATCTGTCGAGACGTCCTCGAGTCGCTGCCGCAATCGCTGTATCGTTCCTTGCCATGGCCGAAGCATACGATCGATTCTTGTCTGAAGGTCGTTGCCGAAGCTCAGCGGATGAGCAATCCGCGTCATGTTCGCGCTTGGATCGACTGCGAACGCACAGCTTCGGTCGGGGAAAATCTTCTTGGTTGTCTAGATGGTGTGTTACACCAACTGACACGGCCGGGTGTGGGCTTTTCGGATCGTATTCGCTTCGCGAATAAAATCCGCCAAGATGCAGTGGACCATCTCCGAACCTCCGGCGCTTTGGCACAAGCCACGTCGTCGATCGACCCCAACGCAACCGTCCTCGCCGATGGAATGATCGCGGCGCTGCGGCTGCACGATCCCGGTCTCGCCGACCATGTCGAAGTCACGGCCCAATTCGCGCAACGGCTCGCCATTCACGTGGGCGCCGACGCCGATACGGTTGCTCGAACGACCCTCGCGGCGCGTTTACACGATCTCGGAAAGATGCGTATCTCGCGCGCCATTCTCGCGAAACCGATGGCGCTGACCGCGGCTGAACGCGATGAAGTCCGGTCGTATCCGGCGATGGGCGCAGAGACGCTCGCCGCACTGCCCGCACTTGCGGCCATTGCACCGATCGTTGCCGCTCATCGGGAACGTGCCGACGGCACGGGTTACCCCAATCAGCATTCGGGTGGAGACATCCCGGTCGAAAGCCGCATCATCTCGATTGCCGATGCCTTTCACACCATGACGCTACCGCGCCCGTATCGCAGCGAACGGACACCGAGCGACGCGCTCGAAGAGCTTCTCGCCGCTGCGGGAACGCAATTTGACGCACAACTCACAACCGCATTCGTTCAAATGATCGGCTATCGTGTGCGGATCGCCCGCTCCGCGTAAATATGGATCATCTCGTAAGTACAGCGTCGTCGCGATCGATCGTAGCGACGGAAGTCGCCATCGTCGACGGACTCGTCCGCATGGTTCGCCAGCGCGATCCCGTCACGGCAGCCCATCTGGATGCGGTCGGACTGTTGACCGCGCGCCTCGCTGAAGCGGTCGGCCTCGACGCGTCGAACGTCGAGCGGATCGCGCTCGCCGCGCGCCTTCACGATATCGGCAAACAAACGATTTCGCTTGCGATCCTCAACAAACCATCGTCGCTTAGCGAAGATGAGTGGAGCGAGATTCGCATGCACCCGCACTTTGGTGCGACGATCGTCGCCGGCTTTCCGCAGCTCGAGAAATATCAGCACATTGTGCGATCGCACCACGAACGTATCGATGGGCGCGGATATCCGGACGGCTTAATCGGTGAAGAGATTCCGTACGAAGCGCGGATTATCGCGGTCACCGACGCTTTCCACGCAATGACGGTGTCACGGCCCTACACGCGAGTTCGCACGCCGAGCGATGCGCTCGCCGAGCTTCAACACTGTTCGCGCGAACAGTTCGATCCCGAGTTCGTGGGCGCGTTCTGTTCGATGATGGGCTACCGCGCGCGGACGATGCGCTCGGCCTAATTCTTCAGCGACCCTCGAACCCGGGCGGCCGCTTCTCGAGAAATGCACGCGTGCCTTCGTGGAAGTCCCGCGTGCCCACCATCGCTCCGAAATGGAGCGCTTCAAGCGCCAGCGCGTCGCCCAGCGAGAGCGCCGCGCCGTCGAGGATCGCGCGTTTCGCGGCGCTTACCGCCAGCGGCGCTTTGGCCGCGATCGTCTCCGCGAGCTTTCGCGCTTCGGCGGCTAGTCGTGCCGGCGCCACGACGCGCTGCACCAGTCCGATCCGGAAAGCCTCGGCGGCGTCAATGATTTCGCCCGTCGTGCAGAGCCACATCGCGGCGCCGCTCCCAAGCAGCCGCGTTGCTCGCTGCGTCCCGCCGTAGCCCGGCGAGATGCCCAGATTCACTTCGGGTTGGCCGAACTTCGCGTTCTCGCCGGCGATTCGCATGTCGCATGCCATCGCGAGTTCGCATCCGCCGCCGAGGGCGAAGCCGTTCACCGCAGCGATCACCGGGACGCGCAGCGCCTCGATCGCTTGCGTCACATGCTGGCCGCGCCGGGCGAGGTCAGCGCCGGCGACGGCGCCTTCTAAGGCGTTGAGTTCTGCGATATCGGCACCGGCCGCGAAGGCGCGTTCACCGGAGCCGGTAACGATCAGCGCGCGAATGGTCCGGTCGTGGTCGATGGTGCCGAGCGCCTCGGCAAGCCGCTCGAGCAGCTCGCGGTTCAGGGCGTTGAGGACTGCCGGGCGGTTCAACGTGATCGTCGCGACGGCGCCGTCGCGCGTTACTAGAATCGGTTCGTCCATCGCCGTCGCGTTGGCCCCGCGAAGGAGGGCGCCCTTTTCGTAAGTTGTGATTAAGGCTGCCTGTGCTGGGAGAACGCGTGCTATAGTTGAGGTCATGCGTACCGCCTATCACCAGGCGCTCGACAACGCTCGTCTTGATGTCGTGCGTCTCGGGGCGCTCACCCTGGATGCCGTTCGGTCTTCGACGCATGCGCTGGAACGTCGAGACGCGTCGCTTGCGGCACGCGTGATCGCCGGCGATGATGAGATCGATGACACGCGCCGCCGCGTCGAGCACGCGTGTATCGAACTGATCTGGAAACAGCAACCCGTGGCCGGCGAACTGCGCGCTATCGCCGGAATGCTGCAGATCGTCACCGACCTCGAGCGTATCGGCGACTACGCCGTCGACATCTCAAAGAACGCGATCAAATTGATCGACGTCCCGGTCCGTCCGGCGTCGGTCGAAATCGGACAGATCGCCGCCGCTGCGCAAACGATGCTGGCCGACGTGATGCGCGCCTATCGAGAGGGCGATCCGCCGTTAGCGGATACCGTGATCGAGCGCGACGACGAAGTCGACCATCTGTATCGCAGCGGCATCGAGGCACTCCAAACCGAGATGCAAGCCGATTCGGGCGTCGTGCCGGCCGGAACGCTGTTGCTCTTCGTGCTCGCCTCGATCGAGCGCGTCGGTGATCGCGCGCAAAACATCGCGTGGAAAACCAAGGACATCCTCGACGCCTAGAACCCTTATTTCGAAGAGAAAAGCCCCGACGCGAGGTTGACGACGAGCGCGAGGATTGCGGTGTTGTAGACGAACGAGATGATCCCGTGCAACAGCACGACGCGCCGAACCGCCGGATCGGTGATCTGCACGTCGGAAACTTGAAACGTCATTCCGATGACGAATGAAAAGTAGGCGAAGTCAAAGTCGTCGGGGTCGGTCGTTCCCGGGAAGATCAAGCCGCGTGTGGCGTTACCGTCGTCATCGTCATCGAAATAGAACAGGTGCGAATAGCGGAAGATGAACGTCGTGTGAATCAATAGCCAGCCGAGCGCGACTGCGGCGACCCCGAATCCAATTGCGAGCGCGCGATCCGCCGCGGGCACGTTCGGACCCTTACCGAGGATCACGACCGCCGAGGCGAGGCCGAAGAAGATGCTGATCAAGATGACGCCGAGCACGAGGTTGCGCCCAGGATCCTCCTGTGCCCCGCGCGCGCCGGTCGTACGCGCATCATCGACGAGCGTGTAACGCCAATGAATCGCCAGCAAAATGACCGCGGCAACGTCGTACGCCGCGACGGCGCGCACCGTGCCTTGCAGCCACGCCGGCGCGAACAGATAGGCGAGCAATGCGCCGGCGACGGCGCTGCCGAACGCGATGGCGCGCGACCGCCAGAGCGGACGTACGGCGACCGCCGCAGTGCTCAGGCGCCCTCCGCGCCCGTCATGCACGGCGCCATGATTGCATCGCTCATGCCGTGGATGAGTCGCTTGTCGGCCGGCGCGATCGTCGCGAGAATGCCGCCGAGCCGGACGGCCTCGCCGGCGACGAAGAAGTACGGTGTCAGCCGGACGCGCCCGTCCATCGTGCGCACGTTCGCCGAACTCGGATCGAAGTAGTCGACGCGTACGCGCCGCCCTTTGTGAAAGCGCTGCAAGACATGCGGCGTCACGTCGAACATCGCGAGCGCGTCGGCGAGCGCCGCACGCCAATCGTCGCGCGTCATGTCGTTTGCAATCTGCACACCGCGCGAGCCCCACGCGCGCTCACTGAAGCCGGACGGCTTGACGACGTAATCGCGCTCGCCCTTGCCGAGCGTCTCAAGTTGCATCCAATCGGTCACCGGCAAGCCGCCGGCGTTCAAGCCCACGATTCCGGCTTGTGGCGGTAACGGCCGCGGATCGAGCACCCATGTTTGCGGAAAGAGCACGCGGATTCGCGCGAACACGTCGTCGCCCAGTTCTTTGCGCCATAACGGTTCGAGCGCCGGATGATGCAGCAGCGCGAACGAAAGTTTTTCTTCGAGCTGGGCTTTCGGCGGCGGCGTCAGTTTTACACGATTATGGCGCGCCGCGTAGAGCATCAATTCTTGCTTTGGAACGTTGAGCAAATCGAAGAGCTCGAAGTTGCGGTAGATCACGTCGATGCGATCTTCGCGGCCGTCTTCGTGCCGCAAGAACAAGGCTTCTTCGGTGAAGACGACATCTTGCGGCGCGCAGACATGCGCGTCGGCGATGCCGAGCGCGCGAACTCGTTCGGCGAGCCAGCGCAATTCGCCGCGATAATCGGCCGACTCTTCGGAGACGACGACCGCGACGAAGGGAAACTCACGTTGCGCGGTCGCGACGATCATCGCGCCGAAACTGGCAGCCATGCCGTCGGCCTCACCGATCGTATCGAAGCCGAGTTCGCAGTACGTGTGCGCCATCGCTGCCACGAAGCCCATCCCGCCCGGTATGCTGTCGAGTTCGCTCGCGACGAAGCCGTCGTCGGTGAGAATCAGATCGGGCCGGATCACCTGCGGAATCTCGGAGCGAAAGCGGTTCTGCCGTGAGAGCTTGATGATGCTTTCGGGTTTCCCGCGATCGAGATAATCGGCAAAAAACGCCGGAATCGTCCCGCGAGCACTTCGCAAGTAGAGCCCGTTGAGCACCCGGTAAAAGGCCACGAGATCGCTGCCCAGCGCCTCGATCTTCGCGACCGTTTGTGGCGCGAGTAGAAACGGTTGCGGAGCGACGCGCCACGCGACGCGTGCGTCCGGAGCGCTGTCGGCGAGGCGAAAGAGCCCTGCCGGAAGACGCTCGGTGACATATCGTCCACGCTCAGCCGCATCGAGTCCGGGAACCGTCGCCATGCAACCCATTGAGGCTCAGTGCCCGCTCTCGCAAATACCGATACAGTCGGTCGGCGCTTTTCCGCCGTCGCGGCCTCGCTCATCGCTCAAAGGGTGCTGCCCTTCAGCACTCTTCGCTTCTTGCGACGACGAAAAATCGCTCTTGCTTTGTGTATCGCCACTTGCGAGACAGGGCACTAACGTTTACATCGCATGTCGCGCATACGAACCGCGCGATGCGAGCGAGGGTTGCGCTATTTGAGAACGACGGCCCCGGGGAGAACGAGCGCGTGCTCGATCGATGCTTGGCCGTCACGATAGAGGATCGTGAGGTGCAGTTGCTTCGGCGATCCGACGTCGTTGAGCGCCACGGTGTCGACCGCGCGCGTGACGTCGGTCCCCTTCACCAGATCGATCTCCAGCGTTTTCGACATGTTCGCTGCGTTGCGCGTGAACGTCTCCGCGACCGAAACGTGGGCGGCGCGCTGCGCTGAAACGCAGAGCGTCGCGGCTAGCGGCATTCCATCGATGCTCCAGCTATCGTGCGTACAACGGCCGGCCGGGTCGGCAATGGCGGCTGAACCGAGCGCAACGACGGCGACCGTTCCAGCGAGGGAACGAGCGATGGTCCGCATATGCTCAAGAACGTGAGGGGAGCTGAGAACGTTGCGGTCCGTCCGATGCGGCGTGAGGACATCGTAGCCTTCGCCGCCTGGGGTCGGCACGGCGACCCGCTCTTTCGGCACTACGATGTGCGTCCGCTCACACCGGCCGAAGGCGACGACCTGTGGCGCTCGCTGGCCGGCGCGCCGCACCTCCGGCGACCCTTCGCAGCGTTGGCCGAGGGCTCAATGGTGGGCTCGCTGATGCTCCGCCCGCGTGACGCGCAGACCGGCGAGGTCGGTATCGTGCTCGACCCGCGGTTCATCGGTCGCGGGCTCGGGCGGCGAATCCTCACCGCCTTTGTCGCGGTTCTCGAAGCGGAAGGCTTCCGTCGGCTGCAGCTGGACGTTGCCGGCTATAACGCGCGAGCCATCGCCGCATACCGGGCAGCGGGTTTCACGGCGGTCGACGAACGTTGGGGTGATGCGGAACCGGGGGTAGATGTGGACGCGTTGCTCGACGGTCCGTCCGCGGCGACGCTCGCGCCGCACGTCCGTCTCGCCGCCGACGGACGTTATCGCATGCGTGTGATCCGCATGGAACGCCATCTGGACGCACCGCTGAAAGTAGAATCGTGAATCAGCCCATCGACCTTATCGCCCTCGATCTCGACGGCACGCTGCTCGCACCGGACGAAACGATCTCGCCCATGAATCGTGCCGCGATCACCCGCGCGCTCGCGGCCGGAATCCGGGTCGTGCTCGTCACGGGGCGCGGCGTCGACACGCCGATCCAGATTTCGCGCGAGCTCGGGCTGAACTTGCCGGTGATTTGCTGTCACGGCGCGCTGACGAAAGACTTCGGCGCGAACAAAACGCTCGCTCACATTCCGGTGCCGCTGAAGTACGCAAAACCGATGATCGAATTCGCAGAACGCGCAAAGATCCCGATCGCGGTCTACGTCGAAGAACTCTTCTGGCGCATCTCCGGCGGCCACGCCTACATGCAAGACATGCTCGGCCCGGGCTGGCGCGAGACCGATTCGCTGCTGGACGTGCTCTCGAGCGCGCCGACGTTTATCCGCTTTCTCGGCGCCGACGCCGTCGCGGCGATGCAACGTGAATTCGGCGATCTCCCGCTGAACTTTCGCTACGAGACGTGGCACGACTTCGTCGAGTGCGCGGTCCTCAATCGCGACGCCAGCAAGAAGACCGCGCTCGCGCGTCTGTGCGCCGATTTCCAAGTGTCGCGCGAACGCGTCCTCGCGGTCGGCGATTCGCGCAACGACGTCCCGATGCTGCAATGGTCCGGCATCGGCGTCGCAATGGGAAATGCGCTGCCGGAAGTGCGTGGAGCCGTCGCGCATGTGACCGCCACCAACGAGCGCGATGGAGTTGCACTCGCGATCGAGCGCTTCGCGCTCGCGTCATCAGAGAAGAAGACCGCGTGATGCAGCCGGCGCCCGAACCCGCCTACGAAGCCGCGCTCTACGGGATTCTGATCAATCGCGACTGGGTCGCGCTGCGCGAGTTCTCGCGCGCGCGCAACGATATTCCGGACGACGTCTACGAGAAGGATCAGCATTTCTGGGAAGTGCTGATGCATAAGCTCATCTGCAATCGGATCGACCTGCTCGGCCGCCACGACGAAAGCCGCGCGTGGCTTACGGAGCGCGGCTATACGACTGATCTCGGCGGCTATTGATGCGTGTGCGCGTGCTTGCGTTCGCGAATTTGCGCGAGCTGCTCGGCTTCGGTGAACGCGACCTCGAACTTCCACCGCGTGCGACGCTCGACGATGCGTGGCGGTCGTTGACGGGCGCCGTTCCGCAAGCGACACGGTTGCGTGCTTCGACGCGTTTCGCGCGCAACGGTGTCATGAGCGATGGGACGACGACGCTCGGAGACGGCGACGAAATTGCGCTGTTGCCGCCGGTGGGCGGCGGGTGATCGCGATTTCGGCGGCGCCGATCGACGTTGCGGCACTCGTTGCGGCGGTCGGCGATCCGGCGTACGGCGCGATTTGCACGTTCGTCGGAACGACGCGTGCAACGTCGCCGGGCGACGCCCGGCCGGTCGCCGCGCTCGACTACGAAGCGTACACCGATATGGCGTTGGCGGATTTCCATGCGATCGCCGCCGAGACGCGCGAACGCTTCGGCCCCTTGGCGATCGCGATCGTACACCGCACGGGCCGCGTCGCGCTCGGTGAGGCGAGCGTTGCGATCGCGGTCGGTTCGCCGCACCGCGGCGTCGCGTTCGACGCCTGCGAGTTCGCAATCGATACGCTCAAAGCGCGCTCGCCGATTTGGAAGCAGGAACACTATGCCGACGGCCAAACTGCGTGGGTCGCGAACACGCCCGTAGGCGGCACGTGAACGTCGAGCTCTTGCGCGTCGACGCAGGTCGCAATACGATTGCGGTGCTTGCGTATGAAGCACGACGCGCGCGCGGAGTGACGCTGGTCGTCGGACACGGCTATTCGAGTTCGAAGCAAAACCTCGACATGCTCTGCGCGTTCCTTGCAAGCCACGGGTTCGCGGTGTATTCGCTCGATTTTCCCGGCCATAAGCTCGGTTCGAGCGGGGGACGTCTGAACGCTGCGACCGATCTGATCGACGCAATGAGCGCGGTCGTGAACGTCGCACGCAACGGTCGTCCGGCGCCCGTCTACGTGCTCGGCCACAGTATGGGTGCGATCACGGCGCTCTGCACCGCTGCGCGCGACACGACGATCGCGGGCGCCGTTTCAATCGCGACCGGCTACGGGCGGCCGTTGGCGCTCGAGACCCTGGCGCGAGGCGGCGTCGTCGACCTGCGGTCGTCGTACGTTGACGGTTTGGCGCTGCCGGAACTCGCGGCGCAATGGCAACCGCTCCTCGACGATGCGCTGCCGCGCCTCGCCGGGCGGCCGGTGCTCTATATCGCGGCAGAGCGCGACGGGATGGTCGCGCGTTCGAGCGTCGATGCGCTCTTCGCGCGCGCGCCCGAGCCGAAGTCGTTTGCAACCGTCGCGAGCGATCACACGTTTGCCGGCGACAACGCGCGCTCGACCGTGCTCGCGTGGTTCAACGAGCGTCATCTGCGCGATGTCCGCCCGCAGTCCGAACTTCCGGTCGCCGTGGAGGGACCGCTGTGACGCCCTCGCTCGCCGGTTCACTCGACCTGCGGCGCTACAGCCGGCATCTGCTGATCCCCGAAGTGGGCTTGGCGGGACAGGAGAAGCTCGGTGCGGCGCGTGTGCTCGTCGTCGGCGCCGGCGGCCTCGGCTCGCCGATCCTCGCCTATCTCGCGGCGGCCGGCGTCGGACGCATCGGCATCGTCGACGATGACGTCGTGGACGTGACGAATTTACAGCGTCAGATTCTCTTCGACACCGTCGACGTCGGACACGGGAAGGCGACGGCCGCCGCCGAGCACCTGCACGCGCTCAACCCGCAGATCGCGATCGACGCCCTCGGCGTGCGGCTCGATGCGAGCAACGCGCGCGAGATCGTTCGCGCCTATGATGTCGTCGTCGACGGTACGGACACGTTCGCGTCGCGCTACCTGGTCAACGACGCCTGCGTGCTCGAAGGGAAGCCCGACGTCTACGGTTCGATCTTTCGTTTCGACGGCCAAGTTTCGGTGTTCGGGGCGGCCGGCGGCCCGTGCTATCGCTGTCTGTATCCCGAAGCTCCGCCCGACGAGCTGGTGCCGAATTGTGCCGAGGGCGGCGTCCTCGGCGTCCTCGGCGGCATGATCGGCACGTGGCAAGCGTCGGAGGCGCTCAAGCTGATTCTCGGCATCGGACGTTCCCTCGCCGGCCGGCTCGTCCTGATCGACGCCCTCGACGCGCGCGTTCGCGAGGTCCGCGTCGCACGTGATCCCGCCTGCGCCCTTTGTGGGGATCGACCCTCGATCCGCGACGTAACGGCGACGGCCTCCGTGCCGCGCGCGAACGACGTTGACGATATTACGGCGGCCGACCTTGACGGCGTGCTGAGCGCCGACCCGCGGGCGCGCCTGCTCGACGTGCGCGAACCGCACGAAGCCGTGCTCGGTGCACCGCCGGGTGCGCTTTCGATTCCCGCGACCCAACTCGACGCGCGCATCGCCGAACTCGATCTCACCGCCCACTACATCGTTGCGTGTCGTGTCGGCGCGAAGTCGCGCTGGGCGGCACGGCGATTACGCGACGCGGGCTTCGGGAACGTGCGTCACCTGCGTGACGGCTTGCTCGCGTACGCCGCGATCGACGCCGGCTTCGACGTCTTTTGACGGGTATGTTGTGAGGATGAGAACGCAAACATTCGGGACCGGCGGCCGCGACCTCGCGGTCATCGGACAGGGAACCTGGAACGTTCCGATCCGTTCCGGGCGCGACGGAGCGATTCGCGCGCTCCGCGCGGGAATCGATCTCGGCTTGGTGCATATCGATACCGCCGAAATGTACGGCGACGGCGGAGCAGAAACGCTGGTCGGAGATGCGATCGCGGATCTCCCGCGCGAACACCTCTTCATCGTCTCGAAAGTGTTGCCGTCGAACGCGTCCTACGACGGTACGATTCGCGCGTGCGAGCGAACGCTGCAGCGTTTGCGCACCGACTACCTCGACTGTTACCTGCTGCATTGGCGCGGTGCAACGCCGCTCGCTGAGACGATGGGCGCGTTCGAAACGCTCGTTCAGGAAGGCAAGATCCGTTCGCTCGGCGTCAGCAACTTCGAGATCGCCGATATGCAGGAAGCGCAGGCGGCGCTCACGCGCGAGCGCATCGCGTGCAATCAGCTGCTCTACCATCTCGGCGAACGCAGCATCGAAGCCCACGAGATGCCTTTCGCTCGCGAACACGGCATCGCGATCGTCGCGTATACGCCGTTCGGTCGCGGCGATTGGACCGACGCGCCCGGCGCACGCGATCTGCGGTCGATCGCCGAGGCGCGCGGCGTGAGCGCGCACGCGATCATTCTCGCGTTTCTAACGCGAACCGCCGGGACGTTCGCGATTCCGAAAGCGGCGACCGTCGCGCACGTCCGCGAAAATGCGTCGGCGGCCGATGTGCAGCTGACGCCGGAGGAGATCGCGACGATCGAGCGCGGCTACCCGTTACGCATGCGGCGGGGCGGGTTGCCGACGCTTTGAGCGGCGACGTCCGCGCGGCGATCGTCGCGGCGGCACATGCGTACGGTGCCGATTTCGTGCGGGTCGCGCCGGCAGAGGGACTGGATACGACGCGGGAACGTCTGCATGCTTCGTTTGCACGCGGTGACCTCGCGACTTGGCCGTACGACGCGAGCTACGCGAGCGCAGCTACCGATCCGCGCACCTTGCTGGCCGAGGCGCGCAGCGTCGTTTGCGTCGCGGTCGCGTATGCGGCGCCGGCTGCGTTACCGGAACGCGGGCGTGGGCGCGTTTCGAATTATGCGTGGTCCGCGGACTACCATCAGCGGATGCGCGTGCTGTTGCGCGAGCTCGCGCGGACGATCGAATCGCACGGCGGCCGAACCGCGATCGCTTGCGATACGGCGCCGATCGCGGAGCGCGCGTTCGCCGAACGGTCCGGCATCGGCTGGGTCGGAAAACACACGAACCTGATCGTGCCGGGCGCCGGCTCCTACGTGTTTCTCGGCGAGGTGATCACGTCGCTCGGGCTGGCTCCGGATGTCCCCCGGCGCACGTCGTGCGGCAGCTGTTCGCGCTGCGTCACAGCGTGTCCGACGCGTGCGTTGCGCGGCGACTACACGATCGATGCGACCCGTTGTATCTCGGATCTCACCCAACGAATCGATGCCGTGCCGCGCGCGTTGCGGCCCTTGATCGGCACGTGGGTCTGGGGGTGCGATCTGTGCCAAGAAGCGTGCCCGCCGACGGCGCGCGCACCGCGTCACGCCGCCGCGTTTGCGCCGCGCGACGACGAGACCCGGGCGCCGACCTTACAGCGGCTTCTCGCGCTTCGCAGCGGTGAGTTTAAGCGCCGCTACGCGCGCACGGCAATGGGTTGGCGCGGGGCGGCCGTGCTGCGGCGTAATGCGGCCGTCGCGCTCGGTAACACGCTCGACCGCGCGGATGTGCCGGTTCTCACGCGTTCGCTGATCGCCGACCCGCATCGTCTCGTTCGCGCCCATGTCGCCTGGGCGCTCGGACGCATCGGCTCGCCGCAGGCCGAGTCGGCACTGCGCTCGGCAGCGCAACGCGAGACCGACGGATTGGTGTTGGATGAGATTGCGGCCGCGTTGGGATCGTTTTCTCAGCAGAAGGCGGTATCGTGAGGTCGATCATGCGAACGTCCGTCGCTCGAATTCTGGTGCTCTTCGCCCTCCTCGCTGCGGCAGCGCCGAGCGCGGCGCAATCCGCCGACCCGCAGGCCGTCTACGCACGGATGCAGCGTGTCAACGTGGGATTGCATTCGTATCAAGCGTCGTTGCACGTCGACGTCCAGACGCACGGATTCCCGTATATCAGTCCGTCACTCGACGGTACGGCATATTATCAGCAGCCCGACCGCAATGCCGTCGTTTTCGAGACCGTGCCGGCCCTCGCAAACCAATTTAAGAAAGTTTTCCCGCAGCTCGAGCCGCCGAGCGAATGGCCGCGCGTGTACGACGTGACCCCGCTCGCGGACGACGGAACGACCGCCCAGTTCCGGCTGGTCCGCAAGAAGAACGGGCGCATCGATCATGTCGATGTCACGGTCGACGACCGGACGGCGACCGTCACCGGGATGACCTACGCGTACAAGGACGGCGGTTCGATCGCGTTTCAGCAGACGTACGCGCAGATCGACGGTAATTATGTGATCAAGACGCAAACGGGGAAAGTGGATATCCCGCACTACAGCGCCGACGTCGCCTCGTCGTTCACGAACTACCGGCTCAACGTCAAAATCGACGACAGGGTGTTCGCGACGGACTAAGCGCCGAGCGGCACGAACAGACAGGGTTCAATGATCGATTTGATCGCGTCGCCGCAGGAGCCGCGCCTCACCGACGCCTTCCGACGGGCCATCACGTATCTCCGGATATCGGTGACCGATCGCTGCAACCTGCGTTGCGTGTACTGCATGCCCGAAGCCGGTCTGCCGTGGATCGCGAAAGCCGAGATTCTCAGTTACGAGGAAATCGCACGGATCGTGCGCGCGGCGGCGAAAATCGGCGTGCGCAGCATCCGGCTCACCGGGGGTGAACCGCTGATTCGCCGGGGCCTTGAGCGGCTCGTCGCGATGATTGCGGCCACGCCCGGCATCGACGACATCGCCCTCTCGACGAACGGCTTACTCCTCGCGGAGCAGGCACGGCCGTTACGCGACGCCGGCTTGACGCGTGTGAACGTCTCGCTCGACACGCTGCGCGCCGACCGCTTCGCGACGATCGCGCGGCGGCCGGGGCTCGAGCGCGTCCTGGCCGGAATCGACGCGGCGTTCGATGCCGGCCTCGGCCCGGTCAAGCTGAACTGCGTCGTCATGCGTGGCCAAAACGACGATGAGGTCGCGGCGTTCGCGGAGCTGACGCGCACGCGCGCGCTCGCCGTTCGTTTTATCGAAGTGATGCCCGTCGTCGAAAACGTTGCCGGCCACACCTCGGAGTACGTGAGCGCGACGGAAATTCTCGATCGCATTCGCGCCATCAATGCATTACATCCGGTCGACGGGCCGCCGGGCAACGGTCCCGCGCGCTATTATGCCTTCGAGGGCGCAGCCGGCAGCGTCGGCGTGATCTCGCCGCTTTCGCACGATTACTGCGATACGTGCAACCGCGTGCGCCTCTCAGCCGACGGCCGCCTCAAGTTGTGCCTGTTCGGCGATCATTTCATCGATCTGCGCACGCCCGTTCGCGACTTCGCGACCGACGAAGAGCTCATTGCGATCTTTCGCGGCTCGATGTACGTCAAGCCGGAACGGCATCATCTCGATATCGGGCAAACGTCAAGCGCGATGCGCGCGCTGAGCGAAATCGGCGGTTAGTCAGCAGGACGACCCAAAGGCCGTTCCCAACGACCTGCACTATGGTGCAGATGCCGTTGTCGCGCAAACTGGTCGCCGAATGTTTCGGCACGTTCTGGCTCGTGTTCGGCGGCTGCGGCAGCGCCGTTCTTGCGGCCGCCTTTCCGACACTCGGGATCGGCTTCGTCGGCGTATCGCTGGCCTTCGGGTTGACGGTACTGACGATGGCCTACGCGGTCGGTCATATCTCCGGCGCGCACTTGAACCCGGCCGTCTCGATCGGGCTCTTTTTCGGAAAACGGTTCCCGGGTCGCGAACTTTTGCCGTATATCATCGCGCAAGTCGTCGGCGGTATCATCGCGGGCGGCGTACTGTACCTGATCGCGTCGGGGAAGCCCGGTTTCAGCACCGCCGGCGGCTTCGCTTCGAACGGCTACGGCGATCATTCACCCGGCGGCTTTTCGCTCGGGGCGTGCCTGCTTGCGGAAGTCGTGCTGACGTTCATGTTTCTCTTCATCATCATGGGCGCGACGGACGGTCGGGCGCCGGTCGGTTTCGCGCCGATCGCGATCGGTTTCGCGCTCACACTGATCCATTTGATTTCGATCCCGGTAACGAACACGTCGGTCAATCCGGCTCGCAGCACGGGCGTCGCGGTCTTCGTCGGCGGTTGGGCGGTGGCCCAATTGTGGCTGTTCTGGCTCGCGCCGATCGTCGGCGGCGCACTCGGTGGAGCGACGTACGCGTGGCTGATCGGCCGCGACAAGCCCGACATCGTCGGCGACGCAACGATCGCAGCGTAGTCCCGTTTCTCACCGCCCTGTCTCGGCCACTAGGTGTGGACTCTCAGGAGTTGCGGACTGTTTGTTGAAGGTGAGGTTCCGTCAGCGCCTGAGAGAACGGCGCATGATGATCCATAAAAGCGCCAAGCTTACGAAGCGCGGGCGGCTGGCGATCGTGCGGCGGTTTGAACGAGGTGAGGCAGCTCATCAAATCGCCGAAGCTCTTGGAATTGCGCGGTCGACCGTCTTCAAATGGATTCAGCGATATCGTCTTGAGGGCGAAGACGGGATGGCTGATCGCACTTCGCGACCCGAGCAAATGCCGACTGCGATGTCGGATGACTCAAAGCGCGCGTTGAGCGTCTTCGCCGGCAACGTTGGTCGTCCGACCGCATCGCTGCGGAGATTGGTCGCAGTCGTGCTGCCGTTGCGCGAGTTGCAAAGGAACGCGGAATCGCGAGGCTTGATCGCATGGACCCTCGTGAACCGGTGATTCGTTATGAACGAGCCGAGCCCGGAGAACTTCTTCATGTCGACATCAAGAAATTGGGTCAAATTGATCGAGGAATCGGGCACCGAATCACCGGTCGTGGCTCCTTTGCACGAGCGTTAACTTGCGCAGGCGCTAGGCGAAACTGAGTTGGTGTTACTCCGTACCGCTTTTTGAACGCTGCGGCGAAGTGGGCACCAGTCGCAAATCCGGTGGCATGAGCGATGTATGTGATGTCGTCACCCGATTCTGCTATAAGCCGCGCGGCCGCCTCTAAACGAAGAGCCACGAGGAACTTATGTGGCGTTAAGCCCGTCGTTTTACGGAAAATCTCGATGAAATAAATTCGCTGACGCCGGCTTCTGCAGCAAGAGAGATAAGCGTCAACGGATCCATGTACGTTTCTCTCATCATTCCGACGACACGTTCGACCCGAGACCGGTGTGAGGAACTACGGGTTTCCGAGTTCCAACGCAATGCGTGTTCGGGGGCAAGCTTAGAAACAAGATGCATAACCATGAAGGCAGCAGCAGTGCGTGCAAAAAGCTCTGGCTCTCCTTCGGCAATGCCCATCTGAATAGAGCGTCCCATCTTTGCGAGTATCGGATCGTCGAAATCTGCGCCGGCGTCGCTGCCCAACGTTCATGTGGGAAGGCGAGGTCATCGATGATGGCATTCACGATGTCTCGGTGTACACTAACGTGAAGCGTCTCGATGTACGGGTCCGTTGACTGCCGGCTTAAGCGATTCGTTACACCGGGGCTTGTCGCGCAACTGATTCCTGGTCGATACCCCATGTCGAGGCTGTCCCGGTTTCACGGACAAGATGTTAAGCTGCGATTGGCAGCGTGACATAACCGGCCTCTTCCGTACGATCAAGGGCTGTTGTTGTAGCGCCTCGCGTAAGTCCGAGTGCTGAGGCGACCTCGTTAGCAAGGAGCGGACCACTATCGTAGAGAGCGGTCAGACAACGCAAATCTGTTACGTTGACGCTTAGGTGCGTTGCGGCAGCGGTGTCGAATCGGTCAACCGCGTCTTGAAAATGCTCAAATCGCCGTTACCAAGGCTTCCATCAAGCGCTCTCTCGTCTCTTCGGCCGTGTCGAGTTGACTTTTCGTCAGATCTAGTTATATGCTCTAACTACAGCGATAGTCTTTCGTCTGGAGGTTACGCCGGAGTAGGCATGCGAACGGAGTTCCGCTTCGAGGGTTTGTCCCTCACTGTCAGAGATCTCGAAGAGTCACTGCGTCTCTATCGCGACAAGCTCAACCTCAAAGTGGTTTATTCGGCAACGCCGGCTTTTGCAATGCTCCGCGCCGGCGTAAATACGGTCGGCCTCTTATCGCTCGAAGAGGCCAAGAGGGCTGGCGTCGCTTCGGCGACGTCTGAACAGCGCCGCGGCGTGCACCTCGAGTTCATGACTGACGATCTCGATGGACTGTATGACGAATTGCGAGAGAATGATGTCGTGTTTCACGAGCCGCCGCATCGTGAACCGTGGGAATACTCGATAGGCTCCCAGCAAACGGCATCGATCGGAGCCGCGGTCATTGCGGCGCAGCGTGCACTGATAACCACGTTGCTCGCCGGCGTCCGCAAGAATTCGCCGCTAGCCAGCCTCACCTTCGGCGACGTCTTTGCGCGTGACGGCGGTTTGTGCAAAATCGACGACCCGAAACGGCACGAGAGCTACGCGTCGATCCTTGCACATGCGCAACGCGAGGAAGTGACCGTCGAAGCTGCGGCGGCGGACGCCGTCGAGACCGAGCAGTGGTCGATGCACTCCTTCGGTGCAATGTTCTGCGAGGTGCGCGTCAGCGCGGTCACCGCTGAGACGCGCGTCAACCGCTTCCTCGGATCGTTTGACTCGGGCGTATCCTCAACGCCAAGACGGGTGCAAGCCAGTTCCGCGGTGGGATCGTCGTGGGGCTCGGACTCGCACTGCTGGAAGAGACGCAATTCGACGAGCGAAACGGGCGCATCATGAACCCGAGCCTTGCGGACTACCACGTGCCGGTGCACATGGATGTTCCAGCGATCGAAGTGATGTGGACCGACATTCCTGACCCGCATGCTCCGATGGGCGCACATGGCATCGGCGAGATTGGCATTACCGGAGTCGGCGCCCTCGTTGCCAACGCGATTTACAACGCGACGGGGAAACGCGTGCGCGACCTGCCGATCACTGTAGATAAGCTTTTGTGATTGGCGAAGTGCGCGTCGGGCATCCACCGCTCACGTCCCTTACAGAAGGCCGACGGTTCCATTTTCCTCCCAGCGCGAGCCCTCTTCGATGTACCGGGTCAAGCATCGCGGTGCTTTCCAGCGTCCGTGGCGCTTGATCACGCGAGCCGGTTTTTGGGCCCGCGCGACGGCCGTTGCAAAGCCGCGTCGCAGGCTGTGGCCGGCAATCTGCGCCGGATCGATCCCGGCGGTCCTGCAGCGGCGCTCAGTCGCAAAATGAACGAGCCGCCAGTGGGAGCATCCCAGGAAAGATGGCTCACCGTCGCCGTGAGGACGACGCAAGGGCAAAGCGGGAATTCGCGGCGCTAATGATCACCTGATTTTAAAACTTGGAAGGCGAGCAGCAAGAATGGCACCGTTTGAACATACGAGAGCGATCGACGCAAATAATAGTTTGGAAAAGTGCGAAACAATTGCGGGCAAGGCGTCCGATGGCAGGTAAGCTTTACACGCTCGATGGCGGACTCACCGAATTCGAGAGCGCGGACGTTTTTGCCGATACAGGCGAATACGAAGGCAAATCGATCGCGCTGCCGACTCCCTGCTATCTTATTCAGCACGGGAACGAGTGGATGCTTTGGGATACCGGATTGGGTGATAAACTTGCCGCCGAACCGGACGGCGTGGAAAAATTCGGCGGACATTTTTCGGTTCGGCGAACGCTCGTGTCGCAACTTTCGGAGCTGAACCTGAAGCCGGACGATGTGCGCTATGTCGGGCTTTCGCACCTCCACTTTGATCATAGCGGCGGCATCGGTTTGTTTCCGAAGGCCACTTTTATCATCGCGGCGTCGGAGCTAACTTCGGCGCGCGGCAACCCGACTCCGTTCGGCGTTGATCCTTCCCAGATCAGTCCCCTTGCCCAAGCGGCAGTCATCGCCTCGGACGACGACTATGACGTTTTCGGTGACGGTACCGTCAAAACGCTCAAAACGCCCGGACATACTTCCGGACATCGGTCATTGATCGTCAAATTGCCTAGATCTGGCGTAGTGCTGATTAGCGGCGATTTGTACCACACGCGGCAAAACTATGAACAAGGCTTAGTCCCACGCGTCAATGATCGCCCCAATACGCTGGCATCAATGGATCGGTTTGCCAGAATTAGAGCGAATACGAATGCGCGAGTGATCATCCAGCACTCGTCTGAAGACTTCGCCTCAATGCCGGTGTTCCCAAATTATCTCGATTGAAGAGCTGCTGGGCTACAATGAGCGTGAGATACTCGCCCTGCGATTGGTATGCTTTCGCCTCTGAAGATGACCGCCGAGGGCAGCAAATAAGACCGCGCGAAGCCACGTAAAGTAGCCGTGGACTACCGGAATCGGTGACGATGTGCCCAGCAGAGCGGAGTCGAGCGTCTCGTTTCCGGTTCAAGACGCCCAAGAAGAGCGCAATTAACGCAATTGGAATACGCTGGCGGCGCGTGGGCCTCGCGATGAACGGAATCAGCAGCAGCGCCATGATCACGAAACGAATGCCGACAAAAAAAGAGCGGCGGGAAATCAGTAAGTGCCGTTTTGATTACGACGTATTGGTATCCCCAGAGCAAGGGCACCAGCACTGTACAGGCTATTTGATCGGCGACATTGGTTTGTCTTTCTGGATATTCTGAATACCGTAATGGAACGAGTCGTCGAAGCGTGCTCACTTTGCTGCTATAGCGGCAACGCGTTCCGGAACGAAGGCGTGTACGAAAGCTACGAGCATGAAGTGAAAGCTCTCGTCGACATCCTGCGGCAGGCCGAATGCGTGTGCCATCTCAAGTGAAACGAAGCCATGGATAAGACTTCGCAGGGCGCGTATGGCATGGATAACTTCATCTCCCCCAAGTTGCAGCGGTAGCATCACCGCCCGCATCGGTTCCGGCGCGCTGAGTGTGGCGCGATACAGTCCTGGGCGCGATTTCGCAAAACGTCGATACGCGTCGGCTACAGCGATGACGCCTTCGACTCCGTTCCGGCCGATCGCGGCGCGCGCGAGCTCCGCCTGTAGTGTCCGCACGCCGAGCAATGCGAGCTGAGCGTGTAACTCGTCGGTACCGGCGATGTGGTTATAGAGCGATGGCGGACGGATCTTCAGGCGCTCCGCGACGTCGGCTAACGTGACGTTTTCGAGACCCACCTCGTCGGCAAGCGCCGCTGCCTCTTCGATGACGGCACGACGGTCCAGGCCTGGCCTACGAGGCATGAGCCCGGTCGCGTTCGGCATCAACAGCGCCCAAAAACGAGAGCAACCGTGCGACGAAAACGCCGGGCGAATCGGCCTGCGGATAGTGCCCGGCTCCGTCGATCATAAAAACTTCGCCACGTAGCGCGTCAGCTACCCAATGCGCTTCCTTCGCCGGATTCGGGAAATCCGGGTCGCGCGTTCCCATCACAACGAGGACCGGAGCCGCGACATCAGCGAGGCGTTTGGCAGACGCACGTTTCGAGGCGATCATCATGCGGCGGAACGCATCGAAACGGCCGGGCTCGGCGAGATTGCGATTGCGCCGCAGCGTTTCTTCTGCCTGATCGGACGGAACGCGCGTCGGAAACGCTATTCGCATGTACCAGTTCCAGAATGACGCGCGCCACGGTCCGCCGAGCAGTGAACCGAAGACTGCAGTCATCGCCCACGGCGGCATCATGTCGCGGACAAATGGCGCAGTGAGCGTCAAGCTGCGGACGAGATTTGGGCGGCGTGCCGCCGCTACAACCGCGGCGCCGGCCGCCATCGAGTTCCCGACTACGTGCGCGGGGCCGGCCCCGAGCGCCTCGATAACGTCCACAATATCGCCGCCGAGCGCCCCGACAGAGTAGTCATCCCAGGAAACCGACGTCTCGCCCATTCCACGAACGTCAATGGCCACGACGCGATAGCCGGCCGCAGCGAGCAGCGGTGTTGAGAATCGGTATGTCGAGCGGAGGGTGCCCATGCCGGTCACGCAGATTACGAGCGGTCCTGTTCCCGTGTCGTCATAACCGATGGTGCCTCCGGCAAGCCTGAGCTGTTGCGCCATTCCCTCCACTCCCATATAAAGCTACGTTAGATAGTTGCTCTATGTTACAACTGGCATCGACCCCACAGCGCCCCCCCACGGCAATCCGCCGATGCAGAGGCTCAATACGGGGGTCCTTAACCTCCTGGGAAGCCACAACTAGTCATCGTCGTGCTCGAACGTCTCGACGCGCCGGCGCGTTCGCAGGAGTGCGATCGACACGACGAATACCAGCACGACCGCGGTGAGAATGCCGAGTTCAATCGTGCTCTCGGTCGAGAAACTCGGTTGCGGGTTGTTGTTCTTGAATTCACCGACCGTGATGACGAGAATGCGGCGAATGACCGCGATCAAGCCGACGATCAGGAACGGTTCGGCGCTGAGGACCGCCCCGCGCAGCGAAAGCATCACGGTGTACGCGAGCTCGACGACCATCAATACGAGCAAGACGAGGTCGAGAAAGTTCGTTCCGATCTGAATCGGCGACGCCACGCCCGAAAAAATGATCTGGAAGAGCATCGGCAACGCGCGTGCGAGCAGCGCCAGCGCCGCGGCGAACAACAAGAGGCCGATGATGAAGAAGACGGCGCGCTCGGCCCACGCGAGCGTGCGAATCGCGACGCGTTCAGCTGGGTGACGGACGCGCTTCATCGCAAGTTTTTGCGGAAGAACGCCAGCAGCCGCGCCCCTTCGGGCATGATGCGGAATTCTTCGAAGCCCCAGCCCTTTACCTGATTGAGCACGCGATTGTTGTCCATCGGGACGAGAAACGTCAACGTTCGAACGCGCCGTTTGCGCGCATACGTTTCAAACTCGTGCATCATTTGCGCCGCGAGCGTCGCCGGCGCATCGGGGCGCGTGCGAATCGTTTCAACCATCGCGACGTCGACGCCGTTGGCTGCTTCCGCATCTTCGTAACCGTGCGCGAATTTGAAAACCAGCTGTGCGATGCCGACGAGTCTGCGATCGACTTCCGCCACCATCACGAGTCGCCGCCCATGCTGCATTTCTTCGAGCCACGTTCCGATGCGCGTCGCCCAAGAGTCGCCGGCAGGTAATGCGCCGCCGAGTACGCCATCGTTGACCAGCCGCTGGATGTCCTTCGATGCGGCTGCCCGTAGTGCAATACGAGACACGCAGATTCAATGGTTGGACGTTCACCGTTTTCCTCTTACGCGGCGCCGTCGCCCGAGGACGCGGCTTGCCGTTGCTCCAAAGGAGCCGCGGCGCAGCGGCGTTGAACCGCGTGCTATGTTTGCCGGCCGGATCGCGCGCTGAAGACGCTCTTCGCGTTCACGCTCGATTTGCGCATCGCCGACCACGCGGGTCTCGCGGAAGCGGCTCGACACGGCGACGTCATCCCGGTGCTGATCATCGACCCTGCGCGCGTCGAGCGTTTGCGGCTCTCGCCGCGCCGCGCCGCGTTCTTCTGCGCCGCCGTCGCAGCGCTCGACGCATCGATCCGCTCGAGCGGTGCGCGCTTGATCGTGCGCCGCGGGCCGACCGCATCGACGTTGCGGTCGTTGGCACGCGGTCTCGGTGCCCAGACGGTCGGCTGGAGCGTGCGCTACGCCGCGAAGGAGATTCGCGCGGACCGCGACGTCCAATCCGCGCTCGAAGAATCCGGGATTCGCGTGCTCGCCGTGCACGACGCGCTCGTCGTGCCGCCCGAAGACACCGCTCTCGCCCATCGGACCGGTGACGGTTGGCGAGCGTTCGTGCCGTACTTCGAACGCTGGCGATCGCTCGTGCCGTCGCCGGCGGCGGTGAGCGTCCACTTCGCGCAAACGGAAGTCGCCAGCGAAGCGCTGCCCGAGCCCGTCGAGTTCGGCGGCCGCGATCAGCCGCCGCCGGCGGCGTCGCCCGCTGAAGCGCAACGCAAACTCGACGCGTTTCTGACCGGTCCGATTCTCGCCTACGGCATCGCGCGTAACGTGCCGAGTGCCGGTCCGACCTCGGAACTCTCGGCGGAACTCTCGTTCGGAACGATCTCAGCGCGCTCGGTGGCACGCGCCGCGTGCGAACGCGCGAACGATCCGTTTTTGCTGGTCGAAGAAACGACGGCGGTGCGATTGTATTTGCGCGCGCTCGCGCAGCGGGACTTTTTCCTGCAACTCGCGTGGTATCACGATTCGCTCGAAGATCTACCGCTGCAGGAGAAGATGCGCGGCTTCCCGTTCGCGCGCAGCCATCCGCAGCTCGGCGCGTGGCGCACGGGTACGACGGGTTTTCCGCTCGTCGATGCCGGCATGCGCGAACTGCACGCCACCGGACGCATGCACCCGCGCATTCGTGCCGTCGCCGCATCGTTTCTGTGCTTCGATCTCGGCGTCGACTGGCGTGTCGGCCGCGACGAGTGGGATCGGTTCCTCGTCGAGGACAGCGCCGCGCTCGCCAGCGGCAACTGGCAGTGGGTCGCCGGCGTCGGCGCCGATCTCGCGGCCTATCCGCGTATTTACAATCCCGTAAAACAAGCGCATCGGTTCGATCCCGCGGCCGACTACGTTCGGCGCTGGATTCCCGAACTCGCCGGCCTTCCCGACGCGGTCATCTTCGAGCGCCGCGACGGGCGCGCGCAGCTTCCCCTCCCGCTCTTCGGCGAACGCGCCTACCCGGCGCCCGTCATCGATCACGAGATCGCCGCACGCGCCTTTCTCGCTCGCTACCGCGCGGAGGTCGACGCGTCGCCGCTTGCGCGCTAATCAGCTCGTGGCGGGAAGCTTCTTGTCGACGATCTCGCTCACGAACGGAACACGCACGTCTTCGCCGTGCCAGACTTTGATGCCGTAGACGACGCTTGCAACGATCGCAACCGGAACCACGAACGGCAAGAGCGGCCACGCGGAGAAGCCGATGAACGGCACCGCGGCGATCGTTGCGAGCAGCCAGCCGATGCCGTACATCCCTGCGTTGAAGCCCAGTGCCTGCCACGCGTTGCGGCGAACGAACGGCGATCCCGACGGGTCGAAGAGCGCGATGAGCGCCAACGGCCAGAACGGGTACCCGAGGGCCACGAGCGCGCGCGATTCGGGCCGCACGCTCACGAGCGGAGCCGCCGGCGCCTGTGGCCGCGGCTGCCGGGTCGGCTCGCGCGGACCGGGCGAGGATGGGCCGACCTTGCCGTGGAGTTGCGTTGGTCCGGCCGCGGCATCGATTCGAGCGGCGAGCCGGCACGTGGGGCAAACGCCGTCCTCGGCGCGGCACGTCAGGCAAACGGATCTGCCGCAGCCGTTGCAACGCGCAACGGACGGGACCGCATGGTGAAAGTAGCAATCCATCTTCGAAAGTACTCCGCCGTGGTGGTAGTTCGCCGAAGATACCGGACGGCGCGCCCGAAGGTTTCGCGGCGCGGCGCGCCAAGCGCGAAACGGTGAACCGCTCGGAGATCCTGCGCCGGATCTTGCGCGAAGCGCGGCCGTATGTCTCTCGGCTGGCCTTCGCGATGCTGCTCGGAGTCATCGCCGGCGTCGCGCCCACGATCCTCTTGCAGTTACCGGGTCTGCTGATGACCCGGGTGATCGCCTACCAGCATACGGTCAACGGTGTCGCGATTCCGACGCTCGTCGACTGGGGCATGCTGTGGATCGTCTGCGGCGGAATTTTTGTTTCGCAAGTGATCGGGAATGTCGCCGGTTACGGCCAGAGCTACCTGACCGCCTGGAGCGGACAGAAGATGATCGCGACGCTGCGAGCGCGGCTCTTCGATCACGTGAATCGCCTGCCGCTCGCCGAGTTCGATCGCTGGCGCCCGGGCGATTTCATGTCGCGCTTCTCGAACGATCTCGCGCTGATGACCGACGCCGTGAGCATCTCGCTGCCGCAGATGATCCAGGTGACGGTGACCTTCATCGCCGCCGTCATCTGGATGTTTCATCTGGACTGGCTGCTCGCGATCGTGTTACTCGCGTGCACCCCCGTCGTATCGCTCGTCATCGGGCGCTTCAACCGGCTCGTGGTGACGAGCACGCGACTCGCCCAAGAACGCATCGCCGATCTGTCGTCGAATCTGGCCGAGGTGCTCGCCAACGAACGCGTCGTGAAAGCGTTCCGGCGCGAGGATTTCGAACGCGACCGGTTCAGCGACGCCAACCGCGGCTTTTTCGGCGCGCAGATGAAGGTCACGCAGCTCAACCAAACGCAAGCGCCGGTGATTGCGACGATCGTTTCGATCGCGATCATTGCGATCGTCGTCATGGTCGTGCGCGAGATCGGCGATGGCCGAATCGAACCAGCGCAAGCGATCGCGTTTTTCGGCGCGATGGCGCTGACGATCAACCCAATGAACCGCTTCTCGATTTTTCTCGGTGACTTTTCGCGCGCGTTCGTCGGCGCGTCGCGCGTTTTCGCGATCCTCGATCTGCCGGTCGAACGTGACGATCCGCCCGGCGCCGTGCCGCTGCGCAACGTCGCGGGCGACATCCGCTTCGAGAACGTCCACTTTGCCTACCGCGCCGACGGGCCGCCGGTGCTGGCCGACTTCAGCGCCGAAATGCTGCACGGCGAAACCGTCGCGCTGGTCGGCCCGTCCGGCGCGGGCAAGTCGACGATCGTGAACCTGGTGCCGCGCTTCTACGATCCGCAAGCCGGCCGGGTGACGCTGGACGGCGTCGACATCGCCGCCGTGCGCCTCGACGACCTGCGCGGCGCGATCGCCCTCGTTCCCCAGGAAACGCAGCTGTTCAACGGCTCGATCGCCGATAACATTCGCTACGGCCGGCTGGATGCGCAGGACGACGAAGTCCTCGGAGCCGCGCGCGAAGCCAACGTCGACGAGTTTGTGCGAACGCTGCCCGACGGCTACGCGACCTTCGTCGGCGAGCGTGGCCTGCGTCTCTCCGGCGGTCAACGTCAACGCCTCGCGATCGCCCGAGCGATCTTGCGCGACCCGCGCATCTTGATCCTCGACGAGGCGACGAGCGCCCTCGACAGCCACTCCGAGCACCTGATCGAAGAAGCTCTGGACCGCCTTCTGCCCGGCCGCACGACGCTGATCATCGCCCACCGCCTCTCGACGATTCGCCGCGCCACCCGCATCCTCTACATCGAAGCCGGCCGAGTCCGCGAAACCGGCACCCACGAAGCCCTCGTCGCGAGCGGCGGCGCCTACGCCGTCTTACACGCCGCGCAGTTCAGCGTCTGAGGTCGTAGACCGTCAAGCCATGCTCGCGCGCGAGCACCAGTTCGTCGCCGAATAGTCCGGTAAGGCCATCATCGACGACGATCGGCTACGGGCGTGCCGACGAATGGGTATCACTGTCGTATGCTGACGATGGGAACCGCGCCGTTCGCGCATCCGCCGGGAGGCGCGCTGAATTTCGACATCGAGAACGTCGCGCCCGAACATATTCTCTACCTCGAGCTCGTGCCGAAGCGCATCCGCGGCGTCCTTGGCGGCGAAACGATCGTCGATACACGGCGGGGCACAATGCTGCACGAGACGGGCGAATTCATCGCCTGGTATCTGCCCTTTGAGGACGTCCGCGACGGAGTGGTCGAACCGAGCGAACGACGCTTGCGTGACGGCTACAAAGGCGAGGCGACGTACTACAACCTTCGCGTCGGCGAGCGCTTCGAGGCCGATGCCGCGTGGAGTTATATGCGACCGCCGCAAGGAGCGCCGCCGCTTGCCGGGCTCGTCGCATTCGACTTCGACCGGCTCGACGCGTGGTTCGAAGAAGAAGACGAGATCTTCGGGCACCCGCGCGACCCCTATCACCGCTTCGACTGCCGGCGCACCGCGGAGCACGTCGAGGTTCGCGTCGGCGGCGAGACCATCGCAGAAACGCACCGCGCGATCAAGCTTTTTGAGACGAGCATTCCAGCGCGCTACTACATTCCGCCGGACGATGTGAAGCCGGGCGTCCTTTCGCCGTCTGAAAAGCGCACGTACTGTCCGTATAAAGGCGCAGCGGCGTACTTCGACGTTCGCGGCGCCGATACGACGGTCTCGGCCGGCGCCTGGAAACTCGATCCGCCACTTGGCGAAGCCGTCACCGTGACCGACTACGTCAGCTTCTGGGGAAATGGCACCGACGTGCTGGCGGATGGCCGTTCCACACCGACGTAACGATTCAGTCATCGGTTTTTGTGGGTAGGGCTACGAAGCGTAAATATCCCTCGAGCAGTGCGCAGAGGCGCGTGTGAAACGGACCGGACCGAGTTTGGTCTAAAGGTGTATTGTCGGTGAGCGCGCGCGCGACGATGACAAGATCGCGAGCGATATCGACTGTCCAAACGCCGCCCGTATCAGCGCAACGCATGATGGACAGCGTCGACGAGTTCGGTAATGCCGGCTTGGAGATTCAATCGGCGCTCTTCGTAGTCGAGCGCTCGAGCAGCGCCGGGCCGCGTTGTCTGATCGCGTATGCCCGCCGCAGCAAGTGCCCTGATCGTTGAAGTCAGAGAGCTCTGATCCGTGTCGATGCTTGCAATGTTCCGGGCAAGAGCGACCCGGCTTCGTTGCGACAATTCGGCCGTCAACGCGTCTTTGTTCGGAAAGTATTGATACAGCGAACCGATACTGACGCCGGCTCGCAACGCGACAGCGTTAGTTGTATACCCATCCAGCCCGACTTCGTCCAGAATGTGAGTAGCCTTAGCCCGAGAATGCCAACACCTTTTGAATCACGCTGCGGCTTTGAAGCAGATGAAGACATGCGGAAGGCCGGCATCGTTGTCGCGGTGGCCCGGAGTGCGAAGCACACGTTCCGCAAAAATCGCGAACAATCGATCGAGCTCTTTGAGAACTTTGGCGTGGAAGGCGACGCGCACGCCGGTGAAACCGTTCAGCATCTTTGGGATAAGCGTCGAGATCCAAATCGGCCGAATCTACGCCAAGTTCATCTCATCCACGCGGAGTTGTTCGATCGATTGCGTGACCGCGGTTTTGATATCTCTCCCGGGGATCTCGGCGAGAACATCACGACTCGCGATATCGACTTGCTACACTTGGGCGAGCATGCTCTTTTACACATCGGGAAGGCGGAGATTCGCATCACCGGGCTGCGAAATCCGTGTTTTCAAATCGATCGATTCGAACGCGGTCTTTTGCGCGAAGTGATCGAAGATAAGAAAGCAAAACACTTCTTGAGCGGCGTGATGGGAGTCGTGGTGCGCGGAGGCGTTGTCAGTACCGGCGATCGCATTCGAGTTACACCACCCGGAGGTACGCCTCGCCGGCTTTCTCCCGTTTGAATATCATCGCGCGTTTGCGCTCACGCCTGGTGGTTTCGGCGAGCAATGACTCCGAGCGATGACTCAATGAACATTCGCACGCCTTTTCGTACGCGCTGACCATTGTGAATAGCGATTCTCTGGTTCATGGTGGCGAAGCAGCCAAGTTCGTCAGAACCGAGCGCGAGACCGATGCGCCCATGAAGTCGCATGGCGAACGAAGGCGCTCAGGCCGGTCCCCTGCCGTCGTGCGGTCGCCGCAAGAATTTCGCGGTCATGCGCTCTCGGGGCCGTGGCAAGCCGCTGTGATCGCCTCGCGCTAAGGTCTGTGGCAATGCGGCCGAAGACCTAGACGTGGGTGACATTTCGTTTGGCTCCACCGTCGGTATGCTGAAAGACGCGCTGGGCGGCACGTCCGAGGCGCATGCGGTGATCGCCAACAACATCGCGAACGTTAACACGCCGAATTTCAAGCGCAGCGACGTCTCGTTCAAGGAAGCTTTGGCGGAGACGCTGCCGCGCTACGATGATTCCTCGGAGTTGGCCCTCGTGACCGACAGCGACCGGCAGATTTCGGCCGGTCCCGATTTCGAAGCGCAACCGTTCGCGATCACGACCTCCGTCGACGACACGCAGCAAATGCGTAATGACGGTTCGAACGTCGACGTCGATCAAGAGATGGCGAAGCTTTCGCTGAATTCATCGTACGGCCAGACCATGGGCCAACTACTGGGCACCCAGTACACGCGCCTGCGACAGGCGATTCAGGAGAACTTGTAGCGCATGGGCTTGTACTCGTCGATTGAAGTCAGCGCATCGGGTCTCTCGGCCGAGCGCCTCGCGATGGACGTGATCGCGAACAACCTGGCCAACGTCAATACGACCCGCACGCCCGAGGGCGGCGCGTTCAAACGGCAGCTGATCGTTTTCGCGCAGAAGCAGGAGCAGACGCAGACCGATTCGCTCGACCCGACCGCAACCGACCCGATCAACGGCGATACCGCCAAATCGCGCGCCGGCGTCGAAGCGGTCGCGGTCGTGCCGGATACCGGACCCGACCGGCTTGTCTACGATCCGACGCATCCCGATGCCGATCCGAACGGCTACGTGCACATGCCGAACATCGACGTCGTAAAAGAAATGGTCGACATGATCGCGGCTTCCCGCGCGTATCAGGCGAACGTCACCGCGATCCAGGAAGCCCGCGCGATGGGCAGCGCTGCGCTCGGACTGCTGAAAGCCTGATGGATTACGCGAGCACGATCCGCACGCTCGTCCCGGGAACCTTCGTTCCCGACCTCGGCGCAAACGACGAGAAGCCGAACATCTCGGCGATCCCGGGCGCCGTCGACGCGTCCGGCGGCACCAGCTTCAAGGATACCGTCAAGCAGATGCTCGCGGACGTGAACGACAAGATCACGACGTCCGACAGCAACACGCGCGACCTGGCCACCGGCGCAACGGGCGACATCGGCAAAGTCGTGACGTCGGTCGAAGAAGCAAATCTCGCATTGCAATATACGATGGCCGTCCGCACGAAGTTGCTGACCGCCTACACCCAAATCTCCAACATGCAGGTTTGATTCAGCGGCCGAAGCCCGCTAAAGTCTCGCTGCCGGGTGGCCGATCATTAGATGGAACGCGGCTGGACTACCCTCGCACGGTGGGAGCTGCGGTGAAACCGGAATGATCGATGGTTTCACACGTCGCCCGGTAATGGCGGCACGTAACGTGCGGAGGGCTTTTTCTTTTGGTCCGAGGGATGTACGCGGCAGCGGCCGGAGCCTTGGTGGCACAAGCCTCGATCGACACGGTCGCGAACAATCTTGCGAACGTCTCGACGGCGGGCTTCAAGCGCACCCTGCTCCAGGTTGAAGCGCAGCCGGCGAGCCAGATCTACCGCTTTCAAACCGATCCCGGTCAAGTGCCGGCGAATCGGCTGCCCGGCGTGCCCACGCAAACGCTGGTCGGTCCGCTCGGTTCGGGTTCGCAAATCTACGCGACGCCGACGAATTACGAGCAAGGGCAGATCGCGCTCAACGGCAACACGCTCTCGTTCGCACTTTCGGGCCCGGGCTTCTTCGCGATTCGCGAGCCGGGTACGAACGCAACAACGTACTCGCGCGACGGAGCGTTCGTCCGCGACGCCAATGGCCGACTGACGGCCGCCGACGGCGCAGCGGTGCTCGATGCCGGCGGCAACGCGATTCAGCTTCCGCAAACCGGCCAGATCAGCGTCGACACCCAGGGGAACATCAGCGTCGACGGCCAGCTCACGGGTCGCATCGCCACCTATGAGTTCAACAACGTTCAAGCACTACGGCCGCAAGGCGCGACGCAGTACGTTGCGCCGGCGGCCGCCGGTGTGCGCGCCGCGCAGAACACGAGCATCGTGCAGTACGCGGAAGAAAAGAGCAACGGCGACGTCGTTCGTTCGATGGTCGATCTGATCACGAACGAACGTTGGTTCGATGCAAACGAGAAGTCCATTTCGACCCAAGATGACGCGACGAATCAAGCGATCGCGATCGTCGGCAAAAGCAGCTAGTAGGAGCAACACACCACGATGATGCGAGCACTCTACACCGCTGCAAGCGGCATGATCGCGCAACAGTACAACATCGATACGATTTCGAACAACCTCGCGAACGTCAACACCACCGGCTTCCGCGGCAACCTCGCGCACTTTCAAGACCTGATTTACCAGAACTTGCGCGCGCCCGGCACGCCGGTCGGCGCCTCGCAAATTCCGGTCGGACAAGACGTCGGACTCGGCGTCAAGATCGGTTCGTCGGAAAAGCAGTTCACGCAAGGGGTGTTGCAGCAGACCAGCAACCCCCTCGACATCGCCATCGAAGGCGACGGCTTCTTTCAAGTCACGCTGCAGGACGGAACGCAAGCATATACGCGCGACGGTTCGTTCAAGCGCGATTCCAACGGCTCGATCGTTACCGCGGACGGGTTCTTCTTGCAGCCGCAGATCACGATTCCGGCCGCGGCGACCCAAGTCTCCGTTGGTCAAGACGGCACGGTCACCGCGCTCGTCCCCGGCCAACAACAACCGCAACAGCTCGGACAGATAACACTCGTCCGATTCTCGAACCCGGCCGGCCTCTCGCCGCAAGGGAAGAACCTCTTCGTTCAGACGGCAGCCTCGGGCGCGCCGGCGATTTCGGCGCCGGGACTCAACGGGACCGGTTCGTTGCAAGGCGGCTACCTCGAACAGAGCAATGTCTCCGTCGTCAGCGAGATCGTCAACCTGATCACCGCACAACGCGCGTTCGAAGCGAATTCGAAAGCGGTCACGACCTCGGATCAAGTGCTCGCAACCGCGGTGAACACGAAAGCGCAATGATGATGCTGCGTCCGTTCGCCGCTGTTCTGCTCGTCGCATCCGCGGTCATCACCGCGGTTGCTTCGGCACCGGCTGCGACCGTGGCGTTCGCGAACGACGTACCGGTGGCCGCGCAACGCGTCACCGGCGCACGGATGAGCGCGATCGCCGATCGTGTTGCCGCCGCCCTCGTCACCGATCCGGATCGCACGATCGCGTCGGCGTTCGCGGTCGCGGACCAGTACGTTCCGCTCGGCACGATCGCAATCGGCGCCGACATACCGCAAGTCAACCCGACGTATATCGCCGTACCGATGCACATCACGGTCGACGGTAAAGTCGTGCGTACCGTCGTCGCGGGCTACCGCATCGCGCAATACGTGCACACGGCGGTGGCCGCACACGACCTTGCGCCGGGCGCGATTCTCACGAGCGACGATTTGACGATGCAGCGCGTGCTTTCGGTGGGCCGTCCCGGTGTCGACCTCGGCTCACTGGTCGGCCGGCGCACACGTTCGGCAACGAATCGCGGCGCGCAGCTCTTCGTCGAGCAGACGTCGATCGTCGAACTCGTCACGTCGGGGTCGGGCGTGATTTTCATCGTGCGCGACGGACCGGTCGCGCTGACGGCGGACGTCATCGCGCGTACCGGCGGCGGCCTCGGCGAGACGGTCACCGTCTACAACGCGCGCACGAATAAGATTTTGTCCGGGACCGTCGTCGGTCCGAATCGGGTCGAACTGCAGCTGCCGGGAGAAAACGAATGACCAAGCCGATTGCGTTCGCGCTGGCCGCACTGGCCGCGCTCGCGACGCCCGCCGTCGCCGATTCGCTCTATGTCGCCGCCCCGCCGCCGGCCGCGCCCGGGCATCCGATGCGCCTGGGCGCCGATCATCGCGCGATGCAGGTCGGCGATCTCGTGCACATCATCTTCAACTTCAACGGGGCCGCGAACAACTCCGACGTTTCGACGACGAACAACACCTACAATGCCAGCGCAACGCCGGCAACGGGATTATTCAACCTGCCGTTGCTGCGTCTGGGTTACGGGCTCGGAGCCAACACGAGTTCGTCGTTGGGCAAAACGCAGGCGATCGTGCAAACGTTCTCGAGCTCCATGACGGCAACCGTCACGAACGTTCTGCCGAGCGGTGCGCTCGTGATCGCCGGCGACCAGAAGCTCGCGATCAACGGCGTACCGCAGTCGCTGCATGTCACCGGCACGTTACGCCAAGAAGATATCGACTTTACCGATAGTGCGCTCTCGTCGAGCGTTGCAAATATCGATGCCAAGTTCACGGGCATCGACTCGCAAGAAAAACGGAAGGGCATCTTGCAAAAGATCATCGGGTTCTTGTTCGGATGATCAAGATGAAGCTCGCCGCAACGCTTCTCGTCTTCGCGCTGCTCGGCTTCGTCATGATGCCCTCGCGCGTTTCCGCGCAGGGTGTTTTGCTCAAAGACGTCGCGCACGTGCAAGGCGTGACGGCCAACCAGCTCGTCGGATACGGCATCGTCGTCGGCCTCAATCAAACCGGTGACTCGACGTCCGTGCTCTTCACCAGCCGGACCATCCAAAATATCTTGCAGACGTTCGGTTTGACGACGGCCTCGACCGATGTCAAAACGCGCGACGTCGCCGCCGTCATGGTGACGGCGAAGTTGCCCCCGTTCGCGCACTCGGGAGACAACGTCGACGTGCTCGTGTCGGCGCTCGGCGACGCGACCACGCTGCAAGGCGGCACCTTGGTGCTCAGCGAGCTGCGCGGTCCGAACAACCTCGTTTACGCCACCGCTCAGGGCCCGGTCTCGGTCGGCGGTTTTTCGGCGGGCGGCAACACGGTGAGCGCCGGTCAGAATGCCGTCGCGGTCAATTTCGTTACCGCGGGACGCATCCCGAACGGCGGCGTGATCGCGCGTGACATGATCACGAACATCCAGCAAGATCAAGCCGGCTTTTCATACGTACTCACGTCGCCTGATTACAAGACGGCCTCGCATACCGCGCAAGCGCTGAACGCGCGCTTCGGCGGCGGAACAGGACATGCGCTCGACGCCGAGACGATTCGCGTCAACATTCCGGCGCGGTATACGAACGACATCGTCCTATTCCTCGCCGACGCCGGCGATTTGCGGCTCGACGCTGACCAACTCGCGAAGGTCGTGATCAACGAGCGCACCGGCACGATCGTCATGGGAGGCGATATCACGCTCGCGCCGGTCGCGATTGCGCACGGCAACCTCTCGATTACGATCGCGACGAACAATCAGGCCGTGCCGGGCGCGCCGTTCGGAAACAACGCGACGGTCAATCAGGCCAACACGACCGTGCGGGCGACCGAGAGCGGCCGTAAACTGATCTATATTACCGGTGCCGCGACGCTCAGCCAAGTCGTGCGCGCGCTCAACACGATCGGCGTGTCGCCGCGGGATCTGATCTCGATCGTGCAGACGCTCCGCGAATCCGGTTCGCTCCAAGCCGATATCGATATCATCTGATGGACAGCATCAATGCCGCGTCGGCCGCGCCGCTCACCGGCGACCAGCAGACCGCACTCAAGAAACTGCACGACGCGGCCACGCAGCTCGAGGGCGTCTTCGTCGGCATGCTCTTCAAAGAGATGCACGCGAACACGCCGGACGAGAACATTTTCGGGAAAGAATCGAACGCCGACAAAACCTGGAACGATATGCTCGATGAGAAGCGCGCCGATTCCATCGCCAAAACAGGTTCGTTCGGCATCGCGAAGATCGTCGAGCAGCAGCTCCGCGCGAGCGTCATTGGTTCGCCCGCACCCGCTCCGACGGAGACGAGCGGCTCGTGATCGTCCTAAAGTTCGCGCTTGGACGCTCCGACACTACACCTAGCAAGGAAGCGTTCCTGGAGGTGCGTTCGCGGCATGATCATCAGTCGGGCCGAAATCGAATCGGCGGTATCGGCTTATCGAACGCAGCGCAAACGACGTGCGCAAGCGGCAGAATCGGTATCGTTCGATACGAACGACGCGTATGTGAGTTCCGCGGAAGCCTCGGCGATGGCGGACTTGGCCGCGAGCATCGTCGAGGAGCCCCTCTATCGCGACGCGCTCGTCCGCGATCTGCAGCGGCGTATCGCCGAGGGCAAATATTACGTTCCCGCCGAGCAAATCGTCGAGAAGCTGCTCGGCCGGCTCATGCTCGAGGCGCTGCCCGTTTAAGTGGATTCGGCGTCGCCGAATCCGTCGCGTTGCGGCTTCGCCGAAGCCGCCGGACCAAAGAGGATGGAGGACGATGAGCGCATCGTGGGATGGATTCCGAGCGCTGCTCGCCGAGGAAGCGCGTTTGCTCGGTGAACTCGGGATCGCTGCACTCGTCATGACGACGTCGCTCGTCGTACGCGATCTCGACGCGATCAACGCGGCGGAACGCAAACTCGAGAGCCAGCGTATCATGCATCAGAACGCGCAGCGCCGCCGCCTGCAAATGCAGAAGATCGGCTTCGGCGAGTTGACGCTGGAGCAAGTCTGCGCGTATGCGCCGGGGCCGATGCGGCGCGTGTTTCTCAACCTATCGCGCGACCTCACGATCAAGGGCATCTCGCTCGCCATCACGATCAACAACAACAAAGCGCTGCTGATCGCCGGCATGGACCGTTTGCAGAAGACCGTCCAGGCCATTCACGACTCGATGACCGAGTCGACGGGAACCTACAAGCGTCGCGGTATCGTCCCCAAGGCCGACGGCAGTGTCATCGTGAGTCGTAAAGCGTGAGTTTCTTAGGCATAACGACCGCCGGCTCGGCGCTCGAAGCGTATCAACAAGCGGAAAACGTTACGTCGCAAAACATCGCGAACGTGCAAGTTCCCGGTGCGTCGCGGCAGCTTGCAAACTTGAGTCAGGCGCCGCCGATCGACGGTAGCCCGTTCTACCCCGGTGCTTTTACGCCCGGCACGCTCGGCACGGGCGTGCTCGTTTCGTCGATCACGCGCGTCCATCAGGATTCATATGACAGCCTGTTTCGTGGAGCGACGTCCTCGCAAAACTTCTACGATGTCGAGCAGAGCACGCTGCAAGCGCTGCAATCGGCGCTGGGCGAGCCGGCGGCCGGCATCAACACGGCGTATACGAATTTTCAGACCGCCGTCCAAACGCTGGTCAACAATCCGTCAGGCATTCCCGAGCGCAACGGGTTGCTTTCGTCCGCCAAAGCGCTCGTCGTTTCGCTAAACTCGGCGAATCAGGCCGTCCTCTCGCAACAGACCCAAGTCAAGAATCAAGCGTCTTCATATATCTCGACCGTCAATACGACGATCGATCAGATAGCGGCGCTCAACGGTCAGATCCGTGCCGAAACGGCCGCTGGCGACAACCCGAACACGTACAAAGACCAGCGCGATCAGCTCATCGATACGCTCTCGCAATACGTGTCGACGCAGACGTTCGTGCAGTCCGACGGCTCGACGCTCGTCACGGTCGACGGCAAAGCGATCGTCAACGATACGGTTGCCTATCATCTGGCGGCACCGGTCGTCGGCACGAATCCGAACGGAACGCTGGCACTCAAGATCGGTTTCGTCAACGATCCGTCGCCGACGAATCCGACCTCGATCGTCACCGGCGCGAAGCTTGGCGGCCTGATCGATCTCTACAACAACAAGCTCATTCCGTATGCGAGCAGCATCAACAACTTCGCCAACGGACTCGCAACCGAAGCGGACAAGGTCTCGCAGGCCGGCTACGACCTCACGGGTCAGCCCGGCGGTCAACTCTTCTCGTCGGTCGTCACGCAACTGCCGCTGAGCGCCGGCAACATTCAAGTCGGTATCACGACGGCATCCGAGGTTCCGGCGGGTCTCGCCTCGACCGCTGCGGGTACGCTCGTGCAACCGTTAAGTTCGGCGAACAACACGGTCGACACGACCGTGCCGATCGTTCAGGGCGCGACGCCGAATTCGCTGGCGAATCCGCCGGCTGCGGACATCAGCGGCTCGCTCACCGTGACCGACGACGGGATCGCGCAGACGTTCGACTACAGTACGGCCAACGTGTCGTCGACCGCGGCGGCTGCGACGGCTGCCGCGAGCACGACCATTACCGTTGCCAATCCGGCCGGTTTCGCCGTTGGCCAGACGATCGTGATCGGTTCCGGCGCGACGCAAGAGCTGCGTACGATCTCGGCGGTTGCCGGAAACACGCTCACGTTTGGCGTCGCGTTGACGAACGCGCACGCGGCCGGCGAAGCCGTCGGCGGAAACACGACCTCGATCGGCGGTTTCATCTCGTCGTTCAACGCCAGCCACTTCGGGGTGACGGCGTCGTTCGATCCGACCGCGCAACACATCGTCTTCGCGCGCGATCCGGCGAATATCGATCTCGCGCACCGCGCGCTTCAGGGGACGAACGCACCGACCCCGGACTTCACGATTAGCGATAGCAACGTCGTCGGAACAACGCAGCCGCCGCTCGGCACGCCGGCAACTGCGCTGCTCACGGCGCTCGGGGCGAACGGCATCAACGGCGTCAATCAAAACGCCGGCAACGCGTACGGTCCGACGAGCGGTGCCGGTGCGAACGCGTTATTGTCGCTGTTTTCCGCCTCGCTGGGAACCCCGGCGCTGCAGGCGCAGAGCGCGATTCCTGCAGCCGGGTACGCCGCGGGCAGCTCCGTCACGATCCTTGCTCCGGCGGCGAACCCGACGCAGTTCGATCGGGCGAACGTCGGTGACGTGTTGACGATCTATGACGGCGTCCCGCCGAGCAGCGTCAACCAAGAAAACGTAACCATCACGGCCGTCAATCGTTCGACCGCCGGCACCGGTTCGATCACCTTTACCGTCAAGAATGCCCATCCGTTCGCGCAAACGACGTTGTATATCACGTCGGCGCAAACGCAGACGCTGCAAACGTCGTACGCGAACTTCGTCGCGAATCTCGGGCTCGATACGCAAACGGCGATCACCGGCAATACGTCGCAGACGACGCTCGCATCCAACATCAACCAGGTGCGGCAGTCGACCGATGGCATCAACATCGATGAAGAGACGCAGAACCTGATCAAGTTCCAGAACGCGTATGCGGCGGCCGCCCATACGATCGACGTGCTCAACCAGCTGTTGGGTTACGTCATCAATCTCGGAAGTTAGCACGGAGGCGATGACTTAGATGCGGATTGCTACAAGTACCATCTACGAACAACAGACGACGTCGATCGATAACCTCTCGGCGCAGTACCAGAACGTCGGCCAACAGCTCTCGAGCGGCAAATCGCTGCAAAAGCCGAGCGACAATCCGTCGGTGATTTCCCAGGATCTCACGCTCAGCGGGACGATCTCGGCCGAGAATACGGACGCCTCGAACGCAACCTCCGCGCAGAACCAACTGACGTTCACCGACTCCGTGCTCTCGTCGTTGACGACGGTCTTGCAAACGGCGCGGTCGCTCGTGGTCGAAGGCGCGACCGACATCATTCCCAACGGAACGCAGCGTCCACTGATCGGAAAGCAGGTCGCGGGTCTGCTCGAACAAGCGATCGGGCTGGCGAATTCACAGTACGGCAACACGTACATTTTCGCCGGAACGGGGACGCGTACGACACCGCCGGTAACGCCGCAAGGGTCGCCGCCGTCCGGGACGATCACGTTCAACGGCAACCTCAACCAACAGACGGAATCGATCAACGGTCAGAACGTGGCCACCGGGACGACGTTGCAACAGGGCTTCAACTACAAATCTTCCAACGGCACGCCCGACGTGTTCCAGCTGCTCGCGACGATTCGCGATACGCTCGACAAAGAACCGGCATCGGTCGAAAGTCAAGGCTCGATCAACGTGTCCGGACAGACGATTCAAGGCGCCGGCGACGCGGCGCCGACAACGCTCGCTCAAATTGCGGCTGGACCGTTGACGACGATCCCGCTCAAGGCGGACAACAGCCTTCCCGCGCCGGGCGGATACTCGATACGCATCGATGGGATCAACCCGTTGACGGGTGCACCCGGCGGTCAGACGTTCAACTTTACCAACGCCACGGCGGTCGACGACGGCACGGCGGCGAGCATCGTCGGCCAGATCAACGCCGCAACCGGCACGACGGGCGTTACCGCAGCGTTCAACGTCGCGACCCAGCGTTTGCAGTTGACGAGTTCGGGGCCGAACAGCCCGCCGTTCCAAGTCAACGACGTCCCCACGGCGGCACCGCCGGCGGCGACCGCGTCGACGAACACGTCGAATTTGCTCGCGGTTCTACAGATTCCGAACACCGTCAGCGTGACCGAGAATCTCTCGACGCAGCTCTACAACATCGACCAAGTCACCAACGCGATTCTCTCCGGTCGCGCACAGGTCGGTCAGCAGATCCAGAATTTAGCCGCAACGACGAGTCAACTCCAGGGTCAATCGACCGATAATAAGGTAACGCAGTCGGGCTACGAAGACACGAACGTCGCTGCGGCGACGTCTCAGTTCTCGCTGGTTCAGACCGCGCTGCAGGCAGCGTATTCGACGACGACCCGTCTCGAAAGCAAGTCGCTGCTGGATTATCTGCCCGCCGTCTAAGGAGTCGCATGGGGAACGCTACGGCCGACGACGTCCGAACGATCGAGCTGCCGCGCTTTGGTTCGTTCGCGTATCGCGAGGAAGATTTGGTGGTCTTTCCTTGGGGCTTACCGGGATTCGATCACCTCAAAACGTTCGCCGTGCTCTCGCTCTCGAATCAGGATCATTTGGTCTGGCTCCAAAGCCTGGAGGACGTGGACGTCGCGATTCCGGCGGCGGACCCGTGGGTGTTCTTCCCGTCATACGACCCGAAGATTCCGGCGTTTGCTCGCCTCTCGCTCGATTTAGACAAAGCCGAAGACTTTACGATTCTGGGTATCGTCGTCGTGCCCGAACACGGGCAGATGTACATGAACCTGATGGCGCCGGTGCTGGTAAATTTGCGCTCGCGCGTCGCCCGGCAGGTTGCCCTCGAAATCGGCGGATACTCCGTCGCGACCCCGATCCCGTCGCTCATCGAAGCGGCGGGCAGTCAGGCGGAGGCGATCTCCGAATAAGAGAACGCTGCGTGCTGCCACTCTTCGGCCATGGAAGGCACAAGCGCGATGCTCGTTCTCAGTAGAAAACTCAACCAGTCGATCGTGATCGGCGACGACGTCCACGTGGTCGTCGTGGCAATCGACCGCGACACGGTCAAATTAGGCATCCAGGCGCCGCGCGAGATCCCGGTCCACCGCGCCGAAGTGTACGAGGAAATCCGGCGCGCGAATCGCGCCGCCGTCTCGGAAGACGTTCCGGCGCCGAGCGCCCCGGCCGTGCCGGCCCGGCTAAAGTCACGGCGCCAAGCGCCGAAGTAATCCATAGCGGAGTCAGGATGGCTCCGGCTTCTCACACCGTGTGATCATGGAGGATTCTCATGCCGAATACCATTGGTGGTATTTCGATCGCCAATAACCTATTGGCAAATACCGCCCTTCTCAACTTGAACCGCAACCAGTCATCGCTGGGCAAGCTCGTGCAACAGCTTTCGAGCGGTCTGCGCGTCAACACCGCCTCCGACGATCCGTCGGGCCTCGCGATCGCGGTCAACCTGCAAAATCAGGCGACCGGTTTCGACACCGCCAACCTGAACGTTCAGGACGCGACCAACGCGGCCAACGTTGCCGACGGCGCGCTGCAAACCGTCACGGACATTCTTCAGCGTATCCGTTCGCTCGCAATCGAAGCAGCGAACACGATCACGTCGTCGACCGACCGTTCCGCGCTGCAAGACGAAGTCACGCAGTTGCTCCAAGAAGTCAACCAGATTTCTTCGAACACCAACTTCAACGGCCAGGCCCTGCTCGACGGCAGCCACGCCGGTTTCCAGCCGGCGACCAACGCGGCCGCCGTCGTTACATCGAACGCGCAAATCGGTGCGTTCAACTCGACCGCCGGTGTCCAGTCGTCAGCTCTCGTCACCTCGGTGTCGATCAGCTCGACCAACGCGTCGATCGTCGACGGTACGATTCAGCTCCAAGTTGCGCAGCTCAATGCGTCGCAGCAAGGTATCGTCGTCAGCTTCTACTCGTCGGCGACGGCTTCGTACTCACAGTTGTCAACCGTCTATACGCTCGGCACCGGTGTGACCAGCTTCGCGATCGACGGCGTCACGGTCAACTTCAACAGCTTGGCTTCCACGGTCGACGTCGGCGAGACGTCGTTCATCAAAGTCACGCAGTACATCTCGGTCAACTCGAACCCGAACGGGCCGGCCTTCCAGTTCCAGGGCGGCGCCAACGAAGGCGCGACGATTCAAGTCGGTCTCGTTTCGGTCAGCAGCTCGCAGCTGCGTATTTCGAACATCAACGTCGCGACGACCCAGCTGGTCAACGGTAACCCGAGCACAGCCGGCGCCGTGTTGGGTGCCCAAGACGCGATCGGTCAGATCGACCAAGCGATCACCCAGGTCAACGGCGCTCGCGCCCAGCTTGGTGCGGTCATCAGCCGTCTGCAGAACGCCGCGAACAACAACAACATCGCGTCGGTCAACCTGACGGCGTCGGAATCCTCGATCCGCGATCTCAACGTGGGCGCGGCGACCTCCGAGTACAACAAGACCCAGATTCTCGTCCAGATCGGCACAACGGTGCTCGCGCAATCGAACACCAACGCGCAAACGGTTCTCGGCCTCTTCCGCTAAGCTTCGGCCTAACGGTGGTTCAGAGGGGATTCGCTCCGGCGGGTCCCTTCTTTTTTTATTAAGAATCGCCGCACGCGCGCCGATGACGAAGAAGAGGTTCTTATGCCGATTCAGATCGCCGACGCGCACTCCGACTCGATCTTCGCGCAACGCCAAACCGGACTGCTGTTCAATCTGCCCACGCCCGGGCCGGAGATCGAACAACTGCCCGAGGGCGTGAGCCTGTGCATGATCGTGAAGAATGAGGAACGCTTTCTCGCGGAATGCTTGGAGAGCGTCAAGGACTGCGTCGACGAAATTTGCATCGTCGACACCGGGTCGACCGACCGCACCGTGGAAATCGCGCGTTCGTACGGCGCGAAACTCGAGTTTCGGGAATGGCGGAACGATTTCGCCTGGGCTCGCAACGAGAGCCTCGCGATGGCGACGAAGCGCTGGACGCTCGTCCTCGACGGTGACGAGGAACTTACGCGCGAGTCCGTTCCGCTGCTGCGATCGTTGCGAACGACACCGGCCGGGTTGGCTGCGATCTACATCAACATCATCAACGTCGTCAACGACACGATGGGTGTCGGCACGATGTCGCACCGCTTATTGCGCCTGTTGCCGACGAACCCGCGCATGCGCTTCACCAACGTCATCCACGAATCGCTTACGCTTCTCGGCGACGACCCGATGATGTGCGTGCTCTCGCCGCTCGCGATCTTTCATAAGGGTTACACGGAAGAGATGCTCTCGGCGCGCGAAAAAGACGCACGCAACAAGCCGCTGTTGACGCGCGCCTACGAAGAGAACGGCTCGGACCCCTTCGCGCTCTTCAATTTCGGAAACTCGGCAATTTCATCGGGCGACTACGACCTCGGCATCGAGGTGCTTCAGCGGATGCTGGCGATGCCCGGCACGCCGAAGATGTACTACCCGCTCGCGTACATTATGCTCGGTCAAGCGTTTCTACTGGGGAAACACGATTACGAGAAGGCGCTCGAGATGCTCGACACCGGCATCCAGCGGTTCCCGCGCGATGCGGGGCTGGTTTTTCAACGCGGCCAAACGCTCGCAAAAATGAAACGATTCGACGAAGCGCGCGAAGCGTACGAAGAAACGCTCACGCTGCGCGACGGCATGGCGTCGGCCGTGATGACCGACGAAGAGATCTTCGAATGGAAAGTTTTCTGCGCACTCTCGAGCATGTATGAACGTCAAGGCGACCTCGAAAGAGCGCTCGAGTGGATTCAGAAAGCCGTCGCGAACAAGTCGAACTCGGCGCCGCTGCAGCGCATTCTCGGCCAGATGAACGAAAATCTCGGGCGCTATTACGACGCGGAACTTGCATTTCGCCGGGTCGCCGAGCTCGACACGATGACCGGGGCCGTGCACCTGATGAACTTTCTCTTGCGTCGCAATCGTTTCGGGCAAGCAATCGCGATGATCGAAGCGACCGGCGACGACGAGCGAAACGCAGACCTGCTCGTGCAGCTCAACGTCGCGGCGGCGCGCGGAATGATCGCGCAGAAGTCGGGTGATCCGCTGCCGTATATCGAGGCCGCTTTGCGTCGTTCCCCCGGCTGCGGTTCGGCGTTGGCAATGTACGACGATATCCTTCGCGCGCGCGAGGACGTCGAAGGACTTGCGGAGCTTCACGCGCGCGAAATGGATGCTCCGGTCGTCCACCCCGACGACTACGTTCGCCGCGTATACCGGCTTCTCGCCCTGCAGCGTCCGGCTGACGCCTGGGACGTTGCCGAACGTGGACTCGAGATCGCGCCGGAGAACGCGGAGCTGCGTTTCAACGGTGCGCTAGCGCTTGCGCGTAACGGTCGCGACCGGCAAGCGGCCGAGCAGTTCGCGCGCATCGAAGAACACGAGACCGCCGTCTTCGCCGACGCGCAACAGATGCGGGCAGCGCTGTGCGCGCGGCTCGGCGACCTCGCAGCGGCCGCCGTCGCCATTCGCGCCTGGGTGGCCGCGAAAGACGATGATGCGAACGCGGTCGTAACGAGCGCGCGTTGGCTCGAGCACGCCGGCGGCCATACGCAAGCGCGCGCGCTGCTGCAAGATTTCGCCGATAGCGATCGACGCATCGCGACCGAGCTAGCATCGACGCTGCTCAACGAAGGCGATCTTGCCGGCGCCGGCGCGGTCGCGGAACGCGCCCTGCGCTGACGTTCGTGGAAGTCGTCGTCCTTGCCTCAGCGAGCGCAGACGAGCACTCGCGCGTCGCGATTCTGCATGCGTGCGACCGTATTCCCGCGGTTCCCGAGTTCGTCGAAGATGCCGTTCGCGTTGAACGTTTGCGTGAGCTCGCGCGAGGACGGGATACGATGTGGATCGTTCTCATCGACGTGGACGCGGTGCCCGTCGTCGACGCGTTTGGGCGATTGCGGCGTGCGCTTGCGACTCAGCCCGCGCTGCTCGGCGGACGCGCGATGGTTGCCGGACGGCTGATGTTCGGCGCGATGTTCGCGCCGGTACGTTGCGGACCGCATCCCTTTGAACTCGCACCGGTGGCGGGTTTCAAAGAGGAACGCGGGCTCACCGAACTCGTTCGCGGGCCGCTCGACGTGCCGCAACGCGGCGTGATCGTCGTCAACGCGTCGTTCGTGCGTGACCTTCCCGCTCAGATCGAGCTCGATCCATCGTCGCTTCATCTCGACCTTGCGGTTGCCGCACACGCCGTCGGCGGCGGCGTGCTGTGCGAACCCGCGATGTCGTTCGCAAGCGAAGGCGAGAGCGTGGCGCTTCGCCGCCGCATGCTGGGCTTGCAGCGATATGCGAACCGCGGAAACTGGGAGGCGAACACGCTGCATCGGCAACCGCCGGCGTTGCGTTCGCGGCTCATCGATCGCGACACGCGCGTCATGGGAAATTTTCGCGGCTATGCGAAACGCCCGCTGCCGCCGATCGAAACCGTCACCTATCGATCGCGCGACGCGAGCCTCGTTCGCGCTGCGCTGGCGCGCACCGGGGACCGGTATGTTCTGCTCGCTGCCGCCGGCACGCACGTTGCCCACGCGACGGTCGAAGCGCTGATCGAACGGATCGAACGCAGCGGCAGGTATGCGCTCGCGCTCGAGCACGGAGAGCCGCCGTACGGTGCCGTGTTGGTTCACTCGGCGCGGCTGACCGGCGGCGGCACGTTGCGCGGCGACACCGTGAACAGCGTGCTCGCTGATGCGATCGCCCGGCTACCCGCGCAGCGCCTCTACGCGGTCGGACCGCGCGGCCCGGTCGTGCCGAACGAATTACCCGCGTTGCCGCGGGTTCAGGCGCTCGACGTCGTCTACGTCGCCGCATCGCAACCGGTCGTAACGAATCAGACGCTCCAGGCGCTGATGCAAGAACGCGCCGCCGGCACCACGACCGCCGTATTCGCCGCAGGCGCAGAGACGACGCGGCGTCTTTTTGCAAGTTACGGTGACGTGCGGCTCGTCGCCGATACCGTCGATCCGATTCTCGCCGTCGGCCTCAACCATGCACTTGCGATGTGCACTGCGGACGCCATCGCCGTCGTGCGCGACGACGTGCAGGTGACACACGGACTGCTCGAGCGCCTGCGGGCGGCGTTCGACCGCGTCGCGCGCTTGGGCGTTGCCGTGCCGCGCGTCGGCGGAGCCGATCGGCCGGAAGGACTGCCCGATCTCTCGTACGGGAACATCGCCGAATTGCAAGCCTTTGCCGATCGCCGCGCCGCGGCGTTCGCGCGCGAAGCGATGCTCGCCGATGTCGGGACGACGCCGGTCCTCGTCGTCGCGCGAGCGGTACTCGACATCGTCGGCGGATTTGATGAGACGTTTGGTTTCTCGCGATTCGGCATCGAGGATTTTACACGTCGCGTACGCTCGGCAAATTTTCACGTAGTGCGCTGTGACGACGCCTACGCGCACATGTTTCCGGCTGATCAGGTGGGGTCGCTGCTGTCGCCGCTCGATGTCTCGGCGCCGCATTTGGCTCGCTATCAGGAGCGATGGCTGACGCCGCGCGGCTTCGATCCGGCGCGCGATTTCGTTCCTCTACGCCAGCACGAAGCGCCGCGGCAGGCGCCGTCGGGTGGCCGCGTGCGCGTCTTGATCCCGATCGCGGACGCGACGGAGTGGACGTCGCTCGAGCCCGCGCTGTTGACCTTTGCGCGCACGTTTCGCTCGAGCGATCCGATCGATGTCGCGATCGGACTCGACGGAACCTTTGCGGTCGGCAGCGCCGTCGCAGCGTTACGCGAAATGCTCGTCGCGATCGACGTGCCGATGGACGAAACGCTCAACGTGCTGGTCGAATGCGTGCGCGACATCGCGACGTGGCGCGACGCGGGCGAAGGAAACGTTCGTCTCGCCGCATGCGAACGTGACGCGCTCACCGCGGTCGAGGCGATCGACGACGCGTCGGCGTTGCACGCACGCTTGCGTGAGTACGAAACGGTTTGAGGACGCACGCCGCATTTCCCGATCTGCAGCCGTGGTCGGCGCTCCCGAACGTGGTTCGCGAACTCGCCGACGTCGCGCATCTCGTGGCCGCGCGCATCGAGCCGGTGACGCGCGGTCGCGAACCGGCCGCGTTTCTCGACCTCACGTTCGAGGCTGACGGGCGAAGCCTCACGATACCCCTGATCTACATCGATCTCGCGCAGCTCGACGTGCGTGAAGTCGATCCGCTCGTCTTCCCAGCCGCCTACGCCAGCCTCATCGACGACGACCGTGCCCGCGCGCTGGTCGACCGTATGTTTCCCGATCTGGAAACGCGCGCGCACCGCGACGGATTTCGGGCGGAAGAAGCGATCTTGTACGGCGACGCGGTGCTTTTCGTGCGTGCGCGTGAGGCCGGGTTGTACGGTGCAGCGCCGTTAACGCGAACGATCCCGCTCGTGGCGCCGGCGGTTTTCGCGCGGCGCTTCGCACGCAACGCGCGCGTCTTGGCGTACGGTCCGGGGGCCGCCGGCTGCGCGGCGTTCGTTCGTGATATTGCCGGGTCGGTCACCGCTACCGCCGGCGCCGATCCGACGGGGCGGGCATGGTACGGCGTGACGGAAAGCGCGGCCGGCGCGGGCGGCTACGATCTCGCGGTCGGCGACGGACCGCCGCCGGCGCGCGCAACGACAATCGTGCGATTCGACGCTGCGGCTCCCGGTTTGCAGGTTCCCGTCGTCATGCCGCTACCCGGCGATCTCCTGCTCTCGTTCGATGCGGCCGACGGACCCGTCCACTCACGTTTCGCGGTCACGACCGAGCGCGAACCCTTTCGCCGGATGCCGGCGGTCATCGATATGCCGGTCGTCGGCGGCTCGGCCGGTCGCATTACGCTCGTCGTGCGACCCGACGCCCTCGCGATTCCGGACAGCGACACGGACGAGGCGGCCGCGTTCTCCGCGATGCTCCGCCGCGAAGGCTTTACGCCGGTGACCGTGGCGAGCATCGACGCCCTCGCGGAAACCACGCCGGATCTCGTGCACCTCTTCGGCGTTGCGGCCGGCGCGTTCGCGTTGCATGTCGCAACGTGGGCGGCCGAACACCATGTACCGCTGGCCGTGCATGCGCATCGGGAGAGCCCCGACCGCGGCGGGTACTGGGGATCGCTCGTCGCGCCATATTGCTTCGGGTATTCCGCCGACGACCGCAGCGTCCGTAGCTACCTCGACATGCTGGCACGGCGCGGCGTCGAGGTCGACGGCGTCACCGCGGCGATGACGTTCGCGCCGCCGGAAACCGGCTGGGCCGACGGCGATCGCGTGTTGCGGTCGGCCGACATCGTCTTCGTTCACTCGGCGCGGGAACGCGAAGCGATGGAACGGGTACGGCCTTCGGGTCTCACGCTCGTCGTACCGCCGTTGCCGATCGTGCTCGAGCCGGACGAAGTAGTCGGGGCGCTGGTCGGGCACGAATCGTTCGTGCTCGTGCACGCCCCGATCGGGCCCGCTCAGAACCAACTCGTCCTCGCGCGCGCATGTGCCGATGTCGGCGTTCCCGTCGTGTTCAGCGGGAACGTCGAAGATCCGGGATACGCGGAACGGTTGCGCGAGTTCGCCGCCGGTGCACGGCTCATCTCCGAACCCTCGCCCGGCGTCGTAAACGCGCTCTATCGCGCGGCGGCCGTGGTGGCCGATGCGGTCTGGATACCTCGCGGACACGGTCGCCTGATGACCGCTGCCGCAGCCGGTGCGGCCATCGTCGTCTCGACCGCGCGCTGGTTCGACCTCCCGCTGCCCGAACGCTGGCGCGTCGATCCGGCGAACGTCGTGAACGTCGCGCGCGGGATCGGCGAAGCGCTCGACGCCGCCGCGCGCAATGATGCCGTTGTCGGCGTCGCATCGAGTGCTGCCCGCGAACAACTCGCGGCCGCTGCCGCGGCGGTCGTCGCGGGCTATGCGAAGATCGCGTCAACCGTCTAAACTCACCCGCCGGGGCGCCGATGTATGTACTAGGAGGTCTCTCGAACATGGACGTTCAGGCCGTTGCTACGACGCTTGCGTCAGCAACATTCACGCTTCCGCCACCGCCGATCCCAGCCGGTACGGACGGCACTCCCGCGCCGAGCAATCTCCCCGGTCCGCCGACCAACGGTCCTTCGGCGCAGGGGAGCTCGCAGACGAGCGTCTCGGCGACTCCCGGCCTGGCCCTCCTACCACCGCCGGTCCCCGGCGCGGGCGAGAGTAGCAGTGGTGGTTCCCTCTCCGGCAATGTTGCGAAAGTGTACAACGTTCCGGAATCGACGGTGCAGGTTTCGTTTCAACAGGCCGAAGACAGCAAAGAAATCGTGACCGTCTTCACCGATACGCTCACCCACAAGGTGATCGTCCAAATCCCGAGCGAGTCGCTCATCGCACTCGCACAGTTTTTTCAGAAGATCGACACGAGCAACGCCGACAACGGCGCAGTCGTCGACAAGAAGGTATAGCACGTGTCCGGAGTTTCAGCTACGTCCTCGAGCACCAGCGGCGTCCTCGGTGATGCACCGCCGGTAACGTTTCCGGGCGTCGCCTCGGGTATCGATTACAACTCGATCATCCAAAAATACACCGCCGAAACGCTGCAGCAAGAGCAGCCGCTCAAGACGCAAGCGATCAACATCAACGCGCAAAACACGGCGATTCTCAAGATCAAGAACTTGATCGGTAGCGTTCAGGATTCGCTGACGGCCCTCTCGGATCCGACGATCTTCGGCGCCTACAAAGCGACGCCCGGAAACACGGCCAGCGGGTCGCCGGCCGCGACGCTCAAGCAAATTCCACACCAGTCGGCGATCGCCGGTACCGTCGCGATCAACGCGCAGACGGCCGCGACGGCGACCACGATCGTCAATAATCCCGCAGCCAACGGCACGTTGAATGCGACCGTTGCGCTCGACACGGCCGGCACGAGTATCACGGCGACGAACGGCCCGTCTGCCAACGGTTCAATCACGATTAACGGAACGCAAGTCTCGTACGACGTGACGACGCAGTCGCTGACGACGATTTTGAACAACATCAAGACGCAAACGGGCGTCAATTACTCGATCAACGCAAACGGTACGGTGACGCTTGGCGTCATCGCCGGAGTCGGCACGGCGGTGAGCACGCTCGGCAGCGGCGCCGACAGCGGCAACCTCGAGCAAGTGCTCAAACTCGACACCGCGCCGATCGTCGGCGGAAACGTTACGAGTTCATCGTCCGCCGGCGGTATCAATGAGACCTCGAATCTCAATCAAAACAGCAACGCCGGCTTTGCGACCGCGGTGACGGCCGGCACCTTCACGATCAACGGCGTTGCGTTCACCGTCAACCCGGCGACCGATTCGCTCAGCAACGTGATCACCCGGATCAACGCTTCGAGCGCGGGGGTTACCGCCCAATACAACTCCGCCACCTCGCAGATCACGTTGACGTCGACCACACCGGGGCCTCAGAGCATTCTCGTCGGCAAAGGCAGCGACACGAGCAATTTCCTCTCGGCCACCGGCCTCACGACCGGAACCACGACATCGGGAACGCAAGCGTCGGTGACGTACACCGACAACACCGGAACGCACGTTGCGTACAGTTCAACCGACGACTTTGCAAACGTGGTCCCCGGGTTCACGTTGACCGTGACCAACTCGTCGCCGGCATTGCCGCCCGGCTCGACGTACTATACGGTCTCGGTCGCGAGCGATCCGTCGCAAGCCGAAACCGCTATCAACAAATTCGTCACGAGCTACAACACCGCAATCCGCGAGTTGAACAAAGATCTGGTGGCGCCGACCGTTACGACGGGAACCGGATCGACGGGTACGTCGACATCGGCGTCTTCCGGCGGCGGTTCACTCTACGGCAACTTCCAGATTTCCAATCTGCGCGACCAACTCGTTCAGCTCGTAAGCGGCATTATTCCATCGGGCTCGACCGCCTACAACTCGCTGGCATCCGTCGGACTGAAGCTCAACACCGCCTCGCAGACCGTCGGCACGGCCAGTGATTCCAGCGACTCGAGCGACGCGACCGATTCGACGAATACGGTTACCGTGCAGGGGAGCACGGACGGCACGCTCGCTCCGCTCGACACGGCCGCCTTTGAAGCTGCATACGCGGCCAATACGGCGGCCGTTCAATCGCTTTTCACGCTCGTTCCGCCGAAAGCCGGTGCGCTCGCCGCGCAAGGCGCCACGGCGACGGTCCCGACCGGCTTCGCGTACACGTTCGGTTCATATCTCGCGAACGCAAACGGCCTGACGACGTTTCTCGCGAATAGTGCGATCACGCCGCAGAACTTGAGCAGCGTGCTGCTCTCCGTCGTGCTCGACTCGAACAATCAGCAGATCGACTCGATCGACAAGCAGGTCGCTTCCATTACCAAAGAAGCGAATAATCAAGCGAATCAGCTTCGCGCGCAGTTCACGGCGAGTGAGAGCCAAATCGCCCAATTGCAATCACTGCAATCGGAAATTGCGGCGATCGGACACTAAGCCCCAATCATGAGCTCGACCACACCGACGATGCGCTACTTGGAAGCGTCGCTCGCGACACTTTCCAAGGAAGACCTGACGGTCAAGATTTTCGACGCGATCACCATGTGGACGCGCAAGTCGATCGAACGGATGAAATCCGAACCGAACGACATCCAAGGGCGCCACGACCTCTTGCGCATGGCCCAACGCTCGTGCGCGGCGGCCATGGACGCGATCGACTTCAGCGTCGGGGGCGATCTCGCGCGCAGCAACTACCTGCTGTACGAGTTTTGGCATCACGAGCTCGTCATGGCAAACGTCGAAGGCAACGTGTCGCGCGCGGAAAGCGTGCTTCCGCAGATGCTCGAGATTCGCGAAGCATGGGCCGAAGCCGTCCGCCGCTATAAAGCGGAATTCGCGAGCCAAGAGCCGCGTCTCGACGTCGCCGTGGTATGATCCGGCCGCCCGCAGCCGTGTTGCTCGAGCTCGAGCGCGAGTCGTTGGTCGTCGATGAAGCAATCGCCGGACTCGCGTGGGATACGTGCGAAGCATCCTGGCGAACGCAGCGGCGTCTCACGCACGAGCTTGAGATCGCACTCCGTGACGTGACGCCCGGATCTCCGGACGCCGATGTCACGCGCAAGCGCATCGACCGGTTGCGGCGCTATCGCGATGTGCAGCTCGCGCGGCTGCGTTCGTTCAACGCGACCGTCGCTACGCGTTTAGCGAACATGGAGCGATTTCGCTCGTTCGCCAAAACACGGACGACCGTCGACCGTCCGTCGCTTTTCCTCGACACGAATTCGTAGGGAGCGCTCGTTAGTCGACGCTGACATACACGACGTCGGCGGCAGCGTGCGCTTCGCGTGCACGAGGCACGCTCGCGTTGAAGGGCACGAGCTTTGCGGCTCCGTGTTCGGCGACGATCATGCGCTCATGATCCGTTTCGGCGTCCGCCTCCCAGCGTAGCGGGGCGATCGTATCGCTGCGCCGATCGTAGTGCGTGCAGCGAACCCGCGCATCGAGCCGGACGGTCGCGCCGGCCCCACGAACGCGTTCGCAGTAGCGGTAATCTTCGTCGCACTGGCGGACGGTCCGTGTACTGCGCTCGATAAAAATGTGCACGGGAAAAAACGGCGGATCGAGCGTTTTCAACATTGAGACACGCAGAAGCGCACAGCCGAACCCAATGCCGTCAACGACGTCGACGGACCGGGTCGTGAACGCGGGGATCGCCGCGGTCGTCGTATCCGTTCCGTTCCAAGCGGCGACGGCCATTGGCCGAATCGAATCGCGGCTATAATACAAGCCGCCGACGACGGCGGTCTGCGAATCGTTTTCCGCCGTCTCCAACAAGAGCTCGAGCGTGTCCGGCGGAAACACGATGTCGTCGTCGACGAAGAAGAGATAGTCGTAACCGCCGTCGATGGCGTCGAGGGCGATCAGTTCGCGTTGCGCCGGAATAAAATTTCCGAACGTCACGCTGCGTTCGAGGGCGGCGACGGTCGGGGGAAGGCGGAGCGCGCCGAGCGCTTCGAGGAACGGCTTCGACGGCGATCCGGCCGTGGCGATTCCCAAGAGAATGCGCAGCATCAGGCGCCGTACGCGGCTCCGAGTGCCGCCGCCACACGCCGGCCCGCGACATCGATGTCGGACGGCGGCGGCGGCGTTGCGGCTGATGCTTCCGACGCAACGCACAGCGGTATCATCCAGGCGAGCAGCGCCGCGCGGTACGCCGTGAGCGCCGTAAGCGCCGTGTCGGCGGCAGCGCGCGGCACCCCTTCGAGCGTTGAGCCGGCCAATCCTAAGAGCGCGATGCGCAGGCGCAAGTGCGGATCGCGATTCGAGGGCCGCGCGAGACCGTCGATCGCGCGGCATTCCGTCTCGCGAAGGTCGCGCCGCAAACGCCGCGGAGCGTTCGGGCCGCCGGCGATTCGGCTCTCCGACGGATGCCACGGAAACGCCAGTTCATCCAACGCTGATTGCTGCACGCGATACTCCATAGTCTTTCCCAAGCGCGAGACGACGAGGGCGCGGCCGAGTGATTGGCCGTCGGTCTGCAAGAACGATGCGTAACCGGTCGTGTCGGTGCCGCTTTCGGTCTCGTTGCACGCGAGGCTCGAGATCATGACGTAGTGCGCGATGATTCCTGGATGTTCCGCCGCGAACAAACGCCCGAGTAGCGCGACGTCGTTCTGCCGCAGGGTGCGAAAGCGCGACATCCGCAGCTCGACGGGCGCGGCCGCGAGCGGTGGTTTTTTGCTGGCCGGCGCGGCGGCCGTCGTCTGCGGCGCGGGCGGTGGCGGCTGCGGCTGCGGCTGCGGCTCCGGCTCCGGAGCGACGAACCCCGGCACGATCGGCAGCTCGACTTCAGCCTCGCGCGCGTCGTGTTCTTCCTCCGCGATTTCATAGAACGGACGTTCGGCGGATACCGCAGGACTCGTAACGCACCCGCGTTTGATCGAGAGCCCCGGTGCGCCGACCACGGGCACGCCCTTCGCGATGAGACGCGGTTGCAAATAAAGCGGATTGAGACCCGTGAGAACCTGCAGCTGAAAGATGACCTTCGACGACGTCCCGCCGGGCAGCCGTCCGATGGGCAGCCCTTGGCCGAAGAGCCGCTCGGGTGCCAACGCTTCGCGCCCGTCGACGCGCAACGTGGCGGTCCGAAACTCTGCCTCGATCGGCAGCGAGATCATGAGCGTCGACTCCGGAGCGGGCGCTGTTCCGTCGTTGAACACGTCGATCGCGACCCCAATCAGCGCGCCGGCGATCACGCCGGTTTGCGGTGCCGCGCCAACCGCTACGCGGAGACGCGGCATATTTGCCTGCGTTGGATGATGCGCGTCGCTCGCAGTCATGTCGCTGCCGACGAACTCCGTTACGTGCCGTAATGCGCTGCCGGTCCGGCCTGAATCGCTATGCCGAAGTTCGAGGAGACGCATGTCGGCATTACGGTCGAAGAGATCGTCGATCGGATGGTGTTCCACGACGACGCCTTAGGGCAGGCGCAAGGCAAGCCACGGCCACCGCCGCGCTTTTTTCGGCGCTTCCGTCACGTCGGCGGCGACGTCGTTGCCGGGTATTGTGACCTTCATGCCGCGGCCGCGGATCGCTGATTCCGCATCGACGAGCAAAGCGCGCGGATGTCCGCGCAACGCCGCTTCTTCGAGTGATGCGTGGGCGAGCGTCAGCAATCGGCGCGGCGTGCCGAGCGACGATTCGATAATGACGTCGAGTGCATCCGACGCAAAGACCGTTCCCAGATCGGCGGTACCGCCGCCCGCACGTGCGAGACGGTGCGCGAGCAGCGCGCGCATGTCGGCATGCGGAAGCGACGCGAGGTCGATCCAACCGGCGACGCGGTCGGCCAAGTTGCGGCGACGGTTGACTTGATCGCGAAATTCGCTTTGCCCGAACAGCACGATGTTGAGCAGCTTGCGCTCCGGAACGTCGAAGTTCAACAGCAGGCGCAATGTTTCGAGATTGTCGTCGCTGAGATTTTGCGCCTCATCGATGAAGAGCACGACGGTGGCCGATTCGGTGACGGCAGCGTCGTAGAAGAAGTTCTTCAACGCGTTTTTCAACGCCGACGGGGAGCGCGGCGGAAATGCCAGGCCGAACGCACGCCCGATCGTCACGAGAAACTCAACGTCGCCTGCGAAACTCGGATCGAGGATCTTGCCGAGCCGGACGTTATCGCGATTGAGCAACTCACGTTCGACCGCGCCGGCGAGGCTCGTCTTGCCCGTTCCCGGATTGCCTACCACGACCATCAGTCCGCGCGACTGCTCGATCGACTGCACGAGGCGGTTCTTCGCGTGGGCGAGATTCCCGGTCGAGCGGTAAAAGTGCGGGTCCGCGGTGTCCATAAACGGATCTCGCTCCAGCCCGAAATGCTGGTAGTAGGGCATCATTCGTGGACGCCCATCCGATGCGGCATGGTCGCTCCCACTCGTATTCTACCTCGTTGCGTGGTGATCGCTGACAAGATCGCTTCCGCCTCGCTCAAGGTGCGTCTCCGAAGTTCGTTCATTTACGGGTTTTCGCACGACCAGGCGGTTCGATGGACCCGCCTTTCACTACCATCGGCTTGAACGAGCCGGAATTTACCGGGTTTGGCGTTGTGCTAAATCCGACAAGCCGGTAGCCCGATCACTAGCTCGTGAAGGCAGTTCTCCTCGCCGGTGGATACGGCACGCGAATCACGGAGGAATCGGCGCTCCGACCCAAGCCGCTGATCGAAATCGGCGGACGTCCGATTCTGTGGCACATCATGAAGATGTACGCGGCGCACGGCATCAACGAGTTCGTCGTGTGCCTGGGCTACAAGGGCTACATGATCAAAGAGTTCTTTGCGAATTATCGGCTGCATACGGCCGACGTGACGTTTCATCTGCGCGAAGAGTCGTGGACGATTCATAAGAGCGAAACGGAAGATTGGACGGTCACGCTCGTCGATACCGGACCCGATTCGATGACCGGCGGACGGCTCTTGCGGGTGAAGGAATACGTTGCCGGCGGCGGCACGTTCTGCTTCACGTACGGTGACGGGCTCTCGAGTATCGATATCACGCGCGAGATCGCACACCATCGCGCCCGCGGTCGGCTGGCAACGGTTGCGGCGGTCGTGCCGCCGGGCCGCTACGGCGCGATGAATCTTGACGCCGATGACGCGGTAGCGGCCTTCGTCGAAAAGCCGCCGGGCGACGGCGGAACGATCAACGGCGGGTTCTTCGTGCTCGAACCGGGGGTGTTCGATTATCTGATCGACGGTGATGCGACGATTTTCGAACGCGAACCGCTTGAGCGTCTTGCGGCGGATCGTCAGCTCTCCGCCTTTCGCCACGACGGTTTCTGGCAGCCGCTCGACACGTTGCGCGACAAGAACTACCTCGAGGCGTTATGGGAAGGCGGCCGTCCCCCGTGGCGCGTGTGGTGAACGTGCGGCTAGATTGCGACGGTCGCGCGCTGGATGCCGTGCAGGTCGGCGATGAATTGCACCGTGACGGCTTGATCGGTCAGCAGCGTCGAACGCTGCTCGAACCAGCGTGACATGTCGCGCAGAAAGGCATCGCGCCGCACCGTCGGTGCCGACCCGGCCGGCGCGACGTACGTTTCGTACACGCTGCGGACGGCGCTGATGAATGCGGCGCCGTCGGGTACGCTGTTGCTCTGCAGCAAGCCGACGCGCACGCCTTCGTTCGCCATCGTGGTCACCGGGAAACGCCGCAGGCGCAACCAGAATTCCCAGGTTTCACCGTAGGACCAGTCGGTGCGAAACGGACCGATATGCTGCAAAAGCGCTCGCACGTGTGCGACCGTGTCGATCGGAATCGACGGCGCGATGTAGTCGCGATCCGAATCCTCGTCGCCGCGATAGAGTCCGGCGATCGCCGTCTGCCGGAAAATCGTGTCCCCGGTGCCGTCATGGCTTTCTGCGAGATACAGCCGGGCGTTGGTCGTACGCACGATCGACGCGCCGGCCGCGAACGCCGCCGCCAAATTCGCCAGCTGCCACGGTTCAAAGCTGCTGCCCGGCTCGAGATACGCGACGATGCGACCGGCGGCCAACCGGATACCGGTATTCCGAGCCGCGCCCGCGTTGACGCCGTCCATCCGCACGAAGCGCACGTGCTCGGCGTCCGGGCGCATGCGCAGGATCGCGCTGTAATCCGGGCCCCCCTCGCCGACGACGATCGTCTCGAACGGCGGCGCATCGACCTGTCGTGCCAACGCGTCGAGCGCCTGCACCAGTTCGCGAACCGATCCGATGCGGACGACGACCGAGATCAACGGCGCGCCGTCGAGCGCGTCGGCCGGTGCACCGTCGGGGATGCGTTCGAGCAGCGCCGTCATCGCCTCCACCCTCGCGACGAGCTCGGGCGCCAGCGATTTGCCCGACGTTTCGCCGTAGAATCCCGCGCGCCAGCGCAGATGACCGGCAATCGCCGTTTGGTATCCGCGCAGTTGCGGATAGTGTTCGGGCGTTACGTACATTTCGAGGATACGAACGTACTCATCGATATCGCGCCCCGAAGCGACGTAGGTCGTTCCGCTGGCCTGCGGACCGTGAAGGCGAATCGCGCACGACGGAATGCGCAGATAAGCAAAACGTTTTCCGGCCGCCGCCCAACGCACCGTGATCTCATAGTCTGACGCAATGAAGTCGTCATGCATCGGCCCCAGCTCGTCGTAGAGGCGGCGCGGAATCAACATGCTCGGCCAGGGAACGTAACAGCCTTCGCTGAGCTGTTGCGCGAATTCGTTGCGTCCGCCGTCATAGTCGACCGGCAGCTGACCGCTCATCGACCGGATGCCGATCGCCTCGCCCTGCGCGTTGATGAACAGCGTCCCGGTATAGAGCACGTCCGTTCCCGGATGCGCTTGCAAATAATCGTAACAGCGGCGCAAGTGTCCCGGGAGAATCATATCATCGGCCGAGAGGAAGAGGATATAGGCGCCGCGTGCGAACGAGAGACCGCGATTGTGATTTGGCGTGAGCCCGATATTGGTGGCGTTCTTGATGAAACGCAGCCGCGCGTCGCGCGCGAACGTCGCGACCACGTCGTCCGTGTTGTCGGTCGATGCGTTGTCGATGACGATGAGTTCGAAGCTCGGAAAATCCTGGCCGAGAACGCTCGAGATCGACGCGTTCAAATAATGCGCGTAGTTGTACGAGGTGATGATGACGCTGATCAGCGGCGGCGAATCATCGGCTGGGGCAAGCTCCATCTCGTTTTATGTCGGCCGGAAGGAGAAGGAGCTTTAGAGCACCGTAAAGCGGCCAAGGTGGAGTTCGCGCAGCTTGCGATCGCCGGCGCCTATCTCATCGGCCTCTCCACCCGCGTCGACGAGCGCGGGTTTTTCGCGCGCACATTTTGCGTCGACGAGTTTGCCGATCACGGACTGCCGGTTGCGTTCCCGCAGCAATCGCTCGCGCGCAGCACGCGCGCCGGCACTTTACGCGGCCTGCACCTGCAACTCGAGCCGCACGGCGAGGACAAATACGTTCGCTGTGTTCGCGGACGCATCTTCGACGCGTTCGTCGATTTGCGAACGGCATCACCGACGTTTCTGCGCGCGCAAACGGTCGAGCTCGACGCGGAGGACGGCGCCGCGCTGTTCGTTCCGCGCGGCTGCGCCCACGGCTACCAGACGCTGACCGACCAGACCGACGTGCTGTACGCGATGTCGTCGCGTTACGCAGCGTCGGCGGCGCGCTCTGTTTGCTGGAACGACCCGCGCGCCGGAATTTCATGGCCGATCGCAGCACCGACGCTTTCACCGGCCGACCGCGACGCACCCGGTATTGAGACGGTGCTCGCCGAGATCGCGGCGCGCGCCTAAACGGGGCGACCGGCCCGCCCGCGAAAGCGCGCCAGCAACTCCGGCACGAGCGCAAGAATGTCGTCGTGAGCTGGACCGAACTCGTCGTGCAGCCGCCGCACGGCGATGACGGGCGTCCGTGCGAGTGCCGCTGCCGGCTCGATTGCGACGGCGATGCCGAGCCGTTCCAACACGTCGTAGATCGCGCCGTTCTCGATGTTGGTTCCGGCCGCGACGTTGTAGATTCGTTTGCCGCCGCCGAGCGCGATCTGCGTGACGTACCGGCATACGTCGTCGATCGAGATGTAGTCCTTCGCCGACGCGCGTTGCGTCCGGACGTCGGCCCGTCCGGTGTGCGCGGCCTGGCGTAACACGTCGCTCAAGAAGAGCGGTGACTCGTACGAAGCGCCGGCGACGTTCGAGAGCCGTGCGACGCGTGCGGCCGGCGATGCATTCGCAAGCGTCAGTGCCTCGCCGGCAATTTTCGAGATGCGATAGACGTCGTCCAGGCCGGGAGCGACGATGAGAGGCGCCCCCTCGTCGGTTCGTTCCAACGTGCCGTAGACGCGGGTCGACGACAGATAGAGGAACGAATCGTAGCTGCTCCGCGTGAGAATTCGCTCGGCGCCGCCAACGTGCGCTGCGAAGGCATACCCGGGGTCATCCGCGCTCGAAGCCGCGATTCCCGACGCGTAAACCACGTGATGGAGCGCTGCGCCGGCGAGATCGTCACGATGCGCCACGATCGAAACGTCGTGGCCGGCGGAGCGCAGCGATCCGGCCAGCGCGCTGCCGATGAAGCCGCGACCGCCGACGATTGTGAAGCGCTTGGGCATCGACGTGCGCCTTTCTCCGACGATGAAATGCTCCCCCGGCGCAAGAAAGCTGCACGATGTCCATCACGCCGCTCGATCCGAACGACCCTCGCGACCCGCAACGGATCGCCGCCATGGCCGCAGATCCGGAGGTGCGCGCCGCGATTCGAACGCTCAACGCAAAGGCATTCGAGTATCGATACTACCTGAATTTTCGCTGGCTCGGGCGCCCGATCGTGCAGTACCCGCAAGACGTCATCGCGCTGCAAGAGATCGTGTGGGAAACGCGCCCCACGTTGATCGTCGAGACGGGTGTGGCGCATGGCGGCTCGCTCATTCTCTACGCGTCGCTGTTGGCGCTGATGGATCTCCCGGGTGAAGTGATCGGCGTCGAAATCGACTTGCGAGCGCACAATGCCGAGGCGATTGTTGCGCACCCGCTGCACGAACGTATCCGCGTGCTGAACGGCTCGTCGACGGATGCGCAGATTTTGGCGCAACTCGCGGAGATCGTCGCGCGCCACGATCGCGTGATGGTCGTGCTCGATTCGCTGCACACGCACGACCACGTGCGGGCGGAACTCGATGCGTATGCGCCGTTCGTGACGAGCGGGAACTATCTCGTTTGCATGGGCACTGCCGTGGCCGACTTGCCGGCCGAACTCGACCTCCAGCGTGCCTGGAATCAGCAGCGCAATCCGAAAACAGCGCTCGAAGCGTGGCTGGCGACGAATCCGCCGTTCGACGTCGACGTCGCGCTCAGCGATCGGCTTCTGCTGAGCGACGGTCCGGGCGGGTATCTTCGCCGGCGCTGATCAAAAGCGCGGCGCGTGCAAACTCGGGTCGCGATGGGTCAGCAGTTTGGGACTGACGTGCTCGACGATGCGAAAGAGTGGATCGGCGACGATCGATGCGTCGCGGACGGCGAGCATGTTGAAACCGTGACGCGGACCGTCGAGGTAAGCGGTATCGGCAGGGACGAGTTCGACTGGGCGTCCGGGCATCGCAACGTGAGACTGATAATCGCGGATGCCGTAGAGGTTGTAGCCGAGCTCGATGAGGAATGCGCCGATCGTCGTGTTCCGCAAGCCGTCCGACCAGTCGACGTATTGGCGATTCATCTCAAAGACGATCGCCGGTGCGTGCGCGTCTTGCAACATGCGGCGGCCGCCGCGTAACGCGGGGAGTTCGCTGCCTTCGATGTCGAGCATGATCAGGTCGAGCGCATCGATGTTTTCGCGTGCGCAGTAGTCGTCGATCGTGATCACGGCGATATCGCCGTCGGCATCGGCTTGCGTGCTCGCGAGGGCGTCGGTCCCGACGAAGGAGAGTCGTGCCGACGGCTCGTCCCACAGGCCCAGCGCGATTGCCCGCACGTTCGTCAAGCCGTTGCGGGTCGCGTTCTCGCGCAAAATCGCATTCTGTACGGGGTTCGGCTCGAACGCGTGGACGACGCCCCCCTGGGCCGCGATTTGCGCGGCGATGAGGATTGCGTGATCGCCGGAATATGCGCCGCCGATCAGGACGTTGCGCGCTCCGCGCGCGAGACCGAGCAGCGTCTTTGTCGTCTGCGGTTCGAACACGTGATCCGGCCGGTCGTCGACCCGCAACACGAGGTCGCGCGTGATGTGCGAACTCGTATAGATCGAGCGGAAGCGGATGCCGCTCGCGAGCGTGACGTCGATCGCTTCACCGTCTTCGAAGAGGGCGTCGACGATCGGACCGGTGATGTCGGCGCGGACGTTGAGGCCCGGCACGGCGAGGGTCGGTTCGAGATCGCGGAGATCGGCGACGAGCCGATCGCGGGCCGCCGGCACCGTGCCGATCCGTCGAAGCGCATCGCGGAGCGGGTCGCCCACACTCTCGGTCCCCATGCGGTCGGTATCCCGATCCGAACCAGCGGCTCCTCTAGATGCGCGACCGGTCCCGTGGTACAATCGAGCGGTTGGGGCCCGGTTTGCCGCGGCCACGATAACTTCACCCGTCCGGAGGATGGGTGTCATGTGCCCGGATCCGCATGGCTAAGATGGCGCGTCGCGGGGGCTTCAGAAAGGTCCAGAATGTCGGTTGTTTCCATGCGCGCCCTGCTCGAGGCGGGCGTCCACTTCGGCCACCAGACCCGCCGGTGGAACCCGAAGATGAAGCCGTTCATCTTCCAAGAGCGCAACGGCATCTACATCATCGATCTCGGCAAGACGCTCGCGATGCTCAACAACGTCTATGAAGACGTCCGGCAGATGTCGCGCGAGGGTCGCGTGATTCTGTTCGTCGGAACGAAGAAGCAAGCGCAAGACGTCGTAAAAGAAGAAGCCGAGCGCGCGGGCACGTTCTTCGTGAACCAGCGCTGGCTAGGGGGCACGCTGACGAATTTCGCGACGATTCAGAAACGCATCGCACGACTGCGCGAACTCGAAGGGATGCGCCAGCAAGGCACCTTCGATCTGCTTCCCAAGAAAGAAGTCTCGAAGCTGACCGAGGAGCTGACGAAGCTCGAACGCTTCCTCGGCGGCATCAAAGATATGCACCGTTTGCCGGACGCGATCTTCATCGTCGATCCGAAAAAGGAGCGCATCGCGGTACTCGAGGCCAAGAAGCTGCACATCCCGATCATCGCGGTCATCGACACGAACTGCGATCCGGACGAGATCGACTATCCGATCCCGGGGAACGACGATGCGATTCGCGCCGTTCGTCTGATGGTCGGCAAAATTGCCGATGCCATCATCGAGGGCAAGACGGAAACCGAGTCGTCGTTCGACGCGACGTCGTACGATGAACAGTACAGCGACTTGGCCGCCGATGCGACCGCCGACGAACCCGAAGCCGCTCCCGTTTAATACCTACCTCGCTCGAGAATCATCACATGCAAACGACGTATAAACCGACCGCCGATGATGTTCGGCGCCTGCGTGAAGACACCGGCGCCGGCATGATCGATTGCCGCAATGCCCTGGTAAAGTGCGACGGCGACTTTGTTAAATCGAAGGCGTTATTGCAAGAACAAGGCCAGGCGAAAGCCGAGAAGAAGGCCGAACGCAGCGCCAACGAAGGACTCGTCGGCTCGTATATTCACACCGGCGGGAAAGTCGGCGTGCTCGTCGAGATCAACTGCGAGACCGACTTCGTAGCGCGCAACAATACGTTCAAAGACCTCGTGCGCGACGTCGCGATGCACATTGCGGCGATGCCGGCCGAGTACCTCAATCGCGAGTCGGTCCCGGCGGCAAAGATCGACGAGCTCCGAGCCGAGTTCGTCAAACAGGTTCCCGAGGGAAAGCCGCCGGCGGTCGCCGAGCGTATCGTGGAAGGCAAGCTCAACAAGTGGTTCGAGGACCACGTCGTCCTCGAACAGTCGTTCGTCAAGGACGACTCGGTCACGGTCGGCGAGTTGGTCAACGGCGTTTCCGGCGTGCTCGGTGAAAAGATGAGCGTCCGCCGCTTCGCGAAATTCGCCTTGGGCGAGTAGGTTGCCGCCGCCCGGTTTTCGTCGTGTCCTTCTCAAGCTCTCGGGCGAAGCGTTCGCCGGCAGCGGCGGCAGCGTCGATGTCGACACGACGACGCGGATGGCGCAAGAGATCGTCGACGTCCACCGCGAGGGCGTGAAGGTCGCCGTCGTCGTCGGCGGCGGAAACATTTGGCGCGGGAAGCCGCACGAAGCGGTCGGCATGGAACGCGCCACAGCGGACTACATGGGCATGCTCGCGACCGTGATCAACGCGCTCGCGTTGCAGGACGCGATCGAACGGCTCGGCGTGCCCGCGCGAACACAGACGGCGATCGAGATGCATCAGATCGCGGAGCCGTACATCCGGCGGCGCGCGCTGCGGCACATGGAAAAGGGCCGCGTCGTCATTTTCGGGGCCGGCACCGGCAACCCGTACTTCACGACCGATACGACGGCGGCACTACGCGCCGTCGAGATGGGCGCCGAAGCGATTCTCAAAGCGACGAAGGTCGACGGTGTCTATTCGGCTGATCCGTTCAAAGATCCGACCGCGACGCGGTTCACGCACGTCGAGTACCTCAACGTGCTGCAGCTCGGGCTCGAAGTGATGGACAATACGGCGCTCACACTGTGCATGGACAACGACATCCCGATCGTCGTGTTTGATATGAACACGCCCGGCAACATCCGCCGCGTGGCGCTCGGCGAACCGATCGGGACGCTGGTCGGTCCGGCTGACGCGCGCGAGCGGACCGCGACCGGTGCATAGATAAGGCACGAGCATGTTGGACGACGTGTACAAAGATACCGAATCGAAAATGAACAAAGCGATTGAGGCGACACGTAACGATTTTGCGTCGATTCGCACGGGCCGCGCGACCCCCGCGCTGCTCGACCGCATCCAGGTCGAGTCGTACGGCGCGACGGTGCCGCTCAAGTCGGTCGCGACGGTCAACTCGCCCGACGGACGCTCGCTGCTGATCGCCGCGTTCGATAAAAATCAGGTCGGTGCGATCCGCAAAGCGATCGAGACCAGCGATCTCGGACTCAACCCGAATATCGACGGAAGCCAAATCCGTCTCTCGATTCCGCCCTTGACCGAAGAACGTCGCAAAGATCTGGTCAAGGTCATCAAGAAGAAATCCGAGGAGCACAAGGTCGCGGTTCGCACGATTCGCCACAAGGCGGTCGACGAGATCAAGGGACTGCAGAAGAGCGGCGATATCACCGAAGATGCCGTCAAACGCGGGAGCGATCAGGTGCAGAAGCTCACGGACAAATTCGTCAAAGTCATCGACGAGCTCGTCGGCGGCAAAGAAAAAGAGATCATGGAAGTATGAGCGATCTCGTGCTGCTGCCGTGGGACGTCGCGCGTAGCGCGCTCGGCGACCGCGCGCACGCGATGCACGTGCTCGTCCCCCCGTACCCGGCCGATGGCGGCGGCACGTTACGCGTGCTGCGCGTGCGCGACAACGGCGATGTCCTCGACGTGACGTGCGGATACGAGCGCTACCGGCGCATCGGGACCGCATGACTGCGGCGCCCGTCGTGGGCGCGAAGCGAGCGGCGTGGCCGCGCCGCGTGATCGTCGGGTTGGCGCTGGCCGTGGCCGGCATCGGCCTCGTCTTTTGGTCACCGGGATTTGCATTTTTGTGTGGCGCCGTCGCGCTCGGATGTCTATGGGAGTTTGCGCAACTTTGCGCGCGCAAAGGTACCGCCCTCGAACTCCCGGTCGCGGCGGCGGCGGTGATCGCGTATGAGGTTCTCACGCAGGTCCGCCTGATCGAACGCTACGAGGGGGCCTTGCTCGCAACGACCCTGGTCGTGGCGCTCGCAACGGCGATGTTTTCCGGGACCGGCGGTTACGTGACCCGTAGTGCCGTCACCCTGTTCGGCGTTCTCTACCTCGGCAAACTCACGACGTATTTCATCGCGATTCGCGCGGTTCCCGAAATTGGGATCGCGGCCACGATCGAAGCGATCGTCCTCATTGCGTTAACCGACATCTTCGCGATGGTTGTGGGCGTCGCGATCGGGCGGACGCCGCTCTCGTCGATTTCACCGCGGAAAACCGTCGAAGGAGCGCTCGGCGGATTCGTGGTCGCCGTGTGCGCCGGCAGTGCGGCAGAATTGACCCCGTGGTTGCACGCGGCATGGTGGGACGGCGCGTTCGTCGGAGCCGTCACCTCGGTCGGCGCGCAGGCCGGCGATCTCGTCGAAAGCGCGCTCAAACGCGACGCGAGCGTCAAGGATGCCGGCACGCTGATCGCCGGTCACGGCGGCGTGCTCGATCGTTTCGACTCGTATTTGTTCGGCGGCATCGCGTTCTATTTTGCGCTGTGGCTGATCGGCATGATTCCCCACGGACTCTCCGCGTCGTAACGCGAAAGGCGATGCCCGTGACCAAGAAACGCGTCGCGATCCTCGGTTCGACGGGCAGCATCGGGCGCCAAGCACTCGACGTCATCGCGCGTTACCCCGACCGCTTCAGCGTCGCCGGGCTCGCCGCCGGTCGCAACGTGACGTTGCTGGCGGAACAAGTCGCGACGTTTGCGCCGCCGGTCGTCGCGTCGGGTGACGACGGTCCGGCGGGTCTGTACCGTGTCGCGGTCGAGAGCGGCGCCGACGTCGTACTCGCGGCGACGGACGGCGCCGTCGCGTTCGACGCGGTATTCGCCGCCGTCGACGCCGGTATCCACATCGCTCTGGCAAATAAAGAGCTGGTCGTCGCGGCGGGCGAGTTACTCTTCGCGCACGCGCGACGCAGCGGTTCCCGGCTATTGCCGGTCGACAGCGAGCACAGCGCAATCTTTCAATGCCTCGAAGGCCAAGCGCGAGAGCGTGTCGCGAGCGTCGTGCTGACCGCGTCCGGCGGACCGTTCTGGACCAAGACGTTCGAGGAGATGCGCACGGCCAACGTCGCCGACGCGTTACGTCATCCGACGTGGAACATGGGTGTGAAGAACACGATCGATTCGGCAACGTTGATGAACAAAGGGCTCGAAGTGATCGAAGCGAGCCGGTTCTTCGCGTTGCCGGCGGATCGCATCCACGTGCTCGTGCACCGCACGAGCGTCGCGCACGGTTTCGCAATTTTTACCGACGGCAACGTGCTGGGTCAGTTCGCGCCGCCGGATATGCGGCTCCCGATCGGCTACGCACTCGCCTATCCGGATCGTCTGCCCGATTACGACGCGATCGATCCGCTCGTCGCGCTGGGCGGAGCGCACGACGCGACGGTGACGGCGCTCGGCTTCGAACGTCCCGACATCGATCGCTTCCCATGCCTGGGACTCGCGTATGCGGCGTTGCGCGCGGGCGGCACGCAACCGGCCGCGCTCTCCGCGGCGAACGAGATCGTGGTGGCGGCGTTCGTCGACGGCCGGATCGGCTTCACCGATATTTCGCCGTGCATCGCCGAAGCGCTCGCTGACGTACCTCGTGAAGAACTCGCGCTCGACGCCGTTCGCCGTGCCGACGCAGCGGCGCGTGCGGCGGCGCATCGCGCGATCCGGCAGCGAACGAGCGATTCGGCCGTTCACGCGCAATGATCTCCGCGTTCGGTGACGCGGCTACCGCATTCGCCGCACGGCTCGACGACATCGACGCGATCATCGCGGAGAGCGCGACGATCGGGCCGGCGTACATCGAGGCGGTCCGGCGTCGCGAGCGCGGCGAGACGTTCTACGGGATGGTGCTTTTCGACGATCGGCGCATCGCGGCAACGTACAGCATTGCGGGCGACGTCATCGCGCACACGCCGGATCCGGATCAGCGCGATCAGCATCTGGGAAACATCGCCAACGGCAGCCTGGTCGTCAACGGGAAGACCGTCTCGGACTTCTTCGGCGAAGACGAGCTCGCCCGGCTGGGTGCCTACGAGTTCTACATCCTTTGCGACGCGGTGCTCGTGCGGTCGTACGCCGATTATACGTGGGTCGCCGGGCTCTTTCGCGATCGGCCGGCGCCCGCGATGGTGCGTGTTTCCTCGATTCCGGCCGTTCCGGCCGTCGAGCGGATGCGGCCGTCGCAACCGGGGATCGTCGTTTGGGCGCCCCGGCGAAATGCCGAGTTTATCGCGTTGCACGTCGCGGCGCTGGCCGATATTCACGGTGAAGTCACGTGCGTCGCAACCGGGACGCTAGCGGCAACGCTCCCGGCGTTTCCGCTGTTGCCGCCCGACGATCCACGGATCGAGGGCGTCCTCGCGCGCGCCACGTGCATCGTGTGCGCCGAGCCGAACGATCCCGGCGATGCGATCGCCTTCGCGCAACGCGGCTACGGCGTGGTCGCGCCGCTTACGAGCGGTGCGCACGAATACGTCGCGCAGGTTCAGGTGTGGGACGGGCTGTTCTACTACCAGCTCTACGGCGCCGCCATCGCCGCGCTCGGGGCGCCTGCGAGCGTCTCCGCGGCAGCGCCGGCGCCGGCGCGCATCGCTTCCCCGGCGCTGACGATTTCCGACCTCGACGCGCCGCTCGTGAGCGTCATCATTCCGACCTACAATCGTCCCGACATGCTGGCACGCGTCCTCGACTGCGTTGCCGCGCAGACGTATCCGAACGTGGAATTGATCGTCGTCAACGATGCGGGCAGCCCGGTCGACGATGTCGTCGGCGCACACGCCGCGGCACATTTGATCGTTCACAAAAAAAACCGTGGCGCGATGGCGGCGGTCGAGACGGGTTTTCGCGCCTCGACCGGCGAGTACGTTCTCTTTTTGCCGGACGACGATTGGCTGTATCCGGATCACATCACCCGCGTGATGAACGGCTTGCTGACCGGCGGCGCGACGTTTGCGCATAGCTCCGCGCTGCTGCGCTTCATGCGGCCCAAGCCCGACGGAACGGACGGCGTGTACGGGTTCAACATGCGGACGTTTTCGCGCACGGTCAATCTGCGCGACGCGTTGATCGCGTCGACGATTTCCGTCAATCAATGCATTCAACATCGGCGCGTGTTCACGGAAGTCGGCTGGTTTCGCAACGACAGCGTCATCGCGGACAACGAATTCCACACGCGAATGCTCCAGCGGTATACACCCGTGTTCGTCCCGCACGTCACGTGCGAATTCCGCGACCACGACCGCGGAAATATCGGACGCACGAACGATTTGCACGGCGGGCTCAAAGAGATGTATGAGGTGATTCATCCCTACCCGGACCGGCCCGTGCTGGCCGAGATGCGGCGGCAGACGCTCCTCAACGTCGCGAGGCGCGCGCCCGGGCAATCCCCGTTTCCCCCGACGCTGACCTTCACGACCTCGCCTTAAGCGACCGGTGCACGCGGCCGATAACCGCGATATATGGATATGGTCGCGCGCTATCTCGGCGAAATGGAAGACGTCGTTCGAAAGATCGACCGGGCCGCCGTGCGGCGTGTCGTCGATATGCTCTTCGCTTGCTGGCGGCGCGGCGGGACGACCTTCGTCATCGGGAACGGCGGCAGCGCCGCCACCGCATCGCACATGATGAACGACCTGATGAAGTGCACGATTGTCGCGGGTCAGCCGCGTTTTCGCGCGATCGCGCTGACCGACAACGTTCCGACGATGACGGCCTTCGCCAACGACGTCGCCTACGACGACATCTTCACCGAGCAGCTCGTGGCGCTGCTCGCGCCCGGGGACGCGCTCGTTGCGCTTTCCGGCTCGGGCAATTCGCCGAACGTCCTGCGCGCCGTCGCTTTCGCGAAGGAAGCCGGCGCGACGACGGTCGGTCTTTGCGGTGACACCGGCGGCCGGCTCGCACTGTTGGCCGACATTGCGGTCAAGGTTCCGGCGACGCGTATCGGCCAGCAAGAAGATGGGCACCTTATCCTCAATCACGCCATCGCGTTGACCTTACACGAGCGCATCGCGGCGGCGGCCGCGTCCGCTTCACCGGTCCTCGCCGTCTGAGCGATGATGCGTTACGTCGTTACCGGCGGGGCCGGCTTCATCGGAAGCCACCTCGTCGATCTGCTGCTCGCGCGCGGTCATGCGGTTACCGCGATCGACAACTTCGCGACCGGCCGTGAGAAGAATCTGGCCGACGCGCGGCGGTCCGCTGCCTTCACGCTGGTGCGGGCCGACATCGCCGACGACGGCGATGCGCTGACGACCGCATTCGCGGGAGCCGCCGGCGTCTTTCACCTGGCCGGTTTGGCCGACATCGTGCCGTCGATCGAACGGCCCGGCGATTACTACCGCGCAAACGTCCACGGCACGTTTCGCGTGTGTGAGGCGATGCGCGCGTCGGGCGCCCGTAAACTGGTCTACGCCGCATCATCGTCGTGCTACGGCATCCCGGATGTGTTTCCAACGCCCGAGTCGGCCGCGATACGGCCGCAATACCCCTACGCGCTCACCAAAGAACTCGGCGAACAGACCGTGTTGCATTGGGGGACCGTGTACGGTATCCCGACCGTTTCGCTACGGCTGTTCAACGTGTTCGGTCCGCGATCGCGCACCAGCGGAACATACGGCGCAGTCTTCGGCGTGTTTCTGGCGCAAAAGCTCGCCGGAGCACCGATGACCGTCGTCGGCGACGGCACGCAGACGCGCGATTTCACCTATGTCGGCGACGTCGCAGCGGCGTTTGCGGCGGCGATGGATTCGCCGGTGAGCGACGTCGTGATGAACGTCGGCTCGGGCGGCACGTACAGCGTAAACCGGCTCGTCGAGCTGCTCGGTGGCGAGATTGTGCACATTCCAAAGCGGCCCGGGGAACCGGACTGCACGTTTGCGGATGTCTCGCGGATTCGCGAGCACATCGGCTGGCACGCACAGACGTCCCTCGATGACGGCGTCGCGCGCATGCTGGACCGCATCGACGACTGGCGCGACGCGCCGGTCTGGAATACCGACTCGATCGCGACCGCGACAAAGTCGTGGTTCAGGCATTTGGGAGGCCGTACGTGATCCGTCACGTTTGCGTTCCGGGCGGCGCAGGCTACGTCGGTGCCGTGCTCGTGCCGAAGTTGCTTGCCCGCGGCTTCCACGTCACCGTCCTCGACACGTTTCAGTACGGCCGCGACGTCTTCGCCTCGTTGCGCGGCGCCGCGGGGCTGCGTGAAATCGTCGGCGACGTCCGCGATCGTGCGTCCGTGCGCGCGGCACTCGACGGTTGCGACGCCGTCGTCCATCTCGCATGCGTGTCGAACGATCCGAGTTTCGAGCTCGATCCTCAGCTCGCGAAGTCGATCAACTTTGATTGTTTCCCGATGATGGTCGAGGAGGCGAAACGGTCCGGCGTGCGCCGGTTCGTTTTCGCATCGTCGAGTTCGGTCTACGGCGTGAGCGACGCGCCCGCTGTTACCGAAGAGCACCCACTGCTCGCGCTCACGGATTATTCGAAGTTTAAGGCGTTGTGCGAGCCGATCGCCCTCGCTGCGCAGAGTGACGATTTCACGGTGCTGGTCTTGCGACCGGCGACCGTCTGCGGCGTCTCACCGCGCATGCGCTTCGATCTCTCGGTCAATATCCTCACCAACCTTGCGATCTGCAACAGAACGATAACCGTCTTCGGCGGGGCGCAACTGCGGCCGAACCTGCACATCGAAGACGTGACGGATCTTTACGAAGGCGTGTTGCTGGAACCCGCGCGACGCATCGCCGGCAAGACGTACAACGCCGGTTTTCAGAATCGCTCGATCGCCGATCTTGCGTCGATCGTCAAGGGCGTCGTCGAATGCGAGTTTCCCGAACGCGCGCCGATCGACATCGTCACGACGCACAGCGATGACCTGCGTTCTTATCGCGTGAACTCGGAGCGCATCGAACGCGAGCTGGGCTTCCGAGCGCGCTTTACGATCGAAGATGCGGTGCGCGACATCTGCCGCTGGCATCGCGCGGGTCGCTTTCCCAACGCGCTCGGCGACGAACGCTACTACAACGTCCGGCTGCTCAAGCGTCAGGCGATTCCGGCCTGATCCCGAACGCCGCCAGCGCAGACGCGGCGTTTGCGCCGAGCGGCGCAGCGTCTTTTTCGTAGCGGCCGCCGAACGGTGTGTGCGGTAACATCGCGTCGATGTCGATCAGTTCGTTCCACGCCGTAGCATCGCGGTGCGTGCGAAGCGCAAGCCCTTCGAGGGCCGCATGCAGGGTCTTGCCCGCATCGACGACTCGGTCGAAGATCGCGCGACGCTTCGCACCCGATTGCGGTAACGTGAAAAGCGAAAACAGAACGATGCCCTCGATGGCCGGTAGATCATCGAGCAGCGACGCGAGCATCATCGTGCTGCCGGGCATCGCGTACTCCGTCAAGCTCAGGCGATACGCGAGCCCGCAACGGTGCGCGTAATCGCGAACCACGAGGTTCTGCACGCGCTGCGGGTAGTGCGATCCGCGTACCGGTGCGCTCACGATGTACCCGCGGAAGCCGTCAGCCATCGAAACCGCGAGGCAGCCGGTAGCGCATGCCGATTCGCGACGCGGGCCGCAACGTGACCGGCGTGAAGAAATCGCCGAGCCGCTTGTCGCTATACGGCGTAAAGAGCCCTTTGAAACGGACGTTCATCGACCAGCGCGTCGTCGCTTCGGTATTCGTGCGATTGCCGTGCATGATCGTGTGCGTAAAACAGAGCACGTGGCCGTACGGCACCTCGATGTACTCGACCTCGGGCTCGAGCGCGGTGAAAAACGCCTCAACGCTTTGCCCGGCGTACGCCGCCATCCGTTCGCGCCACATCGCGTCGCGGTCGAGCGGCAGCGCAAACATGCTCTTCGTTTGCCGCACGTCGACCAGCGGTATCCACAGGACGACTTCGAAGGGCGAGTCCTCCGACCATACGTCACTATGTAACGGCAGTATCGAACTCGTATCGT